>DXMU01000045.1 GCA_019414025.1 Collinsella sp.
CGATGTCCAAGAAATGGGAGGCAGTTCACAGGCACCTTTGTGGTGGTTTTTGTTTGCGCGGGCGTTAGGGGCGGACCTGGCCGGTGCCTCGGAGCTTGTATTTGTAGGTGGTGAGGGCCTCGGCGGCAAAGGGGCCGCGGGCGTGGAGCTTTTGGGTCGAGATGCCAATCTCGGCGCCCAGGCCAAACTCGCCGCCGTCGGTAAAGCGCGTGCTGGCGTTGGCATACACGGCCGAGGCATCGACCTCGTCCAGGAAGCGCTCGCAAGCATCCGTGTCCTCTGCAACGATGGCCTCGGAGTGCATCGTGCCGTAGCGGTTGATGTGCGCGATGGCCTCGTCCTCGTTCGCCACGACCTTCACGCTCATCTCGAGCGTCAGATACTCGCGACCCCAGTCCTCCTCAGTCGCGGCAACGTAGTCATCGCCCTCGGCAAGCCCGGCGTCGGCGCATGCGGCGCACGTGGCCTCGTCGCCGTGAATGAGCACGCCGTGGTCATGCAGCACGGCCACGACCGCGGGCAAAAACGCATCGGCCACGGCACGGTCGACCAGCAGCGACTCGGCGGCATTGCACACGCCCACGCGCTGTGTCTTAGCGTTGACGATAATATTGAGCGCTTTATCGAAGTCGGCGGATTCATGCACGTAGATGTGGCAGTTACCCGTGCCCGTCTCGATCACCGGAACGAGCGACTCGCGCACGCAGCGCTGGATCAGGCCCGCACCGCCACGCGGAATGAGCACATCGACGACGCCGCGGAGCTTCATGAGCTCGCCGGTGGCCTCGCGGTCGGTAGACTCGATCATCGACACGGCCTCGCGCGGGAAGCCCTTGGCCTCGAGCGCATCGGCCAGCAGTTCGGCAATCATGGCACACGAGTGATAGGCCAGCGAGCCGCCGCGCAGAATGCAGGCGTTGCCGGTGCGGATGCAGATGCCCGCGGCGTCGGCCGTCACGTTGGGGCGCGCCTCGTACACCATGGCGACCAGGCCCAACGGCACGCTCACGCGGGTGAGGTCCACGCCGCTTGCGAGCACGCGGTGGTCGAGCACACGGCCGACAGGATCGGGCAGCTCGGCGAGCTTCTCCAGGCCGACGGCCATGCCCTCAACGCGCTCGGGCGTCAGCAGCAGACGATCGAGCAGTCCGGCCGAGGTACCCGCATCGCGCGCGGCGGACATATCGAGCTCGTTGGCGGCAACGATGGAGTCGATACCGTTGCGCAGCGCTGCGGCCATGGCGCGCACGGCCTCCTGGCGCTGTTCATCGCTCGCCGTGGCAAGCGAGGCCGACGCCGCCTTGGCGGCAACGGCAAGATCGTGGACATACGTGGCTATATCGACCGACATGGGCGGCCCTTTCTCCTAGAAGTTTGCAACCATGGTAGCCGATTTGCGCATGGCCTCGCCCACGGCGGTAGAATTGGTCAACCCGAAACACCGCAACGAACGGAAGACTCACATGGCCCTCATCACTTCGTACCACGTCCCCGGCCTGTATGTCGAGGACCACAGCATCGACGTCCCCCTCGACTGGCGCGGCCTGGAGCCGATGCTCCTGGCCGTCGGCAGCACCATGCGCCGCGGCGCTATACCGACACCCATCGCCGGCGCGCCCGAGAGCATCAAGCTCTTCTACCGTGTGGTTTGCGCACCCGACCGCATCAACGACGACCTGCCGCTCCTTCTCTTTTTGCAGGGTGGCCCCGGTGGCGAGAGCCCGCGTCCGCTGTCGCCCACAAGCGATGGCTGGATCGAAGAGGCCGTCAAGCATTTCCGCGTCGTGCTGCCCGACCAGCGCGGCACCGGGCGCAGCAGCTGTGTAGACGGGCGCACGATTGCCGCACTGGGCGAGCGCGCCGAGGCGGCAGGCTCCGATGCGGCCCGCTCGCAGGCGGACTTCCTCAAGTGTCACCTCGCCAGCTCCATCGTGCGCGATTTTGAGTACCTGCGCCTGGTGGGCTTTGGCGGCAAGCCCTGGGTCACACTCGGGCAGAGCTACGGCGGCTTTTTGACGTTGAGCTATCTGTCGCTCTTCCCCGAGGGCGTGGCGGCAAGCTTTACCTGCGGCGGCATTCCGCACGTGCCGGCGAGCGCCAGCGAGGTCTACGCGCACACCTTCCCGCGCATGGCCGCCAAGACGCAGCAGTATTACGACCGTTACCCCGCCGATGTCGAGCGCGTGGCAGCCCTGGCCGATGCGCTCGAGGCTCAGAAGCCCGTACTGCCCGACGGCTCGCCAATGACGGTCGAGCGCCTACAGCTCATGGGCAGCGACTTTGGCATGAAGCCGAGCTTTGAGCGCATGCATTGGATTATCGATCACGCGTTTGTTACAGGCGACGGTACGCTGAGCTGCGGCTCCTCGGTATCCGACAGCTTTTTGATGCGCGCCTTCGAGCGCACCAACACGCGCACGAATCCGCTGTACTGGACGCTGCAGGAGTTCATATACGCCGACGGTGACACTATGCCCATTGGCTGGGCCGCAGCTGAAGAGAAGGCACACCACGCCGAGTTCGACACCCTCGCGCGCCCGCTCATGTTTACCGGCGAGGCCATGTTCCCGTGGATGTTCGAGCAGATGCCCGAGCTCAAGCCCTTCAAGCCCGCCATGGACCTGCTGATGGAAGACACCAGCTGGGACAAGATCTATGACCCGCAGCGCCTGGCCTGCAACGAGGTGCCGCTCCAGGCCGCGGTGTACTTCGATGACATGTACGTCGATTCGAGTCTGCAGCTCGACACGCTCAGCCGCGTGGGCAACTCGCACGCCTGGGTAACCAACGAGTTCGAGCACGACGGCCTGCACGGCAGTGTGGTATTCAAGCACCTCTTCGACGAGTCCCTCAACCGCGGAGACCTGCGCCGAATCTTCTAGCAAAGGAGTGTCCCCACCTGCCGGCACAATAGGAACGTCCCCAAGTGCCGGAAAAGGAGAGGCAGCACTGCTGGCAAAACGAGCCGCAGCGCTGCCTCTCTTTATGCAAACACTATCAAGTTGTCCCTATGGATTGCGGGCTTCTCGGCCAGGTCTGCGAGCAGGCGGTTGCTGGCAATCTGGTCCTGGCGGCGGCCGGCGGCGAGCTCCAGCACGTCCGAATCGGCCTCGGCGATACCGCGGGCGACAACCATGCCGCTCGGGTCGCACACGTCGAGCACATCGCCCTCGGCAAACTGGCCATCGACCTCGCGAATACCCACCGCGAGCAGCGACGATCCGCGGCTGACCAGCGCCTTCGCGGCGCCATCATCGACCGTCACCGAGCCATGCGCCTTGTCACCCAGTGCGATCCACAACTTGCGCGGCGCAATGTCCAGGCGCTCCGCCGGCGGATCGAACAGCGTACCCACGCTCTCGCCGCGGGCCAGACGCACGAGCGCATCGGGCTCCTCGCCCGAGCAAATCACGCTTTGAATGCCCGCCGTCATGAGAATGCGGCTCGCGCGAATCTTGGTGATCATGCCGCCCGTACCCACCGATGTGGAAGAATCGCCCGCCGAGGCGATAATCTTGGCATCGATCTTATGCACGACCGGGATAAACTCGGCCGTCGGATCCTCATGCGGATTGGCGGTGTAGAGGCCATCGATGTCCGAGAGCGTCACGCACAGATCGGCAGAAACCAGGCAGCTCACAAGCGCCGCCAGCGTGTCGTTGTCGCCGAACTTGATCTCATCGACGGTAACGGTGTCGTTCTCGTTGACGACCGGCACCACGCCCAGCTCCACCAGGCGCAGCAGGGCGTCGCGCGCGTGCAGGTAGGACGTGCGGCGCGCCGTGTCGTGACGCGTGAGCAGCACGAGCGAGGTGAGCAGGTCGCGCGCATGGAACTCCTCGTCGTAGGCCGACGAGATGATGCACTGACCGGCCGAGGCGCAGGCCTGCAGGCTCGGCAGGTCACCGACCGGCTTGCGGTCGAAGCCCAGCACGGGATAGCCGCAGGCAATGGCACCCGAGCTCACCACGACCAGGCGCCAGCCAAACTCGCGCAGCGCTGCGGCCTGGTCGGCAAGCCCGCCGATAAAGGCGCGGTTGACCTTGCCGTCGGCGCCCACCACCGTGGACGAACCGATCTTTACCACCATCGTTTTATAAGAAGTCGTCATACGTCAAACCAATCGAATGTCGAGCGTTCGGGCGAGCTGGGGCAGTCGGGGCGCCTGGTGCGGAACGGACGAAAATGATCCGTTTTCCTCCGTCCCCTTCGGATCATTTTGCCCAGGGGAAGGCCGAAGCCGCAGCCATGTTCTTGCGCACGAGCTCGTCGCGCACCTGAGCCAGGCCCTGCTCCATGCCCACCACATAGGTCTGCGGGTACAGGAAGCGCTTGAAAGCTGCGTCCAGATGGTCAAGTGCCCAGGCGCAACGCTCGCGCGCGTCCTGGATGCTCTCACGCGGAGCCACCGCACTGCCATCGCGCACGATCGGCACCAGCAGCTCGCGATACTCAAGTTCGGACACGTCGGTCACCAGAGCGGCATCATTCACGGCCACGAGGGTATTGCCGCGCGCGGCGCCCTCCCCCGCCAGATGGTCCTCGTCGTAGATCATGTCGCAGACCGGGCCGCCAAAGCCGTCGTAATAACGGCGCACGCGTTGCACACCCGGGATCGTGCGCTTGTAGGGCTGCTCGGAGAGCTTGACCACCGGCGTCCACGGGTCCGTCTCACTCGCACGGCGGGCGGCGAGCTTGTACACGCCGCCCAGCGCCGGCTGGTCGTAGCAGGTCGCGAGCTTGGTGCCCACGCCAAAGCTATCGATAGGCGCGCCCTGGTCGAGCAGCGACTGAATCGTGTACTCATCCAAATCGTTAGAAACCGAGATCCCCACATAGGGCAGGCCCTCGGCATCAAAACGGCCGCGCACATACTTGGAGAGCTTGGCGAGGTCGCCGGAGTCGATGCGAATGGCCGACAGGCGCTCGCCCACCGCTTCCATCTCCTTGGCAACCGTAATGGCATGCTCGCAACCCTCGCGTACGTCGTAGGTGTCGATGAGCAGCGTGCAGTTCTTGGGGCTCGACTTGGCAAAGGCGCGGAAGGCCTCGAGCTCGGAGTCGAAGCTCATGACCCAGCTGTGCGCATGCGTGCCAAAGACGGGAATACCGTAGCGGCGGCCGGCGAGCACATTGGACGTAGAGGAGCAGCCGGCAACGTAGCTCGCGCGCGCGACGGCCAGCCCGCCATCGGGACCCTGGGCGCGGCGCAGGCCAAACTCGGCAACGGGACGGCCGTCCGCCGCCAGCACCACGCGCGCCGTCTTGGTGGCGACAAGCGTCTGGAAGCCGACGATGTTGAGCAGCGCCGTTTCGAGCAGCTGGCACTCCAGCGCGGGACCGGTGACGCGAACCATGGGTTCGCGCGGAAAGACGAGCTCGCCCTCGGGGACGGCGTCGATGTTTACATGTGCACGAAAATCGCGCAGGTAGTCGAGAAATGCAGGCTTGAACATCGCACCGCCGGCCGGGGCCTGGAGTGAGGCGAGGTAGTCGATATCCTCGGGCGTAAAGCGCAGGTTCTCGACCAGCTCGGGCAGCTCGGCGGTACCGCACATGACGGCATAGGCGCTGCCAAAGGGATGGTCGCGGTAAAACGCGGTAAAACAACCCTGCTCATTGGCCTTGCCGCTCTCCCACAGGCCCTGGGCCATAGTGAGCTCGTACAGATCGGTGAGCATTGCAATGTCGGTGGGATGCGAGATGTCGGTCAAAGCCATGGGGCGACCTTTCGGATGCGTTGTGCAGAGGTTGAGGGTTGGAAAAGGGCAGAGTGTTCGGGCATGGCACCCAGCGCGAATGGGCTAGAGCAGGCCCATGCTGGTCAGGATCGTGTAGCCCATAAAGATGACAAACGCGATGAGGGCAAGGACAATGATGATTTTTTGAGCCGGCGCCATGCCAGGGATCTCGTTCTCGCCCGTAGGCTCCTTGGAGGTAACCATGCGCTGGGCAAAGGTCATCTCGTCACGGCTCGGCTTGGGCTCGACGGACTTGGAACGAGCGACCTTTTTAGGCTGAGGTTTAGGTGCGGTGGGCGCGGGCTTCGCGGCGGCGGGCTTGGGCGCGGGGGCGACGTTCGCGGCGGCCTCCTCGGCCTTCTCGCGCTCGGCACGCAGGGCGGCCAGCTCCTCACGCTCGCGGCGTGCCTCTTCCTGGGCCTCGCGACGAGCTTTCTCGGCGCGGAGCTCTTCCAACTCGGCGCGCTCCTCGGCAGACAGTGGTTGGGACTCAAGCTCGGCCATGGTACAGCCCTTTCTTTTAAAAAAAGCCGCCGACACAATGTCAGCGGCTTATCAAATCCAAGGGTGGAGACGAAGGGAGTCGAACCCTCGGCCTCTGCCATGCGACGGCAGCGCTCTCCCAACTGAGCTACGTCCCCAGGACAAGTCGATATTTTACCTACGGCTCGCCAACTGTCAACGCCCAATAACCAGTCTTTTTGGGGCGCGGCTGTTTTAGCTACCCCGACAGACAACGCGAACGGTTTGGTCGAACAGCGGCAGGGGTAGCTAAAACAGTCCCAAAAAGACTACTCAAAGAGCCTCGTCCCAGATTAGCTGGTTTGAGCACTAGTAAGAACACCGGTGGTATCGAACGCCGGGGTAAAGCTCTCGTCTACCGCGCCGCCTTCTTGCCAAAACATCGTCGTAAAGCCCAGGTCGTCGGCATGGTCGAGCACCTGCTCATACTCCTCGCGCGTCACGGCGCGCGCCAGGTCGCCGCCTTGTTCGCGCATGAGTGCATTGGGCGTGTACTGGTTCATGACCGAGATCGGCACGTCGCCCACCGTCTGCCACACCAGGTCTAACACGCGGCACGAATCGTCGGCATGCCCCGGCAGCACCAGGTGACGCACGATCATGCCGCGCCTCATGAGCCCGTCCTCGTCTACCAGTTCTCCCCCGCGGCGCTCAATCTCGCGCGCCATCTGGGCCAGACCCGACACGGTCACGCGCGGGTAGTCCTTAATATGAGAAAGCGACTGCGCAAGCCCGGCATCGGCATATTTAAAGTCCGTAAGCCACACGTCGACCAGGTCGCCCAGCGCCGCCACGGCACTCGCGCGCTCGTAACCACTCGTGTTGTAGACAATTGGGATGACCAACCCGCGCGTCCGTGCCGCGGCAATCGTGGCAGGCAACAGGTGCGCATAGTGCGTCGCCGTCACCAGGTTGATGTTATTGGCGCCCTGGTCCTGCAGCTCCAGCATAATCTCGACCAAACGCTCGGGCGAAATCTCAAGACCGAAATTGCCCGTCGAGATCTCGTGGTTTTGGCAGTAGATACATTTGAGCGAACAGCCGCTAAAGAAAATCGTACCCGAGCCGGCCTCGCCCGAGATAGGCGGCTCCTCCCACATATGAAGCGCTGCGCGGGCCACCTTAAGCGTGTTGTCGGCGCCGCACACGCCACGCGTGCCCTCGTCGCGCGCCGCACCGCAACGGCGCGGACACAAATGGCAGGCGGGCGAAAAAAGTTCGGTCAACGACGTCGGCATAAAAACATGCTCCAAAACAATGATTCAGCAGCTCAAACGTAAAGGGACCAACCGCACAGACGGCTCGAGCCCAAGGCGCCGTAATCGTCCGACACGATTTTTATAATGTCAAGACTGGAATCGACAAAGTGCCGCTTTATGATGTAGGTATTCCGCCCCCCGCGGAGCAACTGGGTGAACCGTCGCGTTTATTTAGGGAGCCCACACAGTCGTACCTAGTACAGGTATCCTTCGTTGTTAAGGACGCTGGAACAGTCGATGAGGGCACCCACCTGTTTTAGGTGGGTTCATTTTCGTAACGTGGGGGGTGGTTTTCATTTGCCGAAAACCACCATTACAGCCCATATGGATCCCCGCCGGTATCCCGACAAGCCATCGACAACATCCCAATATCTGGTAAGCGCGTGATTATCGCTGCATGCAATTCCATGCACCCCCCGTGGTCGAGTATCATGGTTCGGCTATGCCCTTTGCGCATGGCGTTCTTCTGACCTTTTCCTTCGACGCTTGGCGGTTTTTAGATTCATGGCTTCATCCCCGAGCTACATACCGTACCTATGCGTGGCAGCGGCGGCCTTTATCACGACCTTCCTCATGGTGCCCCTGGTCAAGCGCTTGGCAATTAAGCTCGACGCCGTCGACTATCCTTCCAAGCGCCGCATCAACACCAAGCCCATCCCGCGTTTGGGCGGAACGGCGGTGTTTTTGGGCCTGGTCGTTGCCTGCATTGTGCAAATCCTAGGCACCTGGCACCTAGGCTGGCCGCCCGTCCTGGTGCCGCACCCGCGCCTTCACATTAGCTATCCCATGCTGGCGCTCTCCTTTACCGTCATCTTTGCGACCGGCGCTATCGACGACGTCATCCAGCTCAAGCCCAAGCAAAAGCTGGCCGGACAGGTCCTCGCTGCGCTCATCGCCTGCGTGGGTGGCCTGCGCATCGGCGTCATTGTCAACCCGTTTGCCCCCGGCAAAATCATGCTCGGATGGCTCGCCTACCCCATCACCGTGATCTATCTGGTGGCATTCACCAACATCATTAACCTCATCGACGGCCTCGACGGCTTAGCCACGGGCATCTGCGGCATCGCGTCGTTCACCATGTTTTCGATGGCCGTTCTCTCGGGCCGCATCGACGCCGCCGCGCTCTCCATTGCGCTCTTTGGCGCCTGTCTGGCCTTTTTGCGCTACAACTTCAACCCCGCAAGCATCTTCTTGGGCGACTCGGGGTCGCTGCTTCTGGGCTTTGCGCTGGGCTCCATCTCGCTACTCAACGTGAGCCGCACCGCCGCGCTCACCTCGCTTATCATCCCGCTCATCGTTGCCGGCGTGCCCATCATCGACACGTTTAGCGCCATCGTGCGCCGCAAGCGCGCCCACATTAGCATCGGGCAGGCCGACAAGGGCCACATCCACCACCGCCTGATCCAAGAGGGCTACAACCAAAAGCAGGCTGTGCTGCTCATCTACGCCTGGTGCATTATGCTTTCGGCCGGCGCCGCCGCGATCAACCAGGTCGAGGCGCCCATGCGCGTGCTCATCTTTACCGTGCTCGCCATTGGCTCGGCGGCCTTTGCCAAGCATCTGCATCTGTTTGAGCCCGTGTTGCGTCACCATTACAACAAGCGCACGCACGAGGACGAGCTCGTCACCCCCGACGATCCCGCCTTTAAGCAAGAGGAGCAGGCAGCAGAAGAACGCAAGGAAGAGCGCCACCACAGGCGCTAGGGTAAGCTGCCGAGGATGCGTCCAGACGCCGCCGGCCAAACGTGCAGCCACGCCGCGCCCATCGCACAAGCCGCCGCTCTCCCGCCCCTCGCCTACTTACGACCCGCCCCTCCAATAAACGCGTTATCATCTTGACCCATGAACATACGTTAGGAGCAATCATGCCAAACGAGAACAGCTACGAAGTCGCGCTGCAAAAGAGCAACGCCATTCGCGAGGGCCTGGCCAAAACGCCCGAGAAGTTCACCATGCTCACCGGCGACCGCCCCACCGGCCGTCTGCACCTGGGTCACTACTTCGGCACCCTCAAGGGCCGTGTTGAGCTGCAGAACATGGGCGCCAAGACCAACGTGCTCATCGCCGACTACCAAGTCATCACTGACCGCGATACGACCGAGCACATCCAGGACAACGTGTACAACATGGTCATGGACTACCTTGCCTGCGGCATCGACCCCGACAAGACCATGATCTACGCGCACTCCGCCGTACCCGCCGCAAACCAGCTCATGCTGCCGTTCCTGTCGCTGGTCTCCGAGGCCGAGCTGGCGCGCAACCCCACGGTCAAGGCCGAGATGGAGGCCTCGGGCCACGAGCTCACCGGCCTTCTGCTCACCTACCCGGTGCACCAGGCCTGCGACATCCTGTTCTGCAAGGGCAATGTGGTGCCCGTCGGTCGCGACCAGCTGCCGCACATCGAGCTCACCCGCACCATCGCCCGCCGCTTTAACAACCGCTACGGCAAGGTGTTCCCCGAGGTCGACGCACTGCTGTCCGAGACCCCGCTGCTGCCGGGCCTGGACGGTCGCAAGATGAGCAAGAGCTACGGTAACGCCATCAACATCTCGATGACCGCCGAGGAGACGGCCAAGCGCATCAAGAAGAGCCAGACCGACTCCGAGCGCATGATCACGTTCGATCCCGAGAACCGCCCCGGCGTGTCCGGTCTGCTTTCGACGGCCGCCATCTGCACCGGCCGTTCCGAAGTCGAGATTGCCGAGGAGATTGGCATGGGTGGCTCCGGCCAGCTCAAGAAGTACGTGACCGAGGCCGTCAACGAGTACTTCGCGCCGATCCGCGAGCGTCGCCAGCGCTATGAGAACGATCTGGATTACGTGAAGGACGTGCTGCACGAGGGCAACCGTCGCGCCAATGAGATCGCCGAGCAGACCCTTGCCGAGGTTCAGGACGCCATGGGCATGGTGTACTAGGCAAAGCGCCTTCGCACAACATAGACGGTGAGGCTGAATCCTCACCGAAACAGGAACAGGCCCGCTGGCAGATAGTTGCCAGCGGGCCTGTTCCCGAAGTACACCGTTGAATCGCACAGAGGGGAGGAATGCGAATCAAACTCAACAGGGCAGGCTTTTTCATCGCCTATTGCCTGCTCCGTTGCTGAAACCAATATAGTTCACCGTGGTTTACTTTGCTGCATCAATATCGCCCGCCATAGCTTCTCCATAAGTTAGCCCCAGTAAACTAAACCACCACAAAGGGGACAGTGAACTGCGCCCCGAAACTTGGACTGAATAAATA
>DXMU01000046.1 GCA_019414025.1 Collinsella sp.
CATGACCAGAAGGTCTATGCCGTCCTCTTTTCATGCCAATTTGTTCGCTCTGGTGACCGCTCGCTGGCATTACCAAAACATCGACGGTCCAATAATGATCCCTTGGGGACGGAGAAAAAGTGGTCGTTGGGGGACGTTCTTGTTTGACTAGTCGTTTAAGAACGTTCCCAATGACTATTCGGATTGCTAATTTGTGCGGGCTGTGGTTTTGTGACCTGCTGAAATTAAAGATACTGTACAACTGTACACTAACTCATCTTCGTAGTATATTGCTACCCGCAAAACTCAGCACCATTGTGCCGCGAGGCACTAAAGCGCCTACGTACAATGGTTGTCGATAGTACGATTCGATTCAACGACAGGATGGATGGTCCAAGCGTGAGTCTCGGCAGCAAACTATCCAACGCAAAGGTCTCCTTTGCGATATTCAAGCGCGACATTAAGCGACTGCTTGTGAACCCCGTCGCCTTGGTGGTTACCCTGGGCGTGTGCGTTATCCCCTCGCTGTATGCCTGGTACAACATCGTGGCAAACTGGGATCCGTACGGAAACACCCAAGGTATCAAGATTGCCATCGCCAACAACGATCAGGGCACTCAGAATGACTTGGTGGGCGAGCTCAACGCGGGCGACCAGGTCGTCGATCAGCTCAAGGAGAACGATCAGCTGGGCTGGACCTTCGTCGATTCGGCCGCCGATGCCAAAGAGGGCGTCGAGAGTGGTGAGTACTATGCGGCCATCGTAATCCCCAAGAACTTCTCCGACAATCTTGTTTCGATGCTCGATGGCAATTACCATCAGCCGAAGCTCACGTACTACGTCAACGAGAAGAAGAGCGCTATTGCGCCCAAGGTCACCGACACTGGCGCCAATACCATCGAGGAGCAGATCAACTCGGAGTTTGTCTCCACGGTGGGCGAGACCGTCGCCAGTATTGCCAAGGATGCCGGAGTCGATTTAAAGGACAAGGCAACCCAGACTCAGGATTCGTTGGCCGGTTCGGTATCAGAGGCTTCCGATACGTTGGGCGAAGTGCGTGATTCGATTGGCGACATGAATGCCGCCATCGATAAGACGAGTGGTTCCATTGCCTCGGCAGATGCGGCACTTGCCGGTCTGCAGGGTCAGGCGCCGTCGCTGACGCAGGCGATCTCCCAGGGCAATGACCTGCTGGGCGAGGCTCGCGCCACGGCGGGCAACTCTGTCGCCTCGCTCTCCAAGGCGCTCTCGGAAGGCAGCCTTGCGCTCACCAAGACGTCAGCCTCCGCAAACGCTGCCATCGGCAAGCTGACGGGCGCGGTCACATCTACGACCACCCGTATCGACAACTCGCTCGAGTCTCTTCAAGCGACGATCGACCACAATAAGGCCGTTATCGGGCACTTGGAGATTCTCGCCAATGACACGTCGACAGGTTCCGAGGAAATTGACGCGCGCATTGTATCGACCATCGATTTGCTTCGAGAGCAGAATGAAAAGCTTCAGAGCATCAAGGACGGTCTGTCCGCGCAGTCGAGCGCCATGGCGAATGACGCAGCGGCTGTTTCGGGTGCCAGTGACGCTATCAATAACGCAATTCATACCGGTGCGACCAACCTTGGCCAAGCCCAGACGGACTTGGGCCAAAACGCGCTGCCGAAGGCCTCGAGCGCGCTCGACTCTTTTGCTGCCGTTTCGGGCGACCTGACCGGTATCGTCTCGGGTATGACACCTACACTTGCAAATGCGCGCGGCACGTTGGCGCAGCTTAGCGCTACGCTCGGCCAGGCCAAGACCACGCTGTCCCAGACCGATTCCTCGCTTGCCAAGGTCCAGGACAAGCTTGCAACCGCCGCCAATGACATCGCGGCGCTGCAGACCTCCGAGTCCATGGGCGAGCTGGCCGATCTGATGGGCGTCGACGTCAATGACGTCGCAGACTTCATGGCATCTCCGGTTGAGCTCGCGTCCAAGTCGATCTATCCGGTTAAGAGCTTCGGCTCGGGCATTGCCCCGTTCTATACCAACCTGGCGCTTTGGGTGGGCGGCTACGTGCTTATCGCCATCTACAAGCTCGAGGTCGATCGCGAAGGCATCGGCAGCTTTACCGCGCGTCAGGGCTACTTTGGCCGCTGGTTGCTCATGGTGATCCTGGGCGCGTTGCAGGCCATCATCGTTACGGTAGGCGATCTGGTGATTGGCGTGCAGTGCGTCAGCCCGCTGCTGTTCGTGCTGGGCGGCATCGCCATTTCGTTCACCTACGTCAATATCATCTATGCGCTGTCCACCACGTTTAAGCATATCGGCAAGGCTATCGGCGTCATTCTCGTCATCGTGCAGATCCCGGGTTCGTCGGGCATGTACCCCATCGAGATGATGCCCGGCTTCTTCCAGTGGCTGCACCCGCTGCTGCCCTTTACCTACGGCATCAATCTGCTGCGCGAGACGGTCGGCGGCATGTATTCGTTCAACTACCTGTTTAACCTGTGCATTCTGGGCGTGTTCTTGATCGTGGCGCTCTTTATCGGCCTGCAGCTGCGTCCGCTGCTGCTCAACCTTAACCTGCTCTTTGATAAACAGCTCTCCACGACCGGTATGATGATTTGCGAGTCCAACGACCTGCCGCGCCAGCGCTACTCGCTGCGCACGGCCATGCGCGTCATGCTCGATTCCGATTCGTACCGTCGCGAACTGCTCGATCATGCGGTCGCCTTTGAACATCGCTACCCGTACTACATCAAGGGCGGTTTTGCCGCCGTGGTGGGCGTTCAGGTCCTGCTCTTTGTCCTGTCGACGGTTCTCGATATCGACAATAACGGCAAGATCATCCTGCTTGTCATTTGGATCATCTCGGTTATTGCCATCTGCGGCTGGCTTATCAATATCGAATATATCCGAGCGAGCCTCAATACCCAGATGCGCATCTCGGCGCTTTCGGATGAGGACCTGCGTCGCGAGATGCGCGAACACACGGCCGCCATTCCTGCCGCCCGCCACATGTTTGGCCTCAACGCCAGCGAGCGTGGTGCCAAGGGCGGCGATCAGTCCACGGGCCGCTTGCCGCATATCGGCTCGCACCATAAATCTCAGGGCAGCGACAGCACAGCCACAAATGATGGAGATACCACCGCGCTTGGCAAGCACTCCAAAGGAGGTGAGGCATAAATGAAGAACATCCTGCATCTGTTTAAGCGCGATGTCCAAAACGTGTCTCGCTCCGTGATCGGCTTGGTTGTCGTGATGGGCCTCATTATCGTACCGTGTCTGTACGCGTGGTTTAACATCGCCGGCAGCTGGGATCCGTACGGCAACACCGGCAATCTTAAGATCGCCGTGGTCAACACCGATGAGGGTTACGAGAGCGATTTGATCCCCGTCGAGGTTAACGTGGGCGAAAACGTGACCGCCACCCTACGCGGCAACGAGAGCTTCGATTGGGTTGTGCTCAACAATCGCGAAAAGGCTATCGAGGGCGTTAAGTCGGGCGCGTACTATGCTGCCGTCGTTATCCCCAAAACGTTTAGCGCTGACATGATGACGCTTTTCTCGACCGACGTGAAGCATGCCGATATCGAGTTCTACGAGAATCAGAAGGCCAACGCCATTGCGCAGATCGTGACCGAGAAGGGTTCGAGCGCCGTCCAGAGCCAGGTTAACAAAACTTTTACCGAGACCATTACGAGCATCGGTCTTAAGACGGTGTCCAGCCTGCTCGATTACATGAGCACCGACCAGGTCAGCAACTTTATCGCCAACCTGTCCTCGACGCTCGGCGATTCGGTCCAGGACCTGCAGGACGTTCAGGCCAGCGCAACGTCGCTTGCGGGCATTTTGAGCTCCACGTCCGATTCGCTGACGTCGGCGAGCGGCATGCTCAAGCAGACGGGCACGGTCGATGAGTCAACGAAGCAGCTGATGGAGCATGTCAAGAGCGGTATTAGCGATTCCAAGGAAGCGCTGAAGGACGCCAACGACGCCATCAATGCCGCGATTGACGGAAGCGCGGGCTCGTTTGACAACGTGTCCGCCGAGCTTGCGAAGGCATTTGATGCCGCGAATCAACATGTCGACCTTACAGTGTCCCAGCTCAACGATGCCGCGGCGGCGCTCAACACGCGTGCCGACGATATCGACGCCACGGCCGACCAGCTCCGCAGCTTTGCCGATCAGGTGACTGACGAAAAACTCCAGGACAGCCTCAAGTCTGTGGCAACATCGCTGAGCAGGATTGCTGTGGAGTATCGCAACAACGCCAAGGACTTGACGGCCACCGCGAAGTCTCTCTCTGACAGCATGGCAGAGGTTAATAAGTCGCGTGCCGAGGTCGATCAGGCAATCGCGGATGCCAAGGCTGGTATCTCGGGCGCCAAGACTGACTACGACTCTACGTTTTCGGCCAAGGCAAAGGAGCTCAAGAAGACCATCTCGGGCGTTTTGGATTCGCTGAACGGTATTTCGAACGATCTGGATAGTGCTGTTGCTGGCCTGACCGACGCATCCGGTTCGCTGGCAAAGGGCCTCTCCAAGGCTGCAAAGCTGGTCAACAAGGCTTCTGATCAGCTGGGCGAGGCGTCGGACAAGATCAGTGCGTTTAAGGACGAGCTCGACGGCGCCTTGATGTCGGATGACCTCGCTACGATCAAGACGATGATCGGCAATGATCCCGAGGGTCTGGCCGTGTCGCTTTCCGGCCCCGTCGCGCTCGATCGCAAGCCGGTCTATCCGATCCGCAACTACGGTTCGGCCATGGCACCGTTCTACACGATTCTGTCGCTCTGGGTGGGCTCGATTGTGCTGGCGGCCATGATGAAGGTCTCGGTTGACGATGAGCTTATCAACGAGCTCATCCCCGTGCGCCTGCACGAGATCTACCTGGGCCGCTACCTGTTCTTTGGCGGTCTGGCCCTGCTGCAGGCAACGCTCGTGTGTGCGGGCGACATCCTGTTCTTTGGCATCCAGTGCGACGACCCGCTGCAGTTTGTGCTGGCGGGCTGGGTCGCGAGTCTCGTGTTCTCCAATATCGTCTACACGCTTACGGTTTCGTTTGGCGATATCGGCAAGGCGCTCGCCGTCGTGCTGCTGGTCATGCAGGTCGGCGGTTCGGGCGGCACGTTCCCCATCGAGATGACCGGCCCCGTGTTCCAGGCGATCTATCCGTTCCTGCCGTTCACCCACGGCATCAACGCCATGCATGCCGCCATGGCCGGTGCGTACCACATGGAGTACTGGATTGAGCTAGGCATTCTGGCGAGCTATCTGATTCCGTCGCTGGCACTGGGCGTCGTCTTCCGCCGCCCGGTCATCAAAGCCAACGACTGGATCATCGAAAAACTGGAGTCAACCAAATTGATTTAGTTCAGCAACGTAAACGCCGTCGGAACATCGAGATCTTCCAACCCGATGCTTTAGCGTAGTGAATTGCACGGGCTGCTTGGTTGTTGCTACAGTAGCGGGGCGTGCCGGGGGTCCGGTGCGCCCTGCTTTTATTTGACCATGAGGCGGCACGCAGCCATGCGCGTGCGGACACCACGCCCAGATTGAGCGCGAGGATGCCCTATGGCCCAGCATGCCACTGACAATATCGAAATGATGCCCGATAGCCCTGTTGCTCGCGAGGACCTGGGCGCGGGCGGCACCTCCCGCGGCGCCGGCGCTCGCTCGCCGCTGTTCTGGAAAGTCCTGCTGCTTTCGGTGGCAGTCGTCTGGGGCTACTCCTTTACGACCATGAAGGACGCGCTCGACACCATTCCGGTGTTCGAACTGCTCTACTTGCGCTTTCTGCCTGCGGCGTTGGTCATGTTTTTCATCTTCCACAAGCGCATCATCGCGCACCTCAACGCCCGCAACCTTATCGTCGGACTTGGCATGGGCGCACTTATGTGGGCCGCCTACGCCCTGCAGACAGTCGGTCTGGCGCACACCACGGCGGGCAAGAATGCTTTTTTGACGGGCACGTATTGCATCGTTGTGCCGTTCGCGAGCTATTTTCTGAGCGGCGAAAAACTCACCCGCTATAACCTGGGCGCGGCGCTGCTGTGCTTGGCGGGCATTGGCTTGGTGGCGCTCGATAGCGTTGAATTCAACATCGGTGATGTCATTACGCTGGCGGGTGCGGTCTTTTTCGCCATCCAGATGGCGGTGACTGCCAAGTACGGTCGCAAAATGGACATCAACGTCATCACGTTTTGGATGTTTGTGGGCAACGGCGTGCTGAGCCTGGCAACGTCGCTGCTATTCGAGACCCAAGCGCCTCTGTCCGTGTGGACGCCGAGCTTTATCAGCGCGATGGCGTTTCTCTCGGTTGGTTGCACATGCGCGGCTCTGCTCATCCAAAACGTCGGCTTGGCGCATGTCTCGGCCTCGACGGGCTCACTGCTCCTTTCGATGGAGTCGCCTTCGGGCGTGCTGTTCTCGGTGCTGCTGATGGGGGAGGCGCTCACCTCGCGCCTGCTCGCCGGCTTCGCGCTCATCTTTCTTTCGATTATCTTGAGCGAGACGCATTTCGATTTCTTGCGCCGAAAATCACACCCGCAATTGTAAACAACTTGTTGCGCCGCCCTCCCAGGGCGGCATTTTTTATGCGTCGCCCTTAAAGTAGTACCTTGCACTTTACGCTATCAAAGTGCTTGCTGCAAAAACGTTACTGGAGGGCATCTATGGCACCAGCACTGTCCGATCTTCAACCGCAATCAGCGCCCAAGGCCACCGCGGCGGCGCAGACCGCTATCGGTGACGGTCTTGTTGCAGAAGCTCAGGCTTTTGCAGACGAGCTCGCTGCGTGGCGACACGATTTACATCAGATGCCCGAGCTGGGTAATAGCCTCCCGCAGACCTCTACGTATATCCAAGCGCGCCTGACCGAGATGGACATCCCATTTGCTACGCTCGTCGATGGTTCCTGCGTTGTGGGCCTTGTCGGCGCCGGTGCCGCCGCGGCCCAAGGCAATGGCATCTGCACGAATGAGCAGGCCGGTACGGTCATCATGCTGCGTGGCGACATGGACGCCCTGCCCGTTGCCGAGGAATCCGGCGAGCCCTTTGCATCCACCAACGGCTGCATGCACGCTTGCGGTCACGATATGCACGCGACGGCGCTGCTTGGTGCGGCTCGTATGCTCAAAGCGCGCGAGGCAGAGCTTGTTGATGCCAACGCTACGGTTAAGTTGCTGTTCCAGCCGGGCGAGGAAACCTTTGAGGGTGCCCGCGCCGCCATCGCCGACGGTCTGCTGCAGAACCCGCGCCCTCAGGCGGCCTTCGCCATGCATGTCAACAGCCAGTCGCCGCTTGGCCTGGTGCTCTACGGCAGCCCGGCGCTCTCGGGCGTGTACGGTTTCCGCATCACGCTCCAGGGCAAGGGCGGCCACGGTTCCAGCCCCGAGATCTGCATCGACCCCATTACGGCCGGCGTCCATGTGCACCTGGCGCTCCAGGAGCTCATCTCCCGCGAGGTGCCGGCGGCCAAGGAAGTCGCACTTACCGTTGGTAAGTTCGCCGGCGGCTTGGCGGCCAACGTCATCCCCGACACCTGCGTGCTCGAGGGAACGCTGCGCGGCTTTGATGTTGAGCTCATGGCTCACCTAAAGACCCGCATCGCGGAGGTCGTTAACGGCGTTGCTACGACCTATCGTACGCCGGCGACCATCGAGACGCTTTCGGATGTTCCGCCGCTTGTACTCGACAGCGATATGACTCAGGCGTCGCTTGGCTACGTGGGCGCAGTGCTGCCCAAGACGGCTTTCTTGCCGCTTTTCCATGCCATGGCGAGTGAGGACTTCGCGCTTATCTCGAGCAAGATCCCAAGTGCGTACTTTACCGTGGGCGCGGCCGTAACCGACACGGACGAACACTTTGCCCAGCACCATCCCAAGGCACGTTTTAACGATGCCGAGCTGCCGCTCGGTGCCGCGGCCTATACCGCCGTCGCTTTGGGCTATATCGCCGATCATCGGTAGCACCCAATCTTGCTACTCGTTTGTTTAAAAAAGGAACAGTATGTCCCAGCAACGTAAATTTTTCCCCGGCTGGCTCGTGGTGGCCTCCGGCTTTGTGATCATGGCCACGTGCTACACGATTTTCGTTAACTGCATGAGCCTGTTTCAGCCGCTCATCGTAAGCGACCTGGGCATCACGCTTGCGCAGTACAACATCTCCAACGCTATCTCCACCGTGGTGAGCGTTATCGGCTCGCTTGTCATTGGCCATGTCGCCGATAAAGTAAGCGGCCGCGTTTTGGGCTCCCTCACTGTAATCGCCACCTCTGCCGTTCTTGCCGGCATGAGCTTTGTCGGTGAGCTGTGGCAGGTCTACGTGCTCTTTGCCGTCTCGGGCTGCTTTGCCGTCGCCTCGACCCGCCTGCTCATCAGCCTAGTGACCGCCAACTGGTTTACGGCCAAGCGAGGCCTTGCCATCTCCATCGCACTTTCGGGCTCGGGCTTTGGCGGCGCTATTCTGTCTCCCATCGTGAGCTCGCTCATCGTGAGCGTTGGCTGGCGTTCCGCCTTCCTGGTGCTCGCGGCTATCTGCATGGTGGCGGCGCTGCCCATCACGGCCTATTCCTTCCGCACCAAGCCTTCCGAGATCGGTCTTAAGCCGCTCGGCGAGAATCCAGGCGACCCGTCTGCTTCTGCCACGGGTGATAAGAACGAGAAGGCAGCCCCCGAGGTTAGCGTCGGCTGGTCTCGTATCAAGAAGAGCCCGGCATTTTGGCTGCTTGTCGTCGCCTTCCTCTTTATGGGCTTGGTCAATGGCGCCATCCTGCCCAACCAGGTTACCAACATGACGAGTGTTACCGTCAACGGTGCCAAGATTGTCACGGGCGGCCACGATCCCATGTGGGCGGGTACCGTACTTTCGGCCTACATGGTCACCGTCGTTATTGCCAAGATTTCGCTCGGTGCGATCTATGACCGCTTTGGCCTGCGCTTTGGCAATATCCTTGGCTCCGTTGCGTGCATTATCGCCTGCGTGGCGCTGTGTTTCCCGACGACGGACCTCGGTCCTATTGTCGCCGCTGTGAGCTTTGGTGTTGGAACGTGCATGGGCACCATCACGCCTACCATCGCCGCGTCCAAGCAGTTTGGCATGGCCGACCTGGGTAAGGTCACGGGCACCATTACCTCGCTCGAGATGGTCGGCGGCACCGTGGGCGCCATTGTCTCGGGCGTGCTGTTCGATGCCACGGGCTCCTTTGCGAGCACCTGGATTGTGTGCCTGGCGTGCTCCGTGGTCATGCTCGTGTTCCTGCTGGCATCCGAGCCCATCGCCGCCAAGCTGCGCGCAAGCGTGGCGGGGGAGTAGCGGGTCGCCGCCTATTCCTGTTTGCCTGTTCTGCCCGTGGCTGCCCTGGAAGCCGAATGGATGCTCGTACTGTCATTCGGTTTCCAGGGCAGCCACGGGTCTACGAAATGATCCCTTTTCCTCCGTCCCCAAGGGATCACGTAATCCGAAGGGGACGGAGGAAAAGGGATCACAAACTGCGGCGGCGCGTCTGGCCGAACGAGCCCCCATCCCCTCGTTCGGTCAGACGCGCCGCCGCGTTGCTGCTTTGTGCCGTATAATGTCCACTACCTATGACGCGATACAAAAGAAAGGTGTTTGCCCATGCAGGCACAGAAGGCGGAGGGAACCCGCGACCTTATCGGCGCCGAGATGCGCGCCTGGCAAAAGATGCAGCAGATTGCGGCCGGCGTGTTCGAGCCGTTTGGCTTTAAGCCCATCGAGACGCCCGCGATCGAGCAGGTGGACGTCTTTGTCCACGGCATCGGCCAGTCGACCGACGTCGTTCGCAAGGAGATGTTCCGCGTCTTTAGCGGCGCCAACCTGGAGCGCGTCTTTACCGAGGGCACCGACACAAAACTCAAGCCCAAGCAGCGCCTGGCGCTTCGTCCCGAGGGCACGGCCGGTGTGGTGCGCGCCGTCGTGGAGAACAACCTGGTGCCCCAGGGCTCCACGCCGTTTAAGGCTTACTACGCCGAGGCCATGTTCCGCGGCGAGCGTCCCCAGAAGGGCCGCCTGCGTCAGTTCCACCAGGTGGGTATCGAGTGGCTCGGCGCTCCCGATCCGGCGGCAGACGCCGAGTGCATCATCATGCTCATGGAGTTCTACAAGCGCCTGGGCTTCGATCTTTCCAAGCTCCGTCTGCTCATTAACTCGATGGGCGACGCTCAGTGCCGTCCGGCTTACCGCGAGCAGGTCAAGCAGTTTATCCTCGATCACGCTGACGAGATGTGCGATGAGTGCCGCGAGCGCGCCGAGCTCAACCCGCTGCGTGCCTTCGACTGCAAGAACGACCACTGCCGCGAGATCATGGCCGACGCGCCGCTGATGGGCGACAACCTGTGCGACGAGTGCCGCGAGCACTACGAGCAGGTCAAGCGCTATCTGGATGCCGCCGGTATCGAGTATGTCGAGGATCCCACACTGGTGCGTGGTCTGGACTACTACACCCGCACCGTCTTTGAGGTCGAGGCTCCCGGTGCCGGCGTCGGCTCCATCGGTGGCGGCGGCCGCTACGACGGCCTGGTCGAGCTCGAGGGTGGCAAGCCCACGGCGGGCGTCGGCTTTGCCGTCGGTTTTGAGCGCGCCCTGCTGGCCCTGCAGGCCTTTGGCAGCGATTTGGGTGCCGATGAGGTCCCGTGCGTCTATGTCGCCAACGCCGGCAAGGAGCTGCGCCAGAACGTCTTTGTCATTACGCAGGAGCTTCGCGCCGCGGGCATCGTGACCGAGGCAGACTATCAGGGCCGTTCGCTCAAGGCTCAGTTTAAGCAGGCCGACAAGGTGGGCGCTAAGCTCATCCTGGTCCTGGGTGGCGACGAGCTTGCCGCCGGCAAGGTCAAGGTACGCGACATGCAGAGCCATGACGAGGTTCTCGTCGATCTGGCCAACGTGGTCGAGGCGGTTCGCGAGCGCCTGTAGCGCATCTTTTTGAGCTGCGGACCCGCTTGAGTGTCCCGTCCATTGCGAGCGATTGTTACGGGGGTGTTTCGCATTTATGCGGAATGCCCCCGTTTGTGTATGCCGTCCACCGAGAAATACGACCATTTAGGGCAAAAACCCTTGCAATGCAGAAAATACTTTTGTGTGGTAAAGCGCAATCAGTGTCGAAAGTATTTCCCAAGCGCCTATAATGAATACCGCATGTTACGTGCATAGAAGGAGGAATGGGAGGAAACGTGGCTGAGAACCTAAGCAACCAGTCTGTACCCGAAGCCGCGGCGCGCGTCGCTGCCGTGGTCAACCGCCTCGTTAACCGAATCGGCTCGAATGCCGAGTCCAGGGAGCGTCTCGCCGAGATCGAGATCCCCGAGGAGCTGCGCGACAATCTGGCGCTGTTCCTGCGCCTGGAGCGTCGTGTGCTTAGCGAGTATGATCCTGAGATCGCGGACCTGTTCGACAAGATCCTGTCGGCCGAGATTGTGGCCAATGCCGGAAACCCCGGCGCCCGTGCTGCCGACGAGTCCGTCGACGAGCAGGGCGTGCCCACCGCCGACGAGCCTACTGCTGTGGCGTTTCGTGAGGTCGTCGATCTGATTGACAGCCTGCCGCTCGATAAGCAGCAGGTTATTGTCCGCGCCTTTACGAGCTTCTTCCATCTGGCAAACCTGTCGGAGGAGAACTACCGCGTGGCGCAGCTGCGCGAGCGCGAGGCCGGTGCGTCGACCGATACCGAGGTCGATCCCGCCAACGAACTCACCGTCGCCTATCACCAGTTGGTAAACGAGATGGGTGTCGAGGGTGCTAACGAGCTGCTCGGCAAGCTTGAGTTCCACCCTGTCTTTACAGCACATCCCACCGAAGCCCGTCGCAAGGCCGTCGAGGGCAAGATTCGCCGTATCTCCAACCTGCTGGAGGAGCGTCCGCGTCTGGGCGGCTCCGACCTGGTGGAGAACGAGCGCCATATGCTACAGGAGATCGACGCCCTGGTGCGTACGAGCCCCATCGCGCTCAAGAAGCCCACGCCGGTCGAGGAAGCCGATACCATCATCGACATCTTCGATAACACGCTGTTCGACGTTATCCCCGTCATCTATCGTCGTTTTGACGACTGGGTGCTGGGCGACAAGGCCGGTACCGTGCCGCCGCTGTGCCCGGCATTCTTCCATCCCGGCAGCTGGATCGGCTCCGACCGCGACGGTAACCCCAACGTCACCGCCAAGGTAAGCCGTGAGGTCGCCGCCAAGTATTTCACCCATATGGTGCTCAAGCTCGAGGACAAGTGCCGCCGCATCGGCCGCAACCTCACGCTCGAGGCCACCTACAGCAAGCCGTCTGCCGAGCTCATCAACCTGTGGAACCATCAGGTCGAGATGAGCACCCAGTACACGGCACGCGCCGAGCTGATCTCCGAGCACGAGCCGCATCGCGCCGTCATGCTCGTCATGGCCGACCGTCTGAACGCCACCGTGCGTCGCATCACCGACACCATGTACCACAGCGCCGATGAGTTCCTGGAGGACCTGCGCGTCGTCCAGCGCTCGCTGGCCGCCTGCGGTGCCGTCCGTGCTGCCTACGGCCCGGTCCAGACCATCATCTGGCAGGTCGAGTCCTTCGGCTTCCACATGGTCGAGATGGAGTTCCGTCAGCACTCTGTGGTGCACGCCCGCGCCCTCAAGGATATCCACGAGAACGGTATCCATGGCGACCTGCAGCCCATGACACGTGAGGTCATCGATACCTTCCGTGCTATCGGCTCCATCCAGAAGCGCTACGGCAAGAAGATGGCGCACCGCTACATCATCTCGTTTACCAAGAGCGCCCAGCATGTGGCCGACGTCTTTGAGCTTGCCCACCTGTCCTTTGCACACGAGGAGGATGTCCCCGAGCTCGACGTGATCCCGCTGTTCGAGCAGCTCGAGGACCTCGAGGGCTGCGTCGACGTGCTCGACCAGATGCTTACGCTGCCCGTGGTGCAAAAGCGCCTTGCCCAGACCAACCGCCGCATGGAGGTCATGCTGGGCTATTCCGACTCCTCCAAGGATGCCGGTCCTACCACGGCCATGCTCGCGCTGCACTCCGCGCAGGAGCGCATTGCCAAGTGGGCCGAGAAAAACGATATCGACTTGGTGCTCATGCACGGTCGCGGCGGTGCCGTGGGCCGTGGCGGCGGCCCGGCCAACAAGGCCGTGCTGGCGCAGCCCAAGGGTTCGGTCAACTGCTTCTTTAAGCTCACCGAGCAGGGCGAGGTCATCTTTGCCCGTTACGGCAACCGCACGCTGGCACAGCGCCATGTTGAGTCCGTTGCCGCCGCAACGCTTTTGCAGTCGGCCCCGAGTGTCGAGAAGACTAACACCGAGACCACGCAGAAGTTCTGGGATATGGCGGAGAAGCTCAACGCAGTAAGCCATGAGCGCTATCTGGACCTGCTGAACACCGAGGACTTTACACCGTGGTTCTCGACCGTGACGCCGCTGACCGAGGTCGGTCTGCTGCCGATCGGCTCGCGCCCGGCCAAGCGCGGTCTGGGCGCCAAGTCGCTCGACGACCTGCGTACCATTCCGTGGATCTTTAGCTGGAGCCAGGCGCGCATCAATCTAGCCGCTTGGTACGGCCTGGGCACCGCCTGCGAGCAGCTTGGCGACCTTGATCAGCTCAAGGCTGCCTACCAGGAGTGGCCGTTCTTCCGCACCTTTATCGACAACATCGAGATGTCGATCGCCAAGACCGACCAGCGCATTGCCAAGATGTATCTGCACCTGGGCGATCGCCAGGATCTGTCCGAGAAGGTCTTCACCGAGATGCAGCTCACCCGTAAGTGGGTCCTTGCCATCGTCGGTGACGAGTGGCCGCTACAGCGCCGCCGCGTGCTCGGCTGCGCTGTCCGCGTGCGCAACCCCTATGTCGACGCCCTGTCCATCGCACAGGTCCGCGCCCTTCGCGAGGTGCGTATGAACCAGGACGAGATGGCCGAGGAGAAGAAGGCCGAGTACATGAGCCTGATTCTTTCGACTGTGACCGGCGTCTCGGCAGGATTGCAAAACACGGGGTAATCGATAGCCCTGTAGTCGCTGTCCGGGGCCGCCGTATGTTTGCTTTCCGGCGCGTCCTCGGACATGCAAGAAGCCCTCGCTGCGCACTTCGTGCGGCGAGGGCTTCTTGCGTCCTGCGGAGTGCGCAGGAAAGCAAACATACGGCGGCCCCTGCGATGTCCGGTCTTCGGCGGATTACTGGCTGGGGGAATAATGGTGCGCTTCGCGCGTTTTGGATGGGGTTTGTCCCGGCGGCGCGTTTGGCGCTTCGCGCCACGCGTCTTATCGATCGGGATTGAGATGCATGTGGCGCTTCTCGACTTACGACTGTAGCGGCCGCGGTTCCGTTTGGGATCGCGGTTGTTTTGTTGTGGGTCAAATATGAACGTTGTGTTAATGAGTCGGTGGACGGTGGTGTTTTTCGGTGAGCGGCGTATCCTTCCAACGGTTTGACTAGTGTGTCAGTTGAAAGGAAGAGGGCGCTCGTCATTGTTTGAATGTGAACTGCCGTTTGACCACAAGACGTTGCATCTGGAACTCGAGGATAAGAACTTCGCGGGTGTGATGGAAGGTCACCAAAACGAGTTTAAGACTACGAAATCGCAGGAAGAGCTGGTAGAGGAGTCGCTTGCCAACCCTTATGGCTCGCCTTCGCTCGAGGAGCTTTGTGCTGGCAAGAAGGATATTGTCATCATTAGCTCCGATCATACGCGTCCCGTTCCCTCGCGTGTGACGATGCCTATTCTGCTGCATCACATCCATTCCGCTGCGCCCGAGGCTCGCGTGCGTATTTTGGTTGCTACGGGTATGCACCGTCCGTCGACGCACGAGGAGCTCGTCAATAAGTATGGCGAGGAGATCGTTGCCAACGAGGAAATCGTTATGCACGTCGCGACTGACGACAGCATGATGAAAAAGATCGGTACCCTGCCTTCTGGTGGCGAGTGCATCATCAACAAGATCGCTGCCGATTGCGATCTGCTGCTTGCCGAGGGCTTTATTGAGCCGCACTTCTTTGCCGGTTTCTCTGGTAGCCGCAAGTCCGTCCTGCCTGGCATTGCCAGCTACAAGACCATCATGTACAACCACAACGGTCAGTTTGTGAATGATTCCCACTCGCGTGCCGGCAACCTGTGCCACAACCACGTGAGCGAGGACATGTTTGCCGCCGCTGAGATGGCCCACCTCGCCTTTGTGCTTAACGTGGTGCTTAACGGCAAGCACGAGGTCATCGGCTCCTTTGCCGGCGACATCCACAAGGCGCACGAGGCCGGCTGCGAGTTCGTGAAAAGTCTTGCCGGCGTTGAGCCCGTCGAATGCGAGATTGCCATCACCACCAACGGTGGTTACCCGCTCGACCAGAACATCTACCAGGCCGTGAAGGGCATGTGCGCTGCCGAGGCCACGCTTCCCGAGGGCGGCGTGATCATCGATGTCGCCGGTTGTGCCGACGGTCACGGTGGCGAGGGCTTCTATCACAACATCGCCGACAACGATCCGGCAGAGTTTGAGCGCGCCTGCATCGACCGTCCTAAGGACGAGACCCTGCCCGACCAGTGGACGAGCCAGATTTTCGCCCGCATCCTGGCGCATCACCCTGTGATCATGGTCACCGACCTGTGCGATCACCAGATGCTCAAGGATATGCACATGACGCCGGTTAACACCCTCGAGGAGGCGCTCAAGCTCGCCTTTGAGATGAAGGGTGCCGACGCCAAGGTGGCCGTCATCCCCGATGGCCTGGGTGTTGTCGTCGCACAGCACTAGTGCGCGGCTTAAACGAATCGTTTATAACCGACAAGAAAGATAAGGTTTTATGCTTACCAAACTCCTCTGCGAATTCGGCGCAACTGCCCTCATGATCATCTTTGGCGTGGGCGTGCACTGCGATACGGTGCTCAAGGGCACCAAGTATCAGGGCTCGGGCCACATGTTTGCCATCACCACCTGGTCTTTTGGCATCTCGGTCTGCCTGTTTGTCTTTGGCGGCGCCGTGTGCATGAACCCGGCTATGGTGCTTGCCCAGTGCATCGTCGGCTTGGTGCCGTGGAGCAGCTGCATCCCCTTCATGATTGCCGATATGCTCGGCGGCTTTGTGGGTGCCGTGATCGCTTGGTTTATGTATGCCGATGAGTTCAAGGCTTCCGAGGGCGTCGTCGACCCCATTGCCCAGCGCAACATCTTCTCGACCAACCCCACCACCGAGGGTACGAACTATGCCCGCAACTTCTTCTGCGAGGCTATCTGCACCTTTGTGTTCATCAGTGCCATCCTTGCTGCCGCTAGCCGCGCCGGCGAGAACGTTCTGATGCTCGCCATCTGCGTCGGTCTGATCGTTTGGGCTGTTGGCATGGGCATGGGCGGCATCACCGGCTTCGCCATGAACCAGGCTCGTGACCTTGGTCCTCGCATGGCCTATCAGGTGCTGCCGATCAAGAACAAGGCTGACAACAACTGGAAGTATGGTCTGCTTGTTCCTGGTATCGCGCCGTTTGTCGGTGCTGCTGTGGCCGCGCTGTTTGTGCATGGTTTCTTGGGCATGTTCTAGTCCAAGACAATTGATATAACGCCCGGGTCCGGCATAGGTTAACTTTCCGCCGCGTCCTCGGACATGCAAGAAGCTCCCGCTGCGCACTTCGTGCGGCGGGAGCTTCTTGCGTCCTGCGGAGTGCGGCGGAAAGTTAACCTATGCCGGACCCTGCGGGAATCCAGTTGCGTTCGAACAAGCAACCAACATATATATCTGAATTTGGATGTGGTGGGCACTTTGTTGCTAGGCGCTTTGAGGTGCGAGTGACACTTTGGGATGCGTGGCGCCTTGGGGTGGGGCGATGCTTTGGGATGAGCTTCTTACTTAGTTGAAGAGGGGCTTAATGGCTGATAGGTAGTCTTTGGCTACGTCCTCTTTTGGGGCTTGGAAGTTGTGCCAGGCCCACCATTGGACCATTCCTACGAAGCTTGAGGCTATGTGGTGTAGTAGGAAGCTTCGGTCCATGGTAGCGGCGGGGCCGTTTGGGTCGGTAGGGACGGTTTCGGCTGCGCGCGACATGATGGTCTTGCGGAGGCTGTCGGCGAAGACGCGTGAGCCGGCGCCGGCTACCAGCGCTCGGACGCCCTGGCGACGTTCCCATAGATTGTTGAGAATATGCTCGACCTGCACGAGTGGGTCGTCGAGCGGTGTGCCATCGTCATCGAGGGCGTGGGTGCAGATGTCGCTCACGAGCTCGGACAATAGGTCATCTTTGCTCTTGAAGAGGCCGTAGAACGTGGCCCGACCCACATGGGCGCGAGCGATGATGTCGCCGACGGTGATCTTGCCGTAGTCCTCCTCGCGAAGGAGCTCGGAGAATGCTGCAACGATGGCGGCGCGGCTTTTTTCCTTGCGGGCATCCATGACTATGCGTCCGCGTGAACGAACAGGCAGCGGAGCGTGCCGGAGCAACCCTCGTAGGGGCGCTTACCGGCGCCGTAGCCGACGGCCTCGATGCGGTAGCGGGCCGGCAGGTGCTCGGACGTGCGCAGTGCGGCAACGATGGCGGCGCCCGTGGGCGTCACGAGCTCGCCGGCGACCGGCGCGGGCGTGAGGGCGATATTGCCCGCCTGGCACAGGTTGACGACAGCGGGGACGGGGATGGGCATAAGGCCGTGGGCACAGTGGATGGTGCCGTGACCCTCGGAGAGCGACTCGACCACGATGTCCTCAATACTCAGGTCATCGAGGCAGATGGCGACAGAGCAGACGTCGACGATGGAGTCGACGGCGCCCACCTCGTGGAACATGACGGTCTCGGGCGTTTTGCCGTGGGCCTTGGCCTCGGCGGCGGCGAGCGCGGTAAAGATGGCGAGCGCGCGACGCTTGGCGCCATCGCTTAGCTGCGAGCCATCGATGATGGCGGTGACGTCCGCCAAAGAACGGTGGTGATGGTGGTGGGCGTGATGGTGACCCTCGTGGCCATGACCGTGGGCCTCATGGTCATGCTCGTGGCAGTGCTCGTGTTCATGCTCGCCATGATCATGATGGTGGTGCTCATGCTCGTGAGTGTGCTCGGCAGGCGCTTCGTTGCCGTAGAGCCAGGCCATGTCGTGGTCGTGGTTCTCGAGCTCCTCTGCCAGCTGAACGTCAAAGTCGCAGGCGTCGATGCCATGCTTGTTTGCGCGTGTAACGGCAATCTCAAAGCCGTCGACCGGCAGCGTGGCGAGCTGCTCGCGCAGATGCTTCTCGCTGGCGCCCAGGTCGAGCAGGGCCGCGACGGTCATATCGCCGCTGATGCCCGAGGTGCCGTCGATGATAAGCGTGTGGTGATGGTTGGACATGAAATGCTCCTTAGCGGGCGCAGGACGTGCCGGCGCTCAGATGATTGATAAGACTTGCCTGGTAGGCGGCACCAAAGCCGTTATCGATATTGACGACCGAAACGCCGCTGGCGCAGGAGTTGAGCATGGCGAGCAGCGCGGCTACGCCGCCAAAGTTCGCGCCATAGCCCACGCTGGTGGGGACGGCGATGACCGGACAGCTCACAAGGCCTCCGATGACGCTCGCCAGGGCGCCTTCCATGCCGGCGATGGCGATGACCACCTGCGCCTGGGCAAGTTCCTCAGCATGAGCGAGCAGGCGGTGCAGGCCGGCGACACCCACGTCGTAGAGGCGATCGACCTCGTTGCCGTAGAACTCGGCCGTCAACGCGGCTTCCTCGGCAACGGGCAGGTCGCTCGTGCCGGCGCAGGCGACGACGATGCGTCCGTTGCCGTTGGGGGAGGGCTTGCCACCCACCAGGGCGAGCTGGGCGTCCGGGACATATCCCAGGTCGATGCCGTTGCCGAGGAGCTCCGAGGTGCAGGCTGCCTTTTCGTCGTCCAGGCGCGTGACCAGGATACGCTCCTGGCCGGCATCGAGTAATGCTTTGATAATGGCGGCAATTTGCTCGGCGGTTTTACCGGCACCGTAGACAACTTCGCCGGCTCCCTGGCGCACCCCGCGCGAAAGGTCGAGCTGCGCAAAGCCCAAATCGGCGGTCGGAGCCGTCTGGATGCGCGTGAGGGCGTCGGCAGGGGTGACTGCTCCGCCGGCAACATCGCTCAGCAATTGCTCTAGATTTCGCTTATCCATATATGTTCCCTTCGACGGCGCAAAGTTTAGCACTCAAAGGGTATGTTTCCGAACACTAAGACAGAATTGTTCGGAAACTATAGGACAGACTGATTCAATTGCTAGACGGATTGGCTAGTCGCGCAGGATGATGTCCATGGCGAGCATCAGATTGCGCTCGTCGATGGCAAACGGGGCGGCCTCGCGCGTCTTGGGCTTGGCACAAAACGCGATGCCCGTGCCCGCGGCCTGAATCATGGGGATGTCGTTGGCACCGTCGCCGATCGCGACGGTGTGGGCCATATCGACGCCGCACTCAACTGCCCAGTCCAGCAGCTGGATGAGCTTGGACTCCTTGGTCACAATGTCGGCAGCCAACTTACCGGTGAGCTTGCCGTCCACGACCTCCAGACGATTGGCCAGGCAGAAGTCGATACCCGCGGCAGCCACGATCTTGTCAGCGACCTCGTGGAAACCGCCGCTCACCACGCCGACCTTCCAGCCCTTGCTGTGCGCCGAGCGCACAAGCTCCAACGCGCCGGGGGTAAATGTCACGCGCTCAAAGGTGCGCTCGAACACGCTCTCGTCCAAGCCGGCAAGCAGCCCCACGCGCTCCTCGAGCGCCTGCTTAAAGTCAAGCTCGCCGCGCATGGCGTGCTCAGTGATCTGCGCCACTTGCTCGCCCACGCCGGCCTCCTCGCCCAACAGGTCGATGACCTCCTGGTTGATGAGCGTGGAGTCGATATCCATAACGATGAGGCGTGCAGTCATGGCGGGCCTTTCCAAGTACAGTTGTATTGGGGCACATTGTCGCACGCGGCGCGCCTCGGCGACGGCCGCGGTGCGTCAATTGTTTCGTCTCCGTCAAGTCTTTGGGCAGGAGTTAGTTTTTCGCGGCACATCGACGTGGGTGCGATAAGATAGAACGCCATGTCCGGCTGCGCGGTTTACGCAGGCTGGGCAAATCTGTACGACGCCGCCCGGAACGACACGGGGCGGCACAGATCCATAAAGGAGGATCACTGGTATGAGCCAGACCCGTCCCATCGACGAGCATTCCATGCACACCCGTACCTGCGGCGAGCTTCGCCGCGAGAACGTGGGCGAAGAGGTCACCCTCACCGGTTGGGTGAGCCGTCGCCGCGACCACGGCGGCCTTATCTTCTGCGACCTTCGCGACCGCGAGGGCATTACGCAGCTCACCTTCGACCCCGAGCACTCCGACGGCGACGCCTTTAAGATCGCCGAGACTATGCGTCCCGAGTGGCCCATCAAGATCCATGGCGTCGTGCGCGCTCGTGGCGAGGAGACCACCAACACCAAGCTCGCGACCGGCGAGATCGAGATCCTGACCGATCATGCCGAGGTGCTCAACACGTCCGTCACCCCGCCGTTCCAGATCGAGGATGGCATCGAGACCAGCGAGGACACCCGCCTGCGTTATCGCTATCTGGACCTTCGTCGTCCCGAGATGATGGCCAATCTCAAGCTGCGCTCCGACTTTACCTTTGCTATTCGCGAGGCGCTGCACAACCGTGAGTTCATGGAAGTCGAGACGCCCTCCCTATTCAAGTCCACGCCCGAGGGCGCCCGCGACTTCATCGTTCCCAGCCGCATCCAGCCGGGTAACTTCTACGCCCTGCCGCAGTCCCCGCAGCTCCTGAAGCAGCTGCTTATGGTCGGTGGCGTCGAGCGCTACTACCAGGTCGCCAAGTGCTTCCGCGACGAGGACCTGCGTGCCGACCGTCAGCCCGAGTTCACCCAGGTCGATATCGAGATGTCCTTCGTTGACCAGAACGATGTCATGAGCGCGCTCGAGGAGGTCCTGGCCGACGCTTTCGGCCGCATGGGTGTCGAGATGCCCACGCCGCTGCGTCGCATGGACTACTGGGAGGCCATGGATACCTATGGCTCCGACAAGCCCGACACCCGCTACGGCATGCACCTGATCGACCTGACCGATATCTTTGCCAACTCCAAGTTTAAGGTCTTTGCGACCGCCGCAAACGAGGAGGGTTCCGTCGTCAAGGCCATCAACGCAAAGGGCGCCGGTGCCTGGGCACGTGCCAAGATCGATAAGCTCGCCGGCGTGGCCTCCACGTTTGGCGCCAAGGGCTTGGCTTGGATCGCCTTCCGCGAGGATGGCTCCATCAACAGCCCCATCGTCAAGTTCTTCTCGGACGAGGAGATGGCGGCCCTGCGCGAGCGCATGGACGTCGAGCCCGGCGACCTCGTGATGTTCGCCGCCGGCCCGCGCCTGCTCTCTGACGAGATCCTGGGCGGCATGCGTTCCCACATGGCCAATGCGCTCGAGATCAAGCGCGAGGGCCACGACTTCCTGTGGGTCGTCAACTTCCCGCTGTTCCATTGGGACGAGGATCGCAAGGCCTATGCTGCCGAGCACCAGCCCTTTACCCTGCCGACCGAGACCGACATCGCCAAGATTGAGGCCGATCCGCTGGCAGCCGGTTCTTGCACCTACGACTTTGTCATGGACGGCTTTGAGGCCGGCGGCGGTGGCATGCGTATCCACAACGCCGAGATGCAGATGTCCATGCTCAAGCTCCTGGGCTTTACCGAGGAGCGTGCCGAGTCGCAGTTTGGCTTCCTCATGGAGGCCCTCAAGTTTGGTGCGCCCCCGATGGGCGGTTTTGCTCTGGGCCTGGACCGCGTGTGCATGCTGCTCACCGGCTCCGACTCCATCCGCGACGTCATGGCGTTCCCCAAGACGGCCAGCGGCTCCGACCTCATGTCGGGCGCTCCGAGTGCCGTTTCCGGCGCCCAGCTCAAGGACGTCAGCCTGCGCCTGATGTAGGCGAGCAGCTACATATTGCCCGTAACGAGGGAAGGACGTGTGCCTTCCCTCGTTTTTTATACGCCGAGATTGTGAGGGCATGGGATGACCGGGCGTCGCGGAAAGTGCGTCCCGGAATCTGCGTCCAAAACGGGTCGCAGTTTCCCAAACAGGGCCCCTTGGGAAACCGCGGCCCAGAATTCAGCCAAATAATGGGACACAGTTTCCGGTTGAGCTGTCTGACGGAAATTGTGCCCCAGAATGAGCGCTCAAAACGGGACGGGCTTTCCGCAACAATTGTCTGGCGGAAAGCCTGTCCCAGTTTCTTATAGTGAGTCTCTCTGGATCAGCTGCATGTGCATGACGGTGGTGGTTGGCTCGGCACCCTTGATCATGTCGAGCGCAATGTTGGCGGCCATGTGGCCTTCTTCGCGCAGGGGCTGGCGGACGGTCGTGAGTGCGGGGACGCAGCGCGTCGCAATCTCGTGATCGTCGAAGCCGACGACAGAAGCGTCCGCCGGAACGGATAGGCCTGCCTCGTTGAGTGCGGTGATGACGCCAGCCGCGATACGGTCCGATCCACAGAGCACGCCATCGAAAGCAATCTCGCGCGCGAGGATCTGGTGCATGGCCTGATAGCCGTCTCCGCTGTTCCAGCCGGTATAGATAACGTTTGCGTCTGGGAGGTCTTCGCCCAAGACGGCGCGGTAGCCGCGCAGGCGGTCGACAACAGCGGGGTTGTCTTGCGGTCCCAACACGGCGACGATATCTTTGCGCCCGCGCTCCTTCATGGCGAGTGCCGCAAAGCGTCCGCCCTCTTCGTCGTCAGAGTAGACCGTCGAGAACACATCGCGATAGGGGTGGCCCTCGAGCTGGCCGCACAACACGGTGGGTACGCCCAGCTCACGCAGCACCTCGAGCAGCTCACTGCCCTTGTAGGGCGAGACGTCGATGACGGCGTCAAACGAGCGGCGCTCAAAGTGCTCGCGTGCGCGGTTGCGCTCATGCGTAGAAGACGCCTGCAAGATAACGGGCAGATAGGACGACTCCGAAAGTTCCTCGGTAATGCCGCTCAAAAACTCGCTATAGGTGGGGTCGCTGAAGAGTTCACTCAGGGGCTCGGTCACGAGCACGGCGATGATTTCCGTGCGCCCGACGGCGAGCGCTCGGCCACGAGCGTTGGGGACAAAATTGACTTCCTTGGCCGCCGCGCGGACGCGCTTTTTGGTTTCCTCGCTAATGCGGGGCGAATCGTTGAGGGCGCGCGATGCCGTGGAGCGCGACACGCCGGCAGCTGCGGCAACCTCGGCAAGCGTAGGTGCGGTGCGAACTGGTTGGGTCATGGCGTCTCCTGGAAAATGCGGTCGATGTTGTCACTGATACGGGCTGGTGCGGATACAGCTTACTATAGTGCGCCTGAACAGCGTTCATGATATCCGGCCACTGGTGGCATTTCGCGTTCAAGCTGCTGTTGAACATGGCTCGCAAGGGTGGGGCATAGATGGGCGCGGCCGTTGTCCGCCGCCTGGGAATGCTGTTTTGCGCTGAGTTTCGATACTCAGGGTGACATAAGTGTCGCGGTTGTACAACCGGTTGCACAAGAATCACTACGATGACGAAGGAGCATCACCATGGACGCCATTAACGATTGGGAAAACCAAGCGCTCACCCACAGGAACCGCCTGGCACCCCATGCGTACTTTATGGGCTACGAGACCGCCGATCTCGCCGCTACGTACAGCCGCGAGCTGTCGCGCGGATTTGTCCAGCTGTCCGGCTCGTGGCAGTTCCACCTTTTTGAGGGCCCCGCGGCAGTCTCCAACGAGGAGCTCTCCACGTACAAGCCCGAGTGGGATCACGTGGAGGTCCCGCATCTGTGGCAGGTGGATGGCTGTGGCAACCTTGCCTACACCGACGAGGGTTTCCCGTTCCCGGTGGATCAGCCGTTCGTTCCCTCCGACGACCCCACGGGCGTCTACCAGCGCATCGTCAACCTTCCCGCCGTGCCTGCCGGCGCTCGCGAGATCATTCGCTTCGACGGCATCGAGAGCTATGGCGAGCTGTACGTCAATGGTCAGTTTATCGGCATGACCAAGGGTTCGCGCCTGTCTGCCGAGTTTGACGTGACCGAGGCGCTCGTCGAGGGCGATAACCTGTTTGTGGTCAAGGTCCTGCAGTACAGCGATGGCAGCTATATCGAGGATCAGGACATGTGGTGGGCCTCGGGCATCTTCCGCGATGTGTACCTTATGCAGCGTCCCGCCGCGCACCTGGTCGACTTTAGGTTCCGCACGCACCGCGAGGGCGATACCGCTCTGATCACACTCGATACGGTGGCCGAGGGCGCTACCCGCGTTGTGTATACGCTCAACGATGACGGGAACGTGGTCGCTACGGGCGAGTGCGTTGACGGCCATGCCGAGTGCAGCGTGACCGATGCCCACTTCTGGAATCCCGAGGACCCCTTCCTTTATGACCTGATGTTTGAGGTCTACGATGGCGACGAGGTCAGTGAGTACGTTCTGCATCGCCAGGGTCTTGCCGAGGTGACGGTCGAGGGCAATCATATCTACCTCAACGGCACTTACTTTAAGATGCATGGCGTCAACCGCCACGATCACGACGATCACAAGGGCCGCGCCGTGGGCCTCGATCGCATGCGCCGCGACCTGGAGCTCATGAAGCAGCACAATATCAACGCGGTGCGCACCTCTCACTATGCCAATGACCCGCGCTTCTACGAGCTGTGCGACGAGTATGGCATCATGCTGGTCGCCGAGACCGATATGGAGAGCCACGGCTTCGAGAATATCGGCAATATCGCCCTGGTCACCGATGACCCGGCATGGGAGCCGGCCTACGTCGACCGCGTCGAGCGCCTGGTGATGCAGGAGCGCAACCATGCTTGCATCATTATGTGGTCGATGGGCAACGAGAGCGGCTATGGCTGCAACATCCGCGCGATGTACGCCAAGGCTCACGAGCTCGACGGTCGTCCGGTCCACTACGAGGAGGACCGCAACGCCGACACCGTTGACGTCATTTCCACGATGTACTCCCGCGTGTCGCAGATGAACGACTTTGGTGAGCATCCGTTCCCCAAGCCGCGCATTAACTGCGAGTACGGTCACTCCATGGGCAACGGTCCCGGAGGTCTGTCCGAGTACCAGGAGGTCTTCGATTGCTGGGATTGCATCCAGGGCCAGTTCATTTGGGAATGGTGCGACCACGGTCTGGCTGCCGTGACCGAGGACGGCGTTGCCTACGATATGTATGGCGGCGACAACGGCGATTACCCCAACAACAGCAACTTCTGCATCGATGGCATGGTGTTCCCCTGGCAGCAGCCGAGCCCAGGTCTCACTGAGTATGGCCAGGTCATCTGCCCGGTTCGCATGGCCTATGATGCTAAGGCGGGCGAGCTGACCGTTACGAACAAGCGCTGGTTTACTACTCTCGAGGATGTCTGCCTGTCGGCCGAGACCCTGGTGGACGGCGACGTGGTCTGTCGCAAGACGCTCGTGCCCGGTGCGGTTGCCTCCGGCGAGTCCGTCCAGCTTCCGCTGGTGATTCGCGAGGCCGCGGTGGGCGAGACCCTGCTGACCGTGCGCGCCTACACCATGGCGGCTCACGCCTGGTGCGAGCCGATGTTCCAACTGGGCGCAAGCCAGTTTGCCATCGCCAACCATCCGGCGCCGGCCATCGCGGCCCCCGCTCGTCCTGAGCTTACGGTCGAGGAGACCAAGCAGGAGATCCGCATCCACTCCCTCAACGGTGAGCTGACCTTCAGCAAGGTAAACGGTACCGTGAGCGAGTGGAAGGCATCCGGCCGCGACGTCATGGCCTCTGGTCCCCAGGTTGGTTTTTGGCATCCGCTCGTCGACAACCACGCTCAGGAGTATGACTCCCTGTGGAAGGACAACTTCATCGATGTGATGCAGACGTCTACCCGCAAGGTTTCTTGGAAGCAGGACGGCAATGCGGTCGTCGTTACCGTGAGCCAGCGTATCGCTCCTCCCGTCCGCGCGTTCGGCATGCGCGTCGAGCTCGTCTACACCGTGCTTCCGAGCGGTCGCGTCGACCTCAAGGTTTCCGGCGAGCCCTACGGCGATTACTCGGATATCATCCCGCGCATCGGCATCTCCTTCGAGGTCCCCGGTTGCGATCGTGCCGTCGAGTGGTATGGCCACGGCCCGGGCGAGAACTATCCGGACTCGCTGCGCGCCAACCCGGTCGGTCATTACCGCACCACGGTCGACGACATGTTCACGCCCTACGTGATGCCTCAGGATTGCGCTAACCGCGAGGGCACCCGCTGGGTCGCCCTGCGTTCCAGCCACGGTGACGGTCTGGTCGTGACGCGTCCGGCTGACGCCGCCTCCAACCCGTTCTCGTTCTCGGCATGGCCCTATAGCTGCGAGGCCATCGATAACGCCAAGCACGTCTACGACCTTGTCAAGGGCGACACGGTTACGGTCAATATCAACGACCAGCTGCTCGGCCTTGGTTCGAACTCTTGGGGTTCCGAGGTGCTCGATTCCTACCGCACCCGTTTTGAGAGCTTCAGCTTTGAGGTGTCCCTGCGACCGCTGACGTCTGCCGATCTGGCTCAGGCGCTGGCACCCATTAAGGAGGCATAAGTCATGCATGTCTTTAACTCGCGCGCCGATTTCGACGCTCAGATGAAGTCCGTCAAGAAGTGGATGCGCACCGGTCAGGCGCTCGATGGCGTTGCCGACCTGCAGCACGACGTGGCTTACTCCATCGGCGACTCGTTGGTGTACTGGTGGGTCTATGCCCGCGAGGCCGCTACCGCCGATCTGGTCGGTCACCGTCGCTACCATGCCGTGCTCGCTCCGCTCGACGGCGACCTGACCGTCGAGGTGGCTTCCAAGGCGGATCTTACCTGCACGCGCGCTTACAGCGATATCGACGATCGCGAGCGCTTTGAGGGTATGGGGGAGACCATGACGATTCCCGCCGGCGGCGTTGCCGTCGTCGAAATTGACGAGGCCTACCGTGTCGTGGCCGATGTCGCGGATTCCCGCGTCGTGGTACTGCACGTGACGGTTGAAGGTTATTCCTTCCCCAACAAGTAGTATTCGTCCGTTTGGACGTTTGCTTCGCGCCGTTAAGGGGGATGGCTTTGTTGACTCCCTTTTCCCCATTCCCCTTAGCAGGTGCGCCGTCCACGATTGCGCTTGCAGTCCGGACGGTTTTAGATGAGATATAACGGATGATTGGGAGGGCTTATGAGCTCTGAAAAACGAGGAACGATTGGTTCGTTCGCTCTGCTGGGCATGACGGTCGCCGCCGTGTTCGGTATCAAGAACATCATCAACAACAACGCGGCCATCGGCTTGGCAGCTGCGCCGTCGTTCTTTTTCGCTACGCTTTTGTACTTTGTCCCCTATACCCTGGTTACCGCCGAATTCGTCGGCCTTAACAAGGACTCCGAGTCGGGCGTGTACGCCTGGGTCAAGACCTCGATGGGCGGTCGCTGGGCATTCCTGACGGCATTTAGCTACTGGTTCGTCAACCTGTTCTACTTTGCGTCTGTACTGCCCAATGTCATCATTTACGCGAGCTACGTGTTCTTTGGTGCCAATGCTGAGCTTTCGCAGCTGTGGATTACCATTATCGAGATCGTCGTCTTTGCTATCGCCACGTGGGTTTCGACCAAGGGCGCTAAGTGGATCGGTTCCATTTCCTCCTTCGGCTCGACCGCGGCTCTCGGCCTGACTGCCGTGTTCATCTTGCTGTCCCTGGCTGCTGCCTTTGGCGGCGTCGAGTTCGCTACGGCTCCTACCCCCGCTAACATGGCTCCCGACACGAGCAACTTCGCAACTATGTGGGGCTTCTTCGGTACGCTTGCCTGGATCATCCAGGGCGTTGGCGGCGCTGAGTCTGTCGGCGTGTTCCTTAACGACCTTAAGGGTGGCGTCAAGGCCTTCGTGCGCACCGTCGTTATCGCCGGCCTGACCATCGGCCTTCTGTATGCAGGCGCTTCGCTGCTGGTCAACCTGTTCATTCCCGAGGGCGGCGTTGCCATCTCCACCGGTATCTTCGACGTATTCGGCGCTGTCTTTGCCCACTTTGGCATTCCCATGGAAGTGTCCACGCGCGTCATTGGCCTGATCCTTCTTGCCGCCACGCTGGGCTCCCTCATGATGTGGACCTCTGCTCCCATCAAGGTTTTCTTCACCGAGATCCCCAAGGGTGTCTTTGGTAGCAAGATCGTCGAGCTCAACGAGCATGGTATTCCCGCCCGCGCTGCCTGGCTGCAGTTCGCTATCGTCGTCCCCATCCTGATTATCCCGGCCCTGGGCTCTGGTAACCTCGACGACCTGCTCATGATCGTCACCAACATGACGGCTGCCACCGCTCTGCTCCCGCCGCTGCTGATCCTGCTTGCCTACTTTATGCTGCGCAAGAACTTCGACGCTGCTCCCCGTGGCTTCCGCATGGGTTCGCGTACCTTTGGCCTGGCCATTGCTGCATTCCTGCTTGTGGTCTTCTGCTTCGTGCTTATCTGCGGCACCATTCCGCTCGATCAGCCTCTGTGGCTGACGCTGGTCTACAACGTCGGCGGCGTGGTTGTCTTCCTGGGCCTTGCCGTGATGTGGTACAACCGCTACATCAACCGCCTGCGCGAGACCGATCCCGAGGCTGCCGAGAGCGAGCTTCGCCCCTCCGTCCTCGACATGATGGAGTAGCGGCTAGGATTAATCTGCGGCTGTGGAATAAATCGATTCCCTTTCCTAAGGAGGGGCCTTACGAGGCCCCTCCTTTTGTGTTTTGGGACATGGTTTTGGACCCCGTGGTCAAAAAATGCCAAATATGAGTACTGTTGCAAAAGAGGTGTCATATTTTTCGGCCCGTTCTGAGCGAAAATGGGCTCAAAATCAATTTATCTAACCCCCTTTAAAGGGCGTTTGACGGTTTTCAACCTCTTCGAATCGCTCAAAGTAGGCACTTTGCTCTCGATTTTGCTGCTACTAAATTGGTGACAGTACTCATATTTGCCACTTTTTGCCCACGAGGTGTTCAGAGGAGCTCTCGACAAGCATCTAACGCTACAATAACTACCACGTGGCTGGGTTTGCCGGCCGAATGTGCGATGCCGCGGGAGGGGACATGGTCGAGTTTACAAAGACGATTAAAGATCCGTTGGGACTGCATGCCCGCCCGGTTGCGCTGCTTTACGACATCATTGCCAAGCATCGTAGCAACGTATCGGTCAGTATCGGCGATCGCCATACCGACGGCCGCGATGTAATGGGGCTCATGGCTCTCTACGGCGAGTGCGGCGAGGACATCATCTTCCGCGTTTCGGGCGTAGACGAGGCTTCCTGCGTCACGTCGATCAGAAACCTCTCGCTCTAAGCATGACAGGGCGCGGCAAAGGACAGCTCTTTGCCGCGCCTTTTTGTTTCGTATAGGAAACTTTTTCGAAATCTAAATGGGGACCCTTTCCAAAAAGTTAACCACGTGCTAGTTTACTAAAGCGAACATAGATGTGGTTAACTTTTACCGCGTCGATGTTGAGGACGAACTGACGTTAGGAGCCACTCATGTCTTGCGGACCGCAGATGCCGGCAATGCCGCTTTCGATGGTAAAAGCGGGCGAAACCGTGCGCGTGTCTCGTGTAAAGGGCAATGAGGATATGAAGCACCACCTCAAGGACCTCGGCTTTGTCGAGGGCAGCGAAATTCACGTGGTGAGCTCGAGTGGCGCCAATATCATCGTCACGGTGCTGGGCGCACGCTTTGGTATCGATTCCAAGGTTGCCATGCACATCATGACCGTCGGTTAGTCCGCAGCATTTAAAAACTGAAAGGGGGACAAGTAAATGAAGACGTTGGGTGACGTTAAGGTGGGCGAGAGCTCTACCATCGTCAAGCTTCACGGTGAGGGTGCGCTTCGCCGCCACCTTATGGACCTGGGCCTCATCAAGGGCACTTCGTTCAAGGTCGTGAAGGTTGCACCGCTCGGTGATCCGGTCGAGATCAACGTGCGCGGCTACGAGCTTTCCATCCGCAAGGAGGAGGCGGCCGTCGTCGAGGTCCAGTAAGGGATCTTTGCGCGGTTATTTCTGCAGATAAAGTTAGGTTTTTCTAACTTAATGCAGCATCTTTGAAGCACATTATCCAGCCCGCGCGGAGAAAGCAGCGCAGGCACACAAGGAAGAAGGATTGAATGGCGGATTCTCAGATCCATGTCGCGCTGGCGGGTAACCCCAACTGCGGCAAGACCACGCTTTTCAACCTGATCACCGGCGCCAACGGCTACGTTGGCAACTGGCCCGGTGTCACGGTTGAGAAAAAGGAAGCCAAGCTCCTGAGCGACAAGAACGTTACCATCACGGACCTCCCCGGCATCTACTCGCTTTCCCCCTATAGCCCCGAGGAGCAGTGCTCGCGCGATTACCTCATGAGCGGCGAGCCCGATGTCGTCGTCCAGGTGGTCGACGCCACCAACCTCGAGCGCAACCTGTACCTGGCGCTTCAGGTTATCGAGACCGGCCTGCCCGTGGTCGTCGCCCTCAACATGGCCGACTTGGTCGAGAAGAACGGCGACAAGATCGACACGGACAAGCTCTCCAAGAAGCTCGGCTGCCCGGTCATGATGATCTCGGCCCTTAAGAACAAGGGCATCAACGAGCTGTTCGAGCAGGTCAAGAAGTCCGCTGCTTCCAAGGGCCAGGTGCCGGAGCACAAGTTCGATTCCTCCATCGAGGACGTTCTGGACCACATCGAGAACAATCTGCCGGCGAGCGTTCCCGCCAACAAGCGTCGCTACTACGCCGTCAAGCTGTTCGAGCGCGACGCGGACGCCTGCAAGCTCATCAACCTCACTAAGGAGAAGGCCGCTCGCGTCGAGCAGCTGGTCGCCCAGTGCGAGCAGGATTGCGACGACGACGCCGAGTCCATCATCACCGGCGAGCGCTACGGCGTGATCGCCCACATCATCGACGAGTGCCTCACCAAGGCTCCGGCCAAGATGAGCACCTCCGAGAAGATCGACCGTGTGGTTACCAACCGTATCTTGGGCCTGCCGATCTTTGTGGTCATCATGTTCTGCGTGTACTACATTGCCGTCTCTACCCTGGGCGGCACGGTGACCGACTTCACCAACGACCAGCTCTTCGGCACCGACGGCTGGTACGTGCTCGGTCAGGGTCGCGACGCCTATGACGCAGCTGTTGAGGCTGCGGGCGACAACGCCGACTCGGTCGACCCAGCACAGTACGGCCCCTATGTCCCGGGTATCACCACCGCGGTGCATGACGCTCTCGTGGCGGGCGGTACCGAGGACGGTGGCCTCGTCGATTCGCTGGTCTGCGACGGCATCGTGGCTGGCATCGGCGCCATCATGGGCTTCGTCCCGCAGATGTTCCTGCTCTTTGTGATGCTGTCTTTCTTGGAGGACTGCGGTTACATGGCCCGCGTCGCCTTCATCATGGACCGCGTGTTCCGCCGCTTTGGCCTGTCCGGTAAGTCCTTTATCCCCATGCTCGTGTCCTCGGGCTGCGGCGTCCCCGGCGTCATGGCCACCAAGACCATCGAGAACGAGAAGGACCGCCGCATGACGGTCATGACCACCACGTTTATTCCCTGCGGTGCCAAGCTGCCGATCATCGCCCTGCTCATGGGTTCCATCATCGGCGATTCTTCGACCACCGCCGCGTGGATCAGCCCGCTCTTCTACTTCCTGGGCGTCTTTGCCGTCATTGCTTCGGGCCTCATGCTCAAGAAGACCAAGCTCTTCGCCGGTCGCCCGACGCCGTTTGTTATGGAGCTTCCTGCCTACCACTTCCCGGCGATCCGTTCTTGGGCGCTGCACGTGTGGGAGCGCTGCTGGGCCTTTATCAAGAAGGCCGGTACGGTCATCTTCGCGTCCACCGTCGTCGTTTGGTTCCTCTCCAACTTTGGCAGCTACAACGGTTCCTTTGGCTTCCTGCCTGCGATGGACGGCATCCCCGAGGAGTTCATGGATTACTCCGTGCTCGCCATGCTCGGCAACCTGGTCGCTTGGATCTTCGCCCCGCTCGGCTTTAGCACCTGGCAGACCACTGCGCTGACCGTCTCCGGCCTCGTGGCTAAGGAGAATGTCGTCGCTACCGCCGGCTCGCTGCTCTCCGTCGCCGATGCTGGCGAGACCGACCCGAGCCTGTGGACCGCGTTTGCGGGCATGTTCCCCACCATGGGTGCTTGCGTGGCCTTTGGTGCCTTCAACCTGCTGTGCGCTCCGTGCTTCGCAGCCATGGGCACCATCCGCAACCAGATGGATTCCGGCAAGTGGACCGCTATCGCCATCGGCTACGAGTGCGCCTTTGCTTGGGTCATCGGCCTGTTCATCAACCAGTTCTACAACCTGTTTGTGTTGGGCCAGTTTGGTATTTGGACGATTGTAGCCATCGTGCTGCTGGTTGCGATGCTCTTCCAGATCTTCCGTCCCATGCCCAAGTATGCATGGACCGACGAGGACGAGACCAACACTGCTTCCGCCGCAGTTTCCGCTTAAGTCCGAATAAGGATTAGCCCCTTTCCACGAGCCCGGGTGTCCCAGCGACACTCGGGCTTTTTGGTGCGGGAGATGTGGCGTTTCCGCAGATAAAACCGACCAAAATATACCTGTCCCTTTTTGGCAGGTGGAGAATGGGGTAAAGTAAGTGGTGGTTAACTAGAGGAGGCTTGCTATGGCACCTATCGATATTGTTGTACTGGCTGTTATCGGCATTGCGTTTGTCGCCGTGTGCGTGCGCATTTATCGCAAGGGCACCTGCGCCGACTGCGCTCAAGGTGGCGTTTGCACGGGACATTGCTCCAACAAAAAGACCTGCGCCGCACTTAAGGGCGTAGACAAAATCGCCGAAGACTTGGGCCGCGGTATCAAGTAAGCCCAGACATCCAAGCGCCCCGCGAGCATCCGCCCGCGGGGCGCTTTGTACATTTGGGGGAGAGCGCGGCGAGTTGAAGAGTATTTTTGGGGTATCGCTAACTATGTGGTCAACGGCCCGCTCACCGTGGTCCATGCCGTGGCAGGCGCCAAGCTCGCCGTCGAAGGCATGACTAACTACCTGGGCCTCTAACTCCACCCCGCCCATCAGTTGCGGTGGAATACGGACTGTTTTGGCTGTCAAAGGCCTTATCTACTCCGTATTCCACCGCAACTTTTTGTGGGGTGGGCTAGAGACGCTGCATGCGGTAGCCGACACCCATGTGCGTCTGAATCATCTTGGGGTGAGAGGGGTCTGCCTCGATCTTCTTGCGCAGGGTGCGCATGAACACGCGCAGGCTCGCCAGATCGCTGTCCCAGCTCGTGCCCCATATCTCGCGGGTGATGAAGGTGTGGGTGAGCACCTTGTCGACGTTTTTCGCCAGAAGGACGAGCAATTTGTACTCGGTTGGGGTGAGCGAGAGCTCGCGTCCATCTTTCGTCGCGTATCCCGCGGCGTAGTCGATATGCAGCGGACCGTTGTCGAACGTGCTCGCTTCTGTCGACTCGCTCGACGCCATCGAGGAGCGCCTCAAATTCGCACGGACGCGCGCGAGCAACTCATCCACAGAAAAGGGCTTGGTGAGGTAGTCGTCTGCCCCTGCGTCAAGTGCTGCAATCTTGTCGGAATCTTCGGTGCGCGCCGAAATGACGATAATGGGGACTGCTGACCAGCTTCGGATCTTCGTGATGACCTCGATACCGTCAATGTCGGGAAGGCCGAGGTCGAGCATGATGAGGCTGGGGCCGTGCGACACCGCATCCATGATGGCGGCCTGGCCGTTGCAAACCTTGCTCACGATATAGCCGTGGAGGTCAAGCGCGGTCGAAACGAGGTTTTGAACGGTCAGGTCATCTTCGACCAGGAGGATGCGTGGCTTAGCGGCATTATTCATGAATCTCGATCTCCTCAGCGGGCAGGGTAAAACGGAAGACGGCCCCATGGGGGTGGTTGTCGCGAACTTCGATGACGCCGCCATGCGCCTCCACGATGGAGCGGCAGAGCGACAGCCCAAGGCCGATGCTTCGACGCGAATCCACGGGCCGCGTATTGCTTGAGGTGAAGAAGCGCTCAAAGATATGAGGCTTGTCGCAGTCTGCCACACCCGGCCCATCGTCTGCGACGTCCACCACGACGAACGCACCCTCGCGACGTGCTCTGATGGTGACAGTCGAGTCCTCGGGCGTGTATTTGAAGGCGTTCATGATGAGATTCGTAAGCACCTGCATGATGAGATGGACGTCGATGCGTACCAGCAGGATGTCGTCAGTGTGCTCGATGGTGACAGTACGTCCATGCGATGCTTGGGCGACATGGCTGAGGGCGGCCTCGATGACCTCGTCGATGAGCTCGGATGTGAAGTTGAGGCGAATGGTGCCATCCTCGACGCGTGTGATGGCGAGGAGGTTCTCCACGGTATCGATAAGCCAGAGGGAGTCGTCGTAGATGGCATCGGCAAGATCGCAGCGTTGTTCGAGGCTGAGCTTCTCGTCTCTCTTCCGAAGGATTGCCGCAGATCCGGATATAGCCGTGAGGGGTGTCCTCAAATCGTGGCCGATGGAGCGCAAAAGGTTGGCGCGCAGCTGCTCGTTTTTCGCCAAGACCGCAGCCTCTTCGCGCTCTTGCGCCGCTCGGTCACTTTCGAGCGCCAAGGCGCATTCACCTACGATAGATAGGACGATCGAATGCTCGAAGGCTTCGGTCTCGCGCCCCTCCAGGGCGATGCCGATGACACCGAATACCTTGTCACCGGTGCGAACCGCGAGGTAGAGACAGCGCGCCTCAGGCAGGGTCCGCGTGCTTGCGCCCGCGCGCTTGTTGTTGGTGAAGGTCCAGGTTGCAACGGCGCGCTCGTAGTCGGTGAGCAGCGACGCGGATCGGTTTTCGGTGCCAGCGGACTCATAGAGCGCCTTGCCGAGCGTGCCGTGTTCGGCGGGGTAGAAGACCACGTCGAGTTTTAGCAGTTTGACAAGTTGGTTCATGGCGACGCGGGCGCACTCCTCCGCGCTATGGGCTTGCTGTAAGATCTGGTTCGTTTCGAGGAGTACGCGCGTTTTGAATGCGTTCTCGGCGGAGGTACGGGCATTGTCGGCGATGCGCGCAGTTAACTCGCCGGCGACCATAGCGGTAGCGAACATGATGCCGAACGTGACCAGATAGCTTCGGTCGTAGCTGGCGAGCGAAAACAGAGGCGTTACGAAGCAGAAGTTGTAAAGCACTACAGAGAGCACGCTCGATACGATCGTGCAGATACGCCCCGTCGTGGTGACGGCGGTCAGCAGGGCCGTGAGGATATAGAGGGATATGATGCTGGAATCGGCAAATCCCAGATGGCGGAAAGCCGTGCCGATCGCCGTGGCGACAAGAGAGAGGGTCAGCGTGCGAAGCACGTCTCGGCTGCTGGGCGGCTGCAGGGCGAGCGCACGGCGGCGTCCTTTGGGCCGGGAGGGCGGAGTCGACTGGTCTGGAATGATGTAAATGTCGAGGTTCGGGGCGAATGCTATGAGCTGCTCTACGAGAGATTTGCGGCCGAAGAGGGCCTGACGGACGCTGCTGCGCTCGCCCGTGCGCCCCATGACGATCTTCGAAATACCCGACAGGCGCGCGAACTCGGAGATCTGAAACGCGACGTCGTCGCCATAGACGGTTTCCATATGTGCTCCGAGCTGCTCGGCCAGGGCGATATTGGCTGCAAGCTTGGCGCGCTCATCATCGCTCATGGCTTGCGTGCGCGGGCTCTCTACGAACAGGGCGACGAGCTCGCTGCGAAACGCTTTCGCCATGCGTGCGGCGGCACGGACGATGCGGGGATTGGTCGGCGCCGGGGAGACGCAGACTAAGATACGCTCCCTGGTGTAGTAGTCACGGTTTCCCAGCACGCGTGCGGCGTCTGTGAGGTGGCCGGTGCGATCGGCGCAGCGGCGCAGCGCGATTTCTCGGAGTGCGGTGAGGTTCTCGACGGTAAAAAAATGCTGTTGCGCTCGGTCGGCTTGTGCGGGACGGTAGACGAGGCCGGCGCGAAGGCGCTCAAGTAGGTCTTTGGGCTCTATGTCGACGAGCTCGACCTGGTCGGCATCATCGAAGATGCGGTCGGGGATTCGTTCGCTCACGACAACGCCGGTGATGGATGCAACCATGTCGTTTAGGCTCTCGATATGCTGAACGTTCACGGTCGTATAGACGTCGATGCCTGCATGTAGAAGTTCCTCGACGTCTTGATAGCGTTTGTCGTGGCGAGACCCCGGCGCATTCGTATGGGCGAGCTCGTCGACAAGGATGAGCTGAGGGGCGCGTTCGATAGCCGCATCTAGATCGAACTCGCTGAGCGCAATGCCGTTGTGCTCGATGAGTTTACAGGGCGCGTTCTCAAGCCCTTGTGCAAGATGGGCAGTTGCCGGACGTTCGTGCGGCTCGATGTATCCCGCGACGACGTCGACACCTCGCCGCTTGGCGGCGTGGGCGGCTTGAAGCATCGCATAGGTTTTGCCTGCACCAGCAGCGTAGCCAAAGAAAATCTTGAGGTGTCCCCGGCTGGTTCGAGCGTCATCGGCGACCTCGTCTTTCTCAATTGCCTTGAGGATGAGGTCTGGATTGACGCGAGTGTCCGATGCGTCGCGCTGCATAGCGTAGCCTTTCTGAAACGTTGTCCATGCGTGCATACGCGGTGAGGACGCCACTGTATGCTCGCGAGGTCGAGTATAGGCGCACTGCAGCCGCAATAGTGCTTTCTACCTGCATCTTTACGGCATCTTAAGGTCGTGAGCCCCGGCCCTCACGCCTCTTTAATCTCTAGAAGCGTTTACTGTCCCCAGGCGCTTGCGAGAGCAGGCGTCCGAGACATCGGACCGCGCGTGAAAGGGGCGGTAATGGACATCCTCATTCCCATTATCGGAGTCGTCTGCATCGGACTCCTTATCTATTACATCTACATTCTGATGAGGAGTGATTCGTAAACTATGGACGCTGCGATTCAGTACATCTTGTACTTTGCCGTGCTCGTCGTCCTGGCCGTTCCGCTCGGTCGGTTCATGGCCCATATCATGGATGGCGAGCATACGTTCCTGTCGCCTGTGATTGCTCCTGTGGAGCGTGGCGTCTATCGTCTGCTTCGCATCGACGCGGCAGAGCAGATGGGGTGTAGGCGCTATCTGGCGAGCGTGCTGGTCTTTTCGGGGATCGGCCTCGTGGCCCTTGTGGCACTCCAGGCGCTTCAGCCCTTCTTGCCAGGCAATCCCCAGCACCTGCCGGGTGTGTCATGGGACCTGTCGTTCAATACGGCCGCTTCCTTCATAACCAACACCAATTGGCAATCCTATTCCGGTGAGACCACCCTGTCCTACCTTGTGCAGTTCATGGGCCTCACCGTGCAGAACTTCTTGTCCGCCGGCACCGGTATTGCGGTCATGTTCGCGCTCATCCGCGGTTTCCGTCAGGTCAAGGAGCAGGGTCTGGGTTCCTTCTGGGTCGACCTCACCCGCACCGTCCTGTATGTGCTCATCCCGCTGAACCTCGTGTTCGGCATCTGCCTGGCTGCCGGTGGCGTCATCTCCAACTTCCAGCCGGCTCAGAAGGCTGAGCTCGTAGAGTCCGTCGCTGTCCAGCCTAATGCAGACGGCGGCTGGAGCGTCATCGACGGCGCCCAGATCGAGGGCGATACGGTCAAGGTCGACGGCAAGGTTGTCGAGGGCGCGCGCGTGGTCACCGAGCAGTTCCTGCCCCAGGGTCCTGCGGCTCCTCAGGTCGCCATCAAGCAGTCCGGTACCAACGGCGGCGGCTTCTTCGGCGTGAACTCCGCCCATCCGTATGAGAACCCCAGTGCCTTCACCAACATCATCGAGATGACCAGCCTGCTGCTGATCCCGGCTGCCTGCTGCTTCACCTTCGGTATCGGCGTCAAGAACACCAAGCAGGGCAAGGCCATCTTCGCGGCGATGCTTATCCTGCTCGTGGTCTTTACCGGCATCATCGCCGTTAACGAGCATATGGGTACGCCGCAGCTGGCCGATGGCGGAGCGGTCAACATCGAGATGACCGATGGCCAGGCCGGCGGCAACATGGAGGGCAAGGAGAGCCGCTTCGGTATCGCCACCTCCTCCACGTGGTCGGCTTACACCACCGCCGCTTCCAACGGCTCGGTTAACTCCATGCACGACTCCTACACCCCGCTGGGCGGTTTTGTCCAGATGCTGCAGATGGCTCTGGGCGAGGTCGTCTTCGGCGGCGTGGGCTGCGGCCTGTACGGCATGATCGGCTTCGCCATCCTCACAGTGTTCATCGCCGGCCTTATGGTCGGCCGCACGCCCGAGTTCCTGGGCAAGAAGATCGAGCCGGGCGAGATGCGCTGGGCAGTTGTCCTGTGCCTGGCAACTCCGTTTGCCATTCTGGTGTGCTCGGCCATCGCCTGCATGGTGCCCGGTCTTGCCGACCAGCTCAACAATGGTGGCGCGCACGGCTTCTCCGAGGTGCTGTATGCCTTCACCTCATGCGGCGGCAACAACGGCTCGGCGTTTGCAGGCATGAACTGCAACATTCCCTGGATCAACGTCATGCTCGGCCTCGAGATGCTGTTCGCCCGCTTCATGCCCATCATCGGTACGCTGGCTATCGCTGGCTCGCTGGCCAAGAAGGGTAAGGTCGCCGAGAGCGCCGGTACCCTGTCTACCACCAACGGCATGTTCGTATTCCTGCTCGTGTTCATCGTTCTGCTGATCGGTGCCCTGAGCTTCTTCCCGGCCCTGGCGCTTGGCCCCGTTGCCGAGTTCTTTCAGATGATTGCGTAAAGGAGGGCGCAGATTTATGGCTATGCAAAAAGACATGATGGGCCGCGCGGTCCGCGACTCGTTTGCCAAGCTGGATCCTCGCGTCCAGATTCAAAACCCGGTCATGTTCCTGGTGTGGCTTTCCGCCGTCATGACCTCCGTCCTGGCCGTCGCTTCCATTTTCGGTGTGCAGGACGCGGGTGTGCCCACCTACTATGTGGTCGCCATCGCGGTCATCCTGTGGCTCACCGACCTGTTCTCGAACTTCGCCGAGGCGCTTGCCGAGGGCCGCGGTAAGGCCCAGGCCGATTCCCTGCGTGCGGCCAAGAAGGATGTCGAGGCCCATCGCATCGAGTCCGTTGAGGGCAAGGAGCACTTCATCGTCGTTCCCGGCACCGAGCTCACGCGCGGCGACCTGGTGATCGTACGCGCCGGAGAGCAGATTCCCGGCGACGGCGACGTCATCGAGGGCGCTGCCTCCGTTGACGAGTCCGCCATCACCGGCGAGTCCGCCCCTGTGGTCCGCGAGGCCGGCGGCGACCGCTCTGCCGTTACCGGCGGTACCACGGTGCTGTCCGACTGGATCATCGTCAAGATCTCCAGTGAGCCCGGCCAGAGCTTCCTGGACAAGATGATCGCGATGGTCGAGGGTGCCGCGCGCAAGAAGACCCCTAACGAGATCGCTCTGGAGATCTTCCTGGTGGCCCTCTCCATCGTCTTTATCCTGGTCACGCTGGCCCTGTATTGTTACTCCTGCTTCTCGGTCGGTCTTAACGACATGGACAACCCCACGGCCGTGACCACGCTCGTGGCGCTGCTCGTGTGCCTGGCTCCCACTACCATCGGCGCCCTTCTGTCCGCCATCGGCATCGCCGGCATGAGCCGTCTGAACGAGGCCAACGTGCTGGCCATGTCCGGCCGCGCCATCGAGGCCGCCGGCGACGTCGACATCCTCATGCTCGACAAGACCGGTACCATCACCCTGGGCAACCGCCAAGCCGCCGAGTTCATCCCGGTCGACGGCGTCGATCCCGCGGAGCTGGCCGATGCCGCCCAGCTTTCCTCGCTGGCCGACGAGACCCCCGAGGGCCGTTCCATCGTCGTACTCGCCAAGGAGCAGTTCGGCCTGCGCGGCCGCACGCTCGAGGATAAGGGCATGGAGTTCATCCCGTTCACCGCGGCAACGCGTATGTCCGGCGTGAACTACGAGGGCAATGAGATCCGCAAGGGCGCTGCCGATTCCGTGCGCACCTATGTGGAGGCAGCCGGCGGCGTGTTCTCCCAGGAGTGCGACGAGGCCGTCGAGCGCATCGCCAAGGCCGGCGGCACCCCGCTGGTCGTGACCAAGAACTGCCGCGTGCTGGGCGTTGTGTACCTCAAGGACATCATCAAGTCCGGCGTTAAGGAGAAGTTCGCCGACCTGCGCAAGATGGGCATCAAGACCATCATGGTGACGGGCGACAACCCGCTCACCGCCGCGGCAATCGCCGCCGAGGCCGGCGTTGACGACTTCCTGGCCGAGGCCACCCCTGAAGGCAAGCTCGAGAAGATCCGCGAGTTCCAGCGTGAGGGCCACCTGGTCGCCATGACCGGCGACGGCACCAACGACGCGCCCGCTCTGGCCCAGGCCGACGTCGCCGTGGCCATGAACACGGGCACCCAGGCCGCCAAGGAGGCCGGTAACATGGTCGATCTCGACTCCAACCCCACCAAGCTCATCGAGGTCGTGCGTATTGGCAAGCAGCTGCTCATGACCCGCGGTTCGCTCACGACCTTCTCAGTGGCCAACGACGTGGCGAAGTACTTCGCTATCATTCCGGCCCTGTTCTCGCCAATCTACCCCGGGTTGGACGCCCTCAACATCCTGGGGCTCACCAGCCCGTTGTCTGCCGTGCTGTCCGCCATCATCTACAACGCGTTGGTCATCGTCGCGCTGATTCCTGCCGCCCTGAAAGGCGTGAAGTACCGCGAGCTTTCGTCCGGCCAGCTGCTGACCCACAACCTGCTGGTGTGGGGTCTGGGCGGTATCGTGGCGCCGTTCGTATTCATCAAGATTATCGACATGCTGCTGGCCTTGTTCGGCATTGGCATGATGTAGACGGAGGTTTGTATGTTCAAAGGTGTTGCATCGCGCGCACTGGGCGTGTTCGCGCTGTTTACCGTTGTCTGCGGCCTGGGCTATACGCTCGTCGTGACCGGCATCGCCCAGGTTGCGTTCCCGTACCAGGCGAACGGATCGCTCATCAAGGTCGACGGCAAGGTTGTGGGTTCCGAGCTCATCGGCCAGAACTTCGATGATGAAGCCCACATGTGGGGTCGTATCCAGAACGTGTCAATTGTCGAAGGCGAAGACGGCGAGCTTATGGCGTATGGTGCTCCGTCCAACCTGTCCCCGGCGAGTGAGGAGTATCGGCGGCTTGTGGACGCGCGCGTGAAGAAGATCCGCGCTGCCAACCCCGATGCCGATATGGACGCTGTGCCCGTCGACCTGGTGACGTGTTCGGGGTCCGGCCTCGACCCGGAGATCTCTCCGGATGCCGCCGAGTACCAGGTCCCGCGCCTTGCCAAGGCCACGGGCAAAAGTAAGGACGAGGTGCGCGACATCATCGCCGCGTGCACCAAGGGCCGTTTCCTCGGCGTGTTCGGCGAGCCCACGGTTAACGTGCTCAAGGTGAACCTTATGCTGGACGGCGCGCTGTAGGTGAGGGAGTGGCGGATGAGGGCATGACTGACTATCTGAGCCCTCAATTCCACCCCGCCCATCAGTTGCGGTGAAATACGGACTGTTTTAGCTGTCAAAGGCCTTATCTACTCCGTATTCCACCGCAACTTTTTTGTGAGGGTTGGGATTGAAGGTGAGGAGTGCGAGCGAGTGCAGATATGGCGGTTGCTGATACGATAGGTACGTTAGCAACTGCCGCCGAGCGGCTCAAACGAAAGGAACCCTGTATGGAGTCTTCCGCCTACCCGATGCTCTTTAGCCCGATCAAGGTCGGTACGACCGAGGTCAAGAACCGCGTCTTTATGCCGCCGGTGTCCACGAACCTGGCCGATCATGGCTATGTGACCGACGACTTGGTTGATCATTACCGTGCCCGTGCCAAGGGCGGCGTGGGCCTCATCATTACCGAGGTCGTGACGGTCGAGCCCACCTATACCTATCTGCCGGGTGACATGTGCTGCTACGACGACACGTTTATCCCCGGCTGGGAAAAGCTCGCCGCAGCCGTCCACGAGTATGGCTGCAAGATCATGCCGCAGCTCTTCCATCCCGCCTACATGGCCTTTAACATTCCGGGCACGCCGCGCCTGATCGCTCCGTCCTTTGTGGGCCCGTCCTATGCCCGCGAGGCGCCGCGCCCCATCACGGTCGATGAGATCCACGAGCTCACGCATCAGTTTGGTGACGCTGCTGTGCGCATGCAGAAGGCCGGTGTCGACGGCGTCGAGGTCCATGCGGCACACGCCCACGGCATGCTCGGCGGCTTTTTGACCCCGCTCTATAACAAGCGCACCGACGAGTACGGCGGCTCGCTCGACGCCCGCATGCGCTTCCTGCTCGAGGTCATCGCCGAGATTCGCGAGCGCTGCGGCAAGGACTTTATCATCGACGTCCGTATCTCGGGCGACGAGTACACCGATGGCGGCCTGACCCTCAACGACATGATCTATGTCTCGCGTCGCTTGGAGAAGGCCGGCGTCGACATGATCCACGTGTCGGGCGGCACTACCATCAAGCGCGGCTCCGCCATTCCCGCCGCCGGTACGCAGCAGGCCTCGCACGCCGCCTGCTCGCGCGAGATCAAGAAGCATGTGAATATTCCCGTTGCCACGGTCGGCCGCATCAACGAGGCATGGATTGCCGAGGAACTGATCGAGGACGGCGCCGCCGACATCTGCATGATGGGCCGTGCCAATCTGTGCGATGCCGAGTTCTGCAATAAGGCCGCTGCCGGCAACACCGACGACATCCGCCCCTGCATCGGCTGTTTGCGCTGCCTGAACGGCATTATGTTTGGCAAGCGCATCTCCTGCACCGTCAACCCGGACGTGGAGCGCGACGAGGCCGGCTACGAGCCTGCCGCCGAGGCCAAGAACGTGCTCGTTGTGGGCGCTGGTCCTGCGGGCATGGAGGCAGCCTACATTGCCGCCAAGCGCGGCCATAACGTGGTGCTCGTGGATAAGCAGGACGAGCCGGGCGGCGAGATGCGCATTGCGGCCGTTCCGCCGGCAAAGCAGGAGCTCACGCGCGTGATCAAGTATCAGTACCGTCGCCTGGCCGAGGCCGGCGTCACGTGCGTCTTTGGTACCGAGCTTTCGGCCGAGGACATCCAGCGCGACTACGCGGGCTACGAGGTTGTCCTGGCTTATGGCGCCGAACCCATCGCCCCGGCCTTTATGCAGGGATTTAAGCAGGTCATGACGGCTGACGACCTGCTGGGTGGCAAGGCTTTCCCGGGCAAGAAGATCGTCATTGTGGGCGGCGGCACCGTTGGTTGCGAGACGGCCGATTACCTGGCCCCGTTGGTCAACGACCTGTCGCCGGCCAACCGCGATGTCACCGTCATCGAGATGACCAAGACGCTCGCCGCCAACGAGGGCGGCGCCGGCCGCGCGGTGCTCATCACGCGCATGCTCTCCAAGGGTGTTCACGTGCTGACCGAGGCCAAGGTGACCGAGATTACCGAGGACACCATCAGTTACGAAAAGGACGGCGAGGTCCACACCATCGCCGACGCCGACACGCTGGTGCTTGCCATGGGCTATCGTCCCAACACCAAGCTGGCCGACGACCTGGCGGCAGCCGGCGTTACCACCCACGTGCTGGGCGATGCCAACAAGTGCGGTAACATTCGCGACGCCATCGGCGATGGCTACAAGGTTGCCTGCGAGCTCTAGTTAACCCCTTTGCACCAATCGATTGCAAAAAGCGGCGGCTGCCCTGTGTGTTGGGCAGCCGCCGCCTGCGTTTTGCCAAAGAAAGATTATTGTCGGGCCCTAAATGCCTTTTGTTTCTGCTCCCTCCGCAATCATGTTGCGGTTGTAGACCAGGTGCAGATACATCGCATCGTGAGCGGCGGTGGGGCTGTGCGCCTCGATGGCGTCGGCCACACCGCGGTGCGTGCGGATGGTCTCCTCGACGAGCCTTTTGCCCGTTACATCGATAAAGAGGGGAACGGATGCCTTGAGCACACTCATCAGACGGGTAACGACGAGGTTTCCGCCATCCAAGGTGGCTACATGGAGTAGCGCCCATGCGCATCAAATATCTCCTCTCATAGATGCGCGGCACAAAGAGCCCCGAGCTCACACGAGCTCGGGGCCTTTTTCGTCTGGATTGGGGACGCATAGCCGGACGAAAACAATTTGCGTCTGGTAATAAGCGTACGAAAGCGCAATTTACGTCTTAATTTCGGACGCAAATCAAGACGAAAACCGTTTACGTCTGCTTTAAATCCGTACGAAAACGGTTTTCGTCTTGCAGGGCAGTTGTCGTTTCTACAGTTCAACTTCCAGTTCGGCTTTGTGCTCGTAGAGGTAGTCGCGCATGTAGGGGATGGCAAATGAGACCTTGCCGTACGAAGGAGCCTCGATAATCGATTCTCTTAACAGGCGGCTGCGGACGGAGCTCACCTGTTGAGGCGTTTTGTTTAGGGCATCGGCAACCATGCTGGTCGAGCTCGTCTGCCCCAAAGACGCCATGCTCAGCAGATAAGCGATGCACGTGGGCGGAATGCGCTGCAGCGCGGGCTCAATCACCATGGCGCAGAAGCGTTCGCGTGCCGTTGCAATGCCACGCTCGGCTTCTTCTTCTCCAATAATCGCTGTATGTGCGCGTCTTGCCAACTGCCATGCGTAGTATCCAACGAGTTGGATCATGAAAGGATAGCCTTGCGTTGCCTCGGCAAGTTGGCCGGCAATACCTGGCTGCAACTCCATGCCAGACGCTTCAATGGTTTCCTCGAGGGAGTACGACACTTCGGTTACTGCCACAGCCTTCAGATCAAAGGGGAGGGCACGGCGCAAAAACGTAAGTGTCTTTCCGTTGATGATGCTTTCAATCATCGAAGGCAGCCCAGCAAAAACAAAGGCGATATCAAGGTCTTCGCCGATAACCTGCTGAATCGCAATGGAGAGCGTTCGGACCTCATCGAGCTCTGCGTCTTGAACCTCGTCGAGAGTGATGAGCAGGCCATTTCCATTCTTGGATATTGTCTGTCTCATGGCGTCGCGTAGCGATGGGCCGATTCGCTCAATATCTATGCTGCCGATGGATATGCCAGCTACGGTGGGCTCAAATCTGGCGTGTTTGGCCTGGAATTTGGGCTGCAGCTGTTCGAGAATGCGCTGGCAAAGTCCCTCGGTTGCGACCTCTTTTATGACCGTCCAGCCACGGCTTTGCGCCAAACGTGAGCACTCGTCAAGGAGGACCGTCTTGCCCGTTCCACGGACGCCGGCTATGCGCATTAGGCGCCCCGGGGCACCAGGCCCGTTGACGAGGCCCTCATTGAATTCTTCGAGCACATCTTCGCGGCCGATAATCGTGGGAGGTGTTTTACCTGCTGTGGGCTTAAAAGGGTTTGTTTGCATGTGAGCCACCTTTGCTCAAGATATAGCAAGATATAGCAAAGTATAGCAAGATATAGCAAAGTATAGTGAGATATAGCAAAGTAAGCGCTACTCGCGGGTTTTGCGGTGGTGCTATTTTCCAAATGCCGCGCGGATAAAGCGCTGGGCGAACAGCTTGTTGGCAACTCACGAGGGCTCGGGGTGCCAATTTGGGGTGCAGTAGTGCTGCGCCACGAAAAGGGCCTATCTACTACGTTTAAGCCGCAAGGGTCAACCATAGCCGGCTATTTTGAAAATCGATAAGCTCTCTACCAGCGGTTTTGTTTTTGCACTTTTCAGCATGGTCTGGGCTCTCCGCGTTAACGTAGTAGATGGGCCCCTTTTGTGGCAAGGGGCCGACCTGCGGCTCAGGGTAGCCAAAAAAGCCCCGTCCCAAAAAGACTGTTGGAAGTTGCGGTGGAATAGTTCCTGTTTTTGCTGCTGAAGGCTTTGAGCAGGAACTATTCCACCGCAACTTATGAGGGGGCGGGGGATGCGATAGTATTACGTGGTGATATTCGACAAACCGTGGGCTTCATTCGAGGGCTTTATGGAACAACACCAGCATTATCAGAGCCTGCAAGACCAGGCATACAACGCATTGCGCTCCAAGATCATCTATGCCGAGCTCAGGCCCGGCACGCGCCTTTCGGCGATTGGTCTGGAAAAGGAGACGGGAATCGGGCGCACGCCCATTCGCGAGTCCTTTGTGCGCCTGCGCGAGCAGGAGCTGGTGGAAACGCGTCCCAAAAGCGGCACCTATGTCTCAAAAATCAGCATGGAACGCGCCGAGAACGCCTGTTTCTTGCGCGAGAAACTCGAAAGAAGCGTACTCATTAAATGTTGTTCGTCTGCCACGCCCGAGCAAAAGCATCGGCTCGAGCAGATTCTTGCCGAGTCCGAGTCTCTCGACCATAGCGAAACGCGTCGTTTCTTTGACCTGGACAACCTGTTCCATGAGACGTGTTTTGCGATTGCCGGCCGTCACATGTTGTGGGATTGGATGAAGAGCGTCAATACGCATTTTGAGCGATACAACTGGTTGCGTATGGTGTCGCAAGATCTTGATTGGGAGCCGATTCGTCGACAGCATCGCCGAATTCTCGAGGCCATTAAGAGGGGCGATACCGACACGGCGAGCTATCTGGCAGAGACACACCTGCACCTGATGCCCGAGGAGCAAGGCCCGGTTATTGCCTTGCATCCCGACTATTTTGAGCTGCCTAAAGACTCGTCTATCTAGCCCATCATCGCATCTGCTCGAGACGCAAAAACGATGCTGCTCATCTGCAGCGTTTTGAAGCCGAGTTTTTAAAAAATGCCTAAAATGGCTCAGACTGCCGACAATTGGGAAACGGGGTGCGCTATGGCGCAGATGAGGATTAAGGACATTGCTGCCGAGGCGGGCGTGAGCCCGGCCACGGTCTCGCGCTATCTCAACAACCGCCCCGGGCAGATGACCGAGGAAACCCGTGCTCGCATCGCGGCAGTTATCGAGCGCACCGGCTATCGTCCACGTGCCGCCGCGCGCAATCTGCGCAGCTCGCGTACCAACCTCATCGGCGTGATCTTGGCCGACATTGCTAACCCGTTCTCCAGCGCCATGCTCGAAGGGCTTTCCGCTAGTGCCGCCGCGCGCGGCTGCTCGCTTATGACTGCCATTAGCGGCAATGATTCCGCCAAGGAAGCAGAGTCGCTCACCAGACTTATCGATGCCGGTGTGGACGGCCTGGTCGTCAACACCTGTGGCGGCAACGACAAGGCGATTGCCGCGGCTGCGGGACGCCTGCCCGTCGTGCTGCTCGACCGCGATGTTGCCGACGGCGGTGTCGATCTGGTGACCTCCAACAACCGTGAGCTGGTCGCCGGCCTGGTAGACGCCTTGGCTGTCGCGGGCAGCGAGCGCCTGTGCCTGCTCACCGAGGCAAGCGACGACAGCCCTGTGCGTCGCGAGCGTGCCGAGGCCTTTGCCGACGAGCTTTCGCGCCGCGGTCTTGCGGGCGAGGTCGTCACCCTGGCCGACGGTGGCGTCGAGGGCGTCAGTCGCCTGGACGAGACCATCCGCGAGTATGCGGGTAAAAAGCTCGGCCTCATTGCCGTCAACGGCTTGGTTTTCCTGCGCCTGACCGAGGCGCTGGCCCAGCTGGGGCCCTCGTTGCCGGCGGGTCTCAAGATCGCGACGTTTGACGACTATCCCTGGAACCACGTGCTCTTTGGCGGTGTGACCACGGCCGCGCAGGACACCCTCACCATTGCCGAGCGCGTGGTCGAGCGCCTGTCCGAGCGCATCGACGTTGTTACCACTACGGTGGGCGATGCCGCAAAGCTCGCCCCCAAGCGCATCGAGATCCCCGGCCACATCGAACACCGCGCTTCGACCTCGCGCTAGTTTGTGTGATAATATATAGACAATGTCATACAGGAGGTATCCATGGCTGCGTCTGTACTGAGTGTACGAGTGGACTCGTCAATTAAAGATTCATTTGCCGAGCTATGTGAAGAACTCGGCATGACTTCGTCTGTAGCGGTCAATATGTTTATGAGGCAGATGCTGCGCGAGCGCTCGCTGCCGTTTGTTCCTTCACTTGGTAAAAACTCTGCGAGCGAAAACGTCGCCGCAGACATTTTGGATATTGCTCAGATTGAGTCCGCCGTCCGCGAGGCGGCCAGCTCGATTCCCGCCATCAAAACCGTGATTCTTTTTGGCTCGTATGCTCGTGGCGAGGCGCGTGCCGATAGTGACATTGACTTGCGTCTCGAAGTCGATCGCGATCAGGGCTTTGGCCTTTTCGCGTTGTCGGCGTTTGGTGAGGCGGTGCGCAAAGAAACCGGGAGGCAGGTCGACCTCGTCTCGAGTGATCATCTTGATGACGATCTTGCCGCGGTAATCGAGCGCGAAGGAGTGATCCTTTATGATCGCGCGTAAGTCAGACGGCCTTCGCGCTCAAGAGGTTTTGGAAGCCATCTCTGAAACGAACGAGCGCATCAGGGCTTTTGATATCACCGAGGACCAGTTTCTGCATGCGAATGACGTGCGGACGAGGGCGTTGGCGGACTCCCTTTTGACTTGTGCGCTTAGGGTGACGGAAGAAGCGGGCAAGTTGTCGGAACGCTCGCAGCGGCTTCATCCCGAAATCGAATGGCGTGGAATTATCGGCATGAGAAATTATCTTGCGCATGATTACGGCAATGTCGACCGCTCGGTTGTATGGGATGCAGTGACGATGGAGTTCCCTACGCTGGAACGAGCTTGTAGACAAATTGTCTCCGAATCTGAACGCTAGCCACTCGTTCGCAACTGCCTGTTCGCGCACGTTTTTTGAGCGCTTGATACGCTTTAACCCTGCGGAAACATTTTTCTGCGATAGTATCTGCGATATAGACCAGTCGAAACCCGCCCGAAAGAAAGGGGAGCGACATGAACCAGCAGAACATCGATTACGTACTCCGCTCCGTAGAGCAGCGTGACATCCGCTTTGTGCGTCTGTGGTTTGTCGACATTCTCGGCCGCCTCAAGAACTTTGCCATTAGCCCCGAGGACCTCGAGGTCGCTTTTGAGGAGGGTATTGGCTTTGACGGCTCCGCCATCGAGGGCTTTGCCACGCCCGAGGAAGCCGACATGCTCGCATTCCCCGATGCTTCGACCTTCCAGATCCTGCCGTGGCGCCCGAGCCATAATGGCGTCGCCCGCGTGTTCTGCGACGTGTGCACTCCCGATCGCAAGCCGTTTGCCGGCGATCCACGCGATGCCCTGCGCCGCATGTTCCGCAAGGCCGAGAAAGCCGGCTATCTGCTCAACGTGGGCGCCGAGCTGGAGTACTACTACTTCCCCGACGAGCACACCCCCGAGCCGCTCGACAACGTGGGCTACTTCGATCTTTCGGTGAGCGATGCCGCTCGTGACCTGCGTCGCAACACGGTCCTCACGCTCGAGAAGATGTCCGTGCCCGTGGAGTACACCTTTCACGCCGCCGGTCGCTCGCAGCATGGCATGAGCCTGCGCCACGCCGAGGCCCTGAGCATGTCCGACGCCATCACCACGGCCAAACTCATCATTAAGCAGCAGGCTTACGAGAGCGGTTGCCACGCCTCCTTTATGCCCAAGCCGTTGGCGGGCGAGGACGGCAGCGCCATGTTTTTGCATCAGTCGCTGCTCGACCACGACGGCAACAACGTGTTTTGGGGCGAGGACGACGAGAAGTACCATCTCTCCGACGTCGCCAAGCACTACATGGCCGGTATCTTGGCGCACGCGCGCGAGATCAGCGCCATCACCAACCCCACCGTCAATTCGTACAAGCGCATCACCACGGGCGGCGACTCCGTGCCGCAGTACGCCACGTGGGGCCTGCGTAACCGCGCGAGCATGGTTCGCATTCCGGTTTACAAGCCCGGCAAGCAACTGTCCACGCGCATCGAGCTTCGCAGCCCCGATCCCATGGCCAACTCGTACCTGGTCAACGCCGTCACGCTGGCGGCCGGTCTCGACGGCATCGAGCGCAAGCTGGAGCTCCCGCCCGAGGCCACGGCCGAGACACTCAAGCTCACCGACCGTCAGATGCTCGGGGCCGGTTACACGCCGCTGCCGCGCTCGCTCAAAGAGGCGCTCGACGTCTTTGAGGACTCGCAGTTTATGAAGGATGCCCTCGGCGAGCACATCCACAGCTTCTTCCTTAAAAAGAAGCGTGACGAGTGGCATAAGTTTGAGTCCACGATCACCGAGTGGGAGATCAAGCACTACCTGGCGAACTCCTAATCGCGCTGGTTCGTTCCAGTACGATTGAGCTCATTTCTTTGGAGGCCGATATGTCCGAAAAGAGTGCCCTGTTCATGGCGCGCACGACGCGCTTCCACGAGTTTGCCCGCAGCTTGACGACCACCCTGGGTGTCGAGGTGAGCCTGGCAACCCCCGATTCGCCGACTGCGGCGCACGACTTTGACCTGCTGATTCTCGATTCCGATGGCATCCGCAGCGACCGCATCGATCAGATTGCCAAGTGGCTTGACGATCGTGGCGGCGTCCCCATGTTGGTGATCGTCGACGATGAGGCGCTCGGCACCCTGCGTCTGCCCAATCATGCGCATGCCGACTTTGTATGCCCCACGGCGACGCCCAACGAACTCAAGGCTCGTGCGCAGCGCCTGATGGGCGAGGAGGAGACCGTCACCGCCGACGATGTGCTCAATATCGATAACCTCGAGATTAATCTGGCTACCTACCAGGTGACACTCGATAACGAGCCCATCGACCTGACGCTGATGGAGTACTCGCTGCTGAGCTTTTTGGCGACGCACCCCAACCGCGCCTACAGCCGCGAGGTGCTGCTGCACCGCGTATGGGGCTTTGAGTACTGCGGCGGCACGCGCACCGTCGACGTGCACATCCGACGCATCCGCTCCAAGGTGGGCCCGCAGATTGCGGCGCACATCACCACCGTCCGCGGCGTGGGCTATCTGTTTAAGGACTAGATTTCCACCACAAAGGGGACAGGCACCTTTGTGGTGGTTATGACGCAGGTGCGGGTTCCTCTCGAATCCGCAGCAGAACTTAAGCCTTCCTAAAAGATTGCGTTCTCGTACACGTACGCCCGCATATTGGGGTACAACTCAACGTGAACAATGATGGCCCGCCACATGTTTGGCGGGCCTTTGGTTATTTGACGAAAGGATCGCAGCTATGAGCGAGTACGATTCCCAGCGTCCCCAGGATGCGGGCAACGCCGGCGAGACCCAGCAGCAGCCGCGCGTGCAGGTGGAGTCGACGCCTGCCGACGGCAACATTCCCTACGTGCAGGCCTACGACACGCAGACCGGCAAGCCGCTGGGCAGCCAGCAGGTTGTAAACAAGCACACTGTGGTCAAGACCAAGACCAAAAAGCTGCCGATCTTTATTACGGCACTTGCCGGCTGTGCCTGCGGCGCCCTGCTGGTCATTGCGCTCATTATGAGTGGCACGCTCAATATTGGCGGTGGCAAGAATGCCGTGACGGCGGGTGCTTCGGGTTCATCGACGCAAAAGATTACGATTGATTCCGAGGACACCACGCTGGCCGAGGCCGTTTCTGCCAAGGCCCTGCCCTCCGTGGTTTCCATTACCGCCACTTCGAGCGGTGGCCAGAATGGTTCGCTTTCGCAGTCTGCCGACGAGTCGGACAACTCGGGCAGCGTCGGTTCGGGCGTCGTGCTCGATACCGAGGGCCACATCCTTACCAACAACCACGTGGTTGATGGCTATGACCAGTACGTGGTTACCATGGACGACGGCACTACCTACGAGGCCGAGTTCGTGGGCAACGATGCTTCGAGCGACCTGGCCGTCATCAAGCTCAAGGATGCAGACGCCTCCAAGCTCACACCGATTGAGATCGGTGATTCCTCCAAGCTCAACGTGGGCGAGTGGGTTATGGCCATCGGCTCGCCGTTCGGCAACGAGCAGTCTGTCTCCACGGGTATCGTGTCGGCGCTGTATCGCTCCACGGCCATGAGCTCTACCAACGGTAACACCATCTATGCCAACATGATCCAGACCGATGCTGCCATCAACCCGGGCAACTCCGGTGGCGCGCTCGTCAACGACAACGGCGAGCTCGTGGGTATCAACTCGCTCATCGAGAGCTACTCGGGCTCCAGCTCGGGCGTGGGCTTTGCTATTCCCGTTAACTACGCCAAGAACATTGCCGACCAGATCATCGGCGGTAAGACACCGGTGCACCCGTACCTGGGCGCCACGCTTTCGAGCGTCAACGCGCTCAACGCCCGCACCAACAAGCTGAGCACCGATAGCGGTGCCTATGTGGCAAGCGTCGTCGAGGACGGTCCCGCCGCCAAGGCCGGCATCCAGGAGGGCGATGTCATTACCAAGCTGGGCGACGACGAGATTACGAGCGCCGATGGCCTGATCATCGCGCTGCGCAGCCACGAGGTGGGCGAGAAGGTCGAGATTACGCTTATGCGCGGCAAGGACGAGAAGAAGGTCACCGTCGAGCTGGGCTCTGATGAGAAGCTGCAGAACCAGCAGCAGGACGACAGCGCAACCGACACCGGCAACGGCGGTATTACCGACGAGCAGCTGCGCCAGTATCTGGAGGAGCTGCTTGGCCAGCAGGGCCAGGGTCAGGGCAACGGCCAGGGTTTCTAACGAGCCACTTCACACATATCGAAGCCAGAGGGGGCTGTCCCGCCAACGCGGGACAGCCCCTCTTTTTTATTGATCCGTTGGGGACGGGGAAACGGATCATTTAGAAATGGCAAGGGCGTGGTTTGATCGCGCGATCCACCCCCGGTCTAGCGGCTGCCGATTCGGTGCGGTTCGAAAGGGTTATTCGGCGCCATGGTGACCGGTGGTACTCTTGTATCCGTTTGAAATCGAGCGAAGGAGTGCCGCTATGGAGCAATCGAGCCTGTTTGGTGACGGCGTGGACATCGATACCGAAACGCCCGCGAGCGCGGATGCCACCGCACCGACCGATGCCCGTGCCCAGGCGGCGGCGCGTGCGGCCGAGCTACGTCACGAGCTCGATTACCACGCCTATCGCTACTACATGCTCGATGCGCCCGAGATCACGGATGCCGCCTTTGACAAAATGCTCGTTGAGCTGCAGGAAATCGAGGCGACCTACCCCGATTTGGTGACGCCCGACAGCTATACCCAGCGCGTGGGCGGCTACGTGAGCGAGCAGTTTACGCCGGTCACGCACATGGCACGCATGTATTCCATGGACGATGCCATGGATCTGGACGAACTCGACGCGTGGCTCCAGCGCACCGAGGATGCGCTCGGTGCCGGTAGCGTCACCTATACCTGCGAGCTTAAGATCGACGGTCTGGGCGTTGCGCTTACCTATCAAAACGGCACCTTTGTGCGCGCCGCCACACGTGGCGATGGCACCACGGGCGAGGACGTGTCGCTCAACGTGCGCACTATCAAGGACGTGCCCATGCACCTGTCCGAGCCGGCGCTCGTCCACATGGGCGCCGACCGCGAGCGCACCATCGAGGTGCGCGGCGAGGTCTACATGCCTAAGGGCAGCTTTGTGCGCCTGAACGACGAGGCCGATGCCGAGGGCCGCGACCCCTTCGCCAACCCGCGCAACGCCGCCGCCGGCAGCCTGCGTCAGAAGGATCCCAAGGTCACGGCGCGCCGCGACTTGGCTACCTTTATCTACGCCATCGCCGATACCGACCCGCTGCACGTCCACAGCCAGCGCGAGTTTCTGGACTGGCTGCGCAGCGCCGGCTTTAGCGTCAACCCCAACGTGGCTCGTTGCGCCACGCCGGCCGAGGTTCACGAGTTCTGCGCCCAGGCGCTCGAGCACCGCGGCGACCTGGACTACGACATCGACGGCGTGGTCGTAAAGGTGGACAGTTTTCAGCAGCAGCTCGACCTGGGCTTTACCGCCCGCGCGCCGCGCTGGGCCATTGCCTTTAAGTTCCCGCCCGAGGAAAAGCAGACCGTCCTGCGCGAGATTCGCATCCAGGTGGGTCGTACCGGCGTGCTCACGCCGGTCGCCGAGTTCGACCCGGTCACGGTTGCCGGCTCTACCATCGCGCGCGCAACGCTGCACAACATCGACGAGATCCGCCGCAAGAACGTGCGCGAGGGTGACACCATCATCGTGCACAAGGCGGGCGACGTGATCCCCGAGGTCGTGGGTCCCGTGCTCGACAAGCGCCCGGTCGACAGCGTTGACTGGCAGATGCCCGAGGTCTGCCCCGTGTGCGGTAGCCCCGTGGTCCACGAGGACGGTGAGGTGGCCTACCGCTGCGTGTCCATCGACTGCCCCGCGCAGCTCAAGGAGCGCCTGCTCCACTGGGTGAGCCGCGGCTGTATGGACGTCGATGGCCTGGGCGACGAAATCGTCGACAAGATGATCGCTGCCGGCCTGATCCACGATGTCGCGGACTTCTACCAGCTCACGGTCGACGACATCGCAGGCCTGGACACGGGCCGCACCTATGCCAGCTCCAACAGCAAAAAGGGCGTCAAGAAGGGCGATCCCATCCCGGTGGGCCTCAAGACGGCCGAGAAAATCATCACCGAGCTCAACAAGTCCAAGAGCCAGCCACTCGGTCGCGTGCTGTTTGCCCTGGGCATCCGCCACGTGGGCAAAAGCGTGGGCGAGGTCATCGCCGAGCGATTCCTGTCGATTGACAAGCTCATCTTGGCGAGCGAAGAGGACATCGCCGAGTGCGAGGGCATCGGCCCCAAGATTGCGGCGAGCGTCAAGCAGTTCCTGGCCGTGCCCGAAAACCTTGCCGTGCTGGAGCGCCTACGCCAGGCGGGTCTGTCGCTCGAGGTCGACTTGGGCGCCGCGCACGCGCAAGCCGCGGCCGACGCTGGCGTGGCGGGTGAGCTTGCTGACGCACAGCCGCTTGCGGGTCTGACCTTCGTGCTTACCGGCACGCTCGTCAACCGCACCCGCGACGAGGCGGGCGCGGCGCTCAAGGTGCTTGGTGCCAAGGTCTCGGGCAGTGTTTCAAAGAAGACGAGCTATCTGGTCGCCGGCCCCAAAGCGGGCTCCAAGCTCACCAAGGCCGAGCAGCTGGGTGTGCCCGTGCTGGATGAGGACGCACTCGAGCAGATCTTGGCGACTGGTCAGGTGCCCCAGGCTTAAGGCGCCGATAATCAAATGGAAAGCCTATCGGAAAGTGTGATGCTTTCCGATAGGCTTTTATACACGTTAACATTAACATTAACGTGTATACTTAGCAGTGAAGATACATGTTGAGAGGAGCCGTTATGGTTACTGTCGCATTTTCGGAGCTGCGCCAAAACCTTACGCAGGTGGCCGAAAGGGTTGCCAATGAGGGCGAAGAGGTTGTGGTCTTCAAGCGGAGCAAGCCGTTGTTCAAGATCGTGCCGCTCGACTATGAAAGCCCAGTTGCGGTGGAATATGACGCTGCTCAGGAGCGTGGAATCGCAAAGCCGACGCGCGGCTCGGACAAGCCCAAGCGCGACGTGGGCACGATGTGGCATCCCAAGATCACCTGGAAGGAGATTCGCGAAATGCTCGCGGAGGATGAGGACTACCAGGAGTATCTCGATATCGTGGCCAAAATGCCCAAAGGAACGCCGCTCGATACGATGACGGTCGAAGATGAAAAGCGCGTCGCGAGGGAGCGCTACCTATGAGGGCATTTCTCGATACCAATTTTCTGCTCGATTGCGTGCTTCCGGGCCGGCCGGAGCACGCAGCGGCGCAAACGATCAAGGGGCTCGTCGACGTGGGGCTTATCGAGGGCGTTGTTTCGGCCTGTTCTCTCAAGGATGCATACTACATTCTCACTAAACAGGCGGGCGAGGCGCGCGCCCGCGAGGTAGTGTGCGACTGCCTTAAGAGCTACTCGGTAGGGCCTCTCGACCAAGAAGCTTGTTTTGCCTCCGCCTATTCCGATGAGCCGGACTTTGAGGACGGCTGTATCCGCGCGATGGCCGAGCGTGCCGGCGTGGACTTTATCATCACGCGCGATCGAGCCGCTTTTGTGCGCTCGACCATCAAGACCTTCTCGCCCGCAGAGTTCATCCGGGCGTTTCCGATCCCGGAGGAGTAAAACCACCACGCCGGGGCGTGTCCCCGACGTTTAGCGAGCTTGTTGGGAGGCTCTCGGCCCAGTGACTGTTACAAAAAACGGCTATAGCAAATTTGTCGTACTTCGATCCGAGGACTACGATCTCATGGTTCAGGAACAGGCTAAGGCTCGTCTGATGGCTCGTATAGCTGTGGCCGAACGGGAGCGTGCTGCTGGCACGGCACGTGATGCCTTTGAGGCTCTCGATGACCTTGAGACAAAATATGACCTATAACGTTAAGATTCTGCCTATAGCTGAACGTTTTCTAGGCAGTTCTTATTTGGACGGAGCGACCGGCACGGTGATCTGCGTCACGTAGGTTGCCGGATCATCGCTGATGATGTCATCGATCAGGGCGATCTCGCGCGAGGGACCGGCGGGCGTCAGGTTGTGTTCGTGCATGTAGCTCAGCAGTTGCTCGTAGCGTGGGGCTGCTTGCCCGTGCGTGCCGCGGAAGCTTATGGTCAGGCAGCGCGCGGCAGGTCGCGTCTCAACGTCGCCCAGGTAATCATCGGTGTCATCGAGCAGCAGAAAGACCTCGTCGTAGCCATCAAAGTCACCGGCGGCGAGGCGTTCGGGCGCGATGCCCACACCCAGATTGCCCAGATAGGCAAAGGTTTCGTGCTGCCCCTGCTGAAGCTGGCGGATATGCCATCCCAGCGAATAGGCGTCGGTGGGATTGACGCGCTCGTGCAGCGTGGCGCAGCGAAGTTCGGGTTCCTCGATTTCGCTAATGGTGTCGAGATCAGCATTCAAAGCGCCATGAAGCAAGGCAAGCCGCTGGTCAATCTTGCGCGACATGCGCTCCAACTCACGCCGCCTGTGCTTAATTAACTCCTGTTGCTTGGTCAGTTGCCGTTGTATCAAATCCATATCGCGCGTAGTGACAAACTCGCGAATCTGCGCCAACGGCAAGTCGAGAACGCGCAGGTTGCCGATGGTGTTGAGGGTGGAGAGCTGTCGCGATCCGTAGTAGCGGTACCCACTCGCCGGATCGACATATGCCGGATCCAATAGCCCCATCTGCTCGTAATGACGCAGTGTGCCCACGCTCAAATTGAGCAGGCGCGCCACCTCGCCAATGCGGAGCAGGCCCTCAGTATGTTCACTTGGCATGTCGGTCACAGGACCGCTCCTTTCAATAGGGTCGGGGAGGGGCGCCAGGCTCGCGTTGCCCCGCTACGCCATCAGCTTGTCAAAAGTTCCGCGGCGGTTGAGCACGGTAAATGCAATCACGCAGATGACCGCCGACAGAATCGAGCCGCACGGCGAGGCGATACCCATGGGGAACAGCGTGTCGGAATAGGCGTTCGACAGCAGCCACGCGCCCGGCACGCGAATGAGTGCCACAGCCAGCACGTTGTGCGCAAAGCCGATGTAGCTCTTGCCGTATGCAGCGAAAAAGCCACTAAAGCAAATGTGGATGCCGGCAAAGATTGCGTCGAAAATATAGCTGCGCATATAGCCGGTACCGGCCGCGACCACCGCGGCGTCCTTGGCAAAAAAGCCGATAAACGCTGGTGCCACCAGCCACATCAGCACCGTGATCAGGCAGCCGTACACCACCGAGATGGTCATGGCATCCTTGAGCACCTGACGCGCACGGTCGCCCTTGCCCGCGCCGGCGTTTTGCGCCGTGAGCGCGCTGACGGTGGCACCCATGGAACTCGGCACAATGAACAAAAAGCTGATCATCTTCTCGACCAGGCCCACGGCGGCGGCGTCGACCAGACCGCGGTGGTTGGCGATGACGGTGATAAACATAAACGCCACCTGGATGCAGCCGTCCTGCACGGCCACGGGCACGCCGATTTTAAGAATGCTGCCGAGCACCTCGGGCTGGGGGCGCAGGTCGCTGCGCTTAACGTGGATGTTTGTGCGACGGCTCTTGAGCCACACGAGCGCGAGGGCAACGCTGGCCGTCTGCGCGGTCACCGTGCCGAGCGCTGCGCCCACGGGGCCGAGCCCCATGTGGCCGATAAACAGAAAATCGAGCGCGATGTTGATGATGCACGCCACGCCAATCACGTACATGGGCGAGCGCGAATCGCCCAGCCCGCGAAAGATGGCCGAAAGAATGTTGTACGCGGCGATAAAGGGAATGCCGATAAAGCAGATACGCAGGTAGGCGGCGGTGCCTTCGACTGCCTCGGCCGGCGTGCCAATGAGTGCCACAATCTGCGGACACAGTGCGAGCAGGACAGCGGCCAGCACCACCGAGACACCCATAAAGAGCGTGATGGTGTTGCCGATGGCGGTCTCGGCGCGATCGAAGCGGCGCGAGCCCACGGCGTGGCCGACGATGACCGTCGTGCCCATGGCCAGGCCCACGAGCGTCACGGTTATGATATAGAGCGTCTGCGCGCCATTGCCCACGGCGGTGATGCCGGCGGCGCCGCTAAACTGTCCCATCATGTACAGGTCGGCCATGCCGTAGAGCATCTGCAAAAAGTACGAGAGCATATAGGGCAGGGCAAAGACCGCGATGGTCTTAAGGACATTGCCGCGTGTAAGGTCGTGTTCCATGGGCGGGGCTTTCTGGCTGGGTTTGTTTTGCTACCAGTGTAGTGAAAACCCTACAACGATTGTAGAGTCAAGGTTTGTATTGGCAGCAGGGCGAAAAAGTCACGCTCGCGTTCATTTCTAATTGAATACGGACGTGCGCCCTGCAAAGTACGATGCTTTGACCCCTCCGTGCTCCTCACCTCGCCTCAAACCATCACAACATTCGACGTTTTTTGCCAAAAACGGGAAAAGCATCGAATGTTGTGATGGTTTTTCTGCCACTCGACCGGGTGGAATCGCTTTCTTGCGCACGAAGGTGTGCGGACCCGTGGGCAGGGGAATAAGGTTGGTTATCCGACTCCATTGGAGGGCTCATGGACCTGCCGATCGTCCTGTCCCATAAGACTGCCTGGCTGTACCACAATGTGGTACGCCCGTCCGAGCCGCTCTCGCGAGCAAGCAGCCTATACGATGAGGACTCGCTTGCTAACGAGGCGGAGCCGACCGCGAGCCTGCCCAAATTGGGGCTCGATGCCAAGGGGCTGAGGGCTTCAACGGCAGTCGGGATCGTTACCGACTATCTGGATTCGCTTGGTATTCCACGAGAAGAACTCGATCATATCGACACGCTCGTCAACTTCGATTTTGAGCGCTCGACGCCGGCTGGATTTAGGTGCCACGTGTTTGGGGCGCCGGTACCTCCAGGCCATCTTATCGAGGTGGCAGAGGGCCTTCTGGTGGTTGATGAGGCCATGTGCTTTGTCCAAGCGGGTTCGTGGATGAGCGAGCCCGAGCAGCTGGAATATGGCTACGAAATCTGTGCCCGATACCATTTGAATCATCTGTCGACAGGCGATTATATCGAGATGGGGCAGAGGTATACCGTTGCCGACATGATTGCTTATTGCAATGAGAACCGATCTCGTCAGGGGGCTATACGCGCGGCCGCGGTGCTCAAGCGCGTGCACGATGGCGCGCGGTCGCCCATGGAGACGGCCACCGCAATCATGGTCGCAGCAAAACGTTCTCAGGGAGGGCTGGGATACGCCAAGATCGAGCTCAACCATCGGGTCGATGTTCCCAACGAGTTCAAATATCTCGCAAAGGCCGGGTATTTCGAGATCGACGTATATGCGCCTGCGAGTGGTACGGGAATTGAATACAACGGCTCGGACCATCTTGATAAACAGCGCAGCGCGTCGGATGCGGAGCGTATGACCGTGCTGAGCGCGCTGGGCTTTAGGATGATCGTCCTCACCGGGACTCAGTTTGCCCATCAGCTGCAATTGCACCGGGCGATGAACGCCATCGCACTCGCTATGGGTCTCAAGCGCGACCGAAGCGAAGCGTTCCAAAAGCGGCAGAACGACCTGCGAGAATTCGTGATTCGTCACTGGGACGACGGCCTTTAGGGGCGTTCCGGCCCTTCTACGGGGTGCCGTGGGCAGGCAAACCATCACAACATTCGACGTTTTTTGTCAAAATCGGGAAAAGTATCGAATGTTGTGATGGTTTGTATGCTGAGGATGGGCTTGGAAAGTCCGTTTTGCTCGAAGCGACCTGTCCTGTCGTACGGGTGTCGGCGTGATTCTCCCGTGGGGTATTATGTTTTCCGAAGAATAAAACGCCGCGTGAGGGGAGGCCTGCGTGGACGGGCACGTGCAACATGACGGCTTTGGCCGCGATATCAACTACCTGCGTATTGCCGTTACCGACAAGTGCAATTTCCGCTGCATTTACTGCATGCCGGCCGATGGCGTGGCGCCTCGCGCACACGACGAGCTGCTCAGCGCCGAGGAAATCGCCCGCTTTGTGCGCTTGGTAGCGGGGGAGGGCATTCGCCGCGTGCGCCTGACGGGTGGCGAGCCGCTGGTCAGCCGCCGTATCATTCCGCTCATTCGTGACATCCGCGCGATCCCGCAGATCGAGGACATCTCGCTCACCACCAATGGTGCCCTGCTGCCCAAGTTGGCACCGCAGCTCAAAGATGCCGGGCTTAACCGCGTCAACATCTCGCTCGACACGCTCGACCCTACGCTGTTTGGAAAGATCACGCGTCTGGGTCGGCTCGAACAGACCATGGCCGGCATCGACGCGGCGCTGGCTTGGGGCTTTGAGCCCGTTAAGGTCAACTGCGTTGTGGTGCGCCGACTCAACCAAGATGTGGCGGCCCTTGCGCGGCTGACCGTCGACCGCCCCATCCACCTGCGCTTTATCGAATACATGCCCATCGGCGACGAGCGCACGAGCTCGCATTGCGCCGTGGACCCTCACGCACCCACGCTCAACCCCGAGTTGTGGGATGCGAGCGACAGCGTGCCGAGCGACGAGCTGCGGGCGCGCGTCAATGCCGGGGCCGCCGCGATGGGTCTGGGCGAGCTCGAACCGCTTGACATCACCGACGCTCCTGCCGGCGCGGGCCCCGCGCGCTATTGGCGCTTTCCGGGCGCGGCGGGAACGGTCGGCTTCATCAGCGCCATGTCCAACCATTTTTGCGCGAGCTGCAACCGCCTGCGCCTGACGGCCGATGGCAACGTGCGTCCGTGCCTGTTCAGCGATGCCGAGTATTCGGTGCGCGAGGCGTTGCGCCGTGGTGATGATATGCAGGTACTTTCGATTTGGCGCGATGCCGTGGCCCACAAACCGCAGGAACACGCGATAATTGAGGGCACGCAACGATTTATGTCCCAAATCGGAGGATGATCATATGGCCAAGAGCAGGTACGCCGATGCCACCAAGGCCGCTCGCAGGGCCGCGATGTCTGCCCATAAAGCCACGGCTGCTGCCAGCAACACCGCTGGGTCCGCGGCGGTACAGCCGTCCGCCGGCACTGCTGCCGAGCCCGCCCGCGACGCCCGCCGCGACGAGCTGACGCACGTGGATGCCAAGGGCGAGGTGCGCATGGTCGACGTGTCCGACAAGGCCGAGACCCATCGCATTGCCATCGCCGAGGGCACGATTCTTATGCACCCCGAGACGCAGGCCATGGTGCTGCAGGATGGCGCTAAAAAGGGCGACGTGCTCGCTTGCGCACGCGTTGCGGGCATCATGGCCATCAAACGCACGAGTGACATCATCCCCATGTGTCATCCGTTGCTCATTACCAAGAGTAAGTGCGATATCGAGCCTATCGCGCCGGTGGGGACGCCTGCCGAGGACGTGACCGAGGGCTGGGCGCCGGCGCGCGCAGACGGGCAAGTTGGCTTTCACGTACTGGTTACGGCTGGCGTGACGGGCAAGACGGGTATTGAGATGGAGGCCCTGACCGGCGCGAGTGCCGCGTGCTTAACGATCTATGACATGTGCAAGGCCGTCGATCGTGGCATGGAGATCGTCGACGTTCGCCTGCTGCACAAGGAAGGCGGCCGCTCGGGTGTGTGGGACCGCGCCGAGCGCCAGGCCGCTGCTGTTGAGGCTGTGGGGGCCGCGGGCGACGCACCCGCGAGCGCACCCGTCGCCGTCGCACCCGCAGCTCCCACTCCAGCCGTCCCTGCGATCGCGTTTATCGGCTACCAAAACTCGGGCAAGACCACGCTCGTCGAGAAGGTTATCGCCGAGTTCACCCGCCGCGGCCTGCGCGTGGGCTCGCTCAAGCATCATGGGCATCACGGCTTTGATATCGATGTGCCCGCTAAGGACACCTGGCGCCATCACCAGGCCGGATCCAAGCACGTGGGCCTCATCTGCGCCACGCGCTGGGCGGAGTACGCCGACACACGCGAGGAGGACGAGATGCCCGCGCGCGAGCTGCTGTCGCGCTACAACGATGTCGACGTGGTGATCATTGAGGGCTACAAGACCGAGGGTTTCGACAACATCGTGGTCGCGCGCTCCGGTGTCGACCGTCTGCGTGGCAAGAGCTCGCTCGACCTGGTCGACGGTCACACGCTGGCCCTTGCCTGCAACGAAGCCCTGGCGCGTCAGGCCTTCGACGCCGGCTTCGCGACCCGAGCCATCAACATCAATGACGCCCGAGCCATCTGCGATCTCATCCAAGACCACCTTTAAGGCTTGACGCTGCGCCGGCCCCAAGCACTCCATCTCGCCCCTCAAGCCGTCGCTCGCGTACCAAAGTACGCGTCGCTCCTCTTTCGGGGCGACCTGGGGCACTTGGAACCGGCTCGCTGCGCTGCCATAACATGCCAAAAAGGGACAGGTTTATTTTGGCAGGTTTTATCTGGGCAAACGTCATTTCCACCACAAAGGGGCCAGGCACCTTTGTGGTGGTTTTTGCTTTGGTAGATGTGTGGGACATGCCTTACAATCTACCAAGTAGTTCATGACGGGCGAAAAAAGGAGAGAAGGGTCCTGATGCGTCCTTAATGTTTCATGCGGACTGATTGATTTGATAGACGGTGGCGAATGCCCACCGCCCGTATTCGTATGAAACAAGGAGTCTCCATGCTCGCCTCTCTTTTTTCAAAGCCTCAATCATCGCTGTCCGTGCAGGCCAAGCGCCTGGTGGCGATGCGCTTTCTCGTCTACACCGGGTTTCAGACCAGTTATTTTATCGGCGTCATCGGAACGCTCACCTATGCGGACGACGCTTCGGTCGTCGCGACATCGCTGGCCGTCCTGTTCATGAACGTTTTCGTGATCCTGGGATCCTTTGCGGGTGGAGCGGCGCTCGACGCATGGGGTCCGCGCCGCCATTTCTTGCTGAGCATCGTCGGCACACTCGCAACTGGCACGGCGATCATCGCTTTTGGTAGCGCGACCGGCATCGTCCTGCTCGGCGCGGTGTTTCTGGGCTTTGTGATGGGATTCGCCCAGCCCATCGCCACGTCCTATCCGGCCTACCTCACCGACGATCCTGTCGAGCTCAAAGACATCAACTCCGCCATCGCCATGTTTTCAAACGTGAGTATCATCGTTGGCCCCACGCTGGGCGGCTTTGTCGCGGCGGCTGCGTCGTCGCGCGCGGTGTTTGTGCTCATGATGCTCTTTACCGTGCTGGCGCTCGTCGCCGGTTGGGGCTTTAGGCCGCAGACCAGCCATGTCGCCGGGCATGCGGATGCCGATTCGGCAGAGGAAGGGGAGCGTGCGGGACAAAGCTCCAACCCCAGCGCATCCTCCCGTGCCACCTTCGCAGCCAGCATCAAGACAGTCTTCACCAACAGCGTTCTCGCCCTGCTGTTTTGCATCATCTTCCTCTCGAACTTTGGCTACGGTGCCTTCGATCCGCTCGAGTCGTTTTTCTATCGCGATGTTCTGCACGTTGGCGTTGAGTGGATGGGCTGGCTCTCGTCTGCCTGCGGTGTCGGCGCGGTGCTGGGTGCCGTGCTCGCGCTCCGCTTGCCGCCGCACCTGGTCAACCTTAAAACGCTGCTCGTGGCGCTTATGTCCGTGGGCCTGGGAAGTCTGCTCTATGTGGGGACACCGTACGTGGGCGTGGCCCTTGTCGGCCAGATCGCCCTGGGTATAGCTTGGGGTGTCGTCAACCCGCTCCACAACACCATTGTGCAGACGACGGCTCCGCTCGAGCAGCTTGGTCGCGTCAATTCGGTCATGGGCTTTGGCAATATGTTCGCTGGTGTGGCCCCTCTGGCGATTGCCCCGTGGCTGGCGGCAACATTTGGCGTACAACGGACACTCGTGGGGGCAGGCATGGTCGTGACGGCGGTCCCTGCGGCGTTGCTGCTGTTTGGTCGCAGGCATTTTGATCGTGCCGCAAGGCAGTAAAACCATCACAACATTCGATGAAAATCGCGATTTTGCCGAAAAACATCGAATGTTGTGATGGTTTGGCCCGCAAACGTCATTTCCACCACAAAGGAGCCAGGCACCTTTGTGGTGGTTTTTGCTTTAACGGGCCGCGCCTGCGCCTTGGTATACCATGTACGCCGTTTGCGAATATACCCCACACCGCCGCACAACTCAGAAAGGCTCCCATGGACACCACCTTCAGCCACATCAAAGCCGTGTTCTGCGATATCGACGGCACACTGCTCACGAGCCAGCACACGGTGTCCCCGCGCACCGTGGCGGCGATCCGCGCCCTGCGCGAGCGCGGTGTGCTCTTTGGCCTGTGCACCGGGCGCGACGCCCACGCGACCGAGGCCATGTACGAGCTCTGGGGCATCGAAGGCCTGGTGGACGTGCTCGTGGGTTGCGGTGGCGCCGAGGTCATCGACCGTGCGCACGACATCAACGAGCTGAGCTATCCGCTGCCGGGCGAGACCATCGCGCGCATCTGCAAGCACATGGCGGACCTTCCGGCAACGCCCGTCTGCCCCCGAGACGGCGTGTTCTACGTGCCCGAGAGCAATGCGTGCGTCGAGCACCTGTCGCGCGTCGACGGCGTGCCCTACCAGGTGGTCGATTTTGCCGAGTTCTTGCGCGGGCCGCAGCCCAAGGTGATGTTTACCATGGCACCCGAGGTAATGCCGCGGGTGATTGAGCGGGCGTCGACGTTTGCCGATGACACTGTTAAGGCGGCAGCTCTGCAAACCACGCAGCGGCTCTACGAATTCATGGATCCGCGCGTGTCCAAGACTCGCGGCCTTGTGCGCGTGGCGGAGCTCAACGACATGGAGCTCCAGAACATCTGCGTGTTTGGCGATGCCGATAACGACACCTGCATGGTGGCCGACGCCGGCGTGGGCGTTGCCATGGCAAACGGCAGCGCCGCCACCCGCGCCGCCGCCGATTTTGTAACCGCCAGCAACGACAATGACGGCATTGCGGTCTTTATCGAGGAACATCTTCTGTAGCGCCTGGGGGCAGCCACAAAGAGGGCAGAGCGCCTTTGTGGTGGTTTTCCAAGCGTTCCAACAGTCGATTGTTGGAACGCTTTTTTGTAGCGAGGAGATTTGCAGCCGGTAACATGCGATGTCATTCAAGTGTCGATGTATGAACATGTCGGCACACACTGGTTGTGTAGTAATTGACCAATTAGCTCAAAACTAATATTTGCAGGTAGATATACTGCCATTCACGGCGCAATTTTGACCGTTCACAGATTGAGCGGGTTAAAACAAAATGTTGTACAAACAATGATAAAGTGTCATTTATCTAGATTTGCTAACGAGTTTACCAGCATCTTTCCGAAATATAACCCTCGAAAAACAATGCATAGTTTGAATAATTGTTAAGAAGTTAAGGCAACGCGAAGTAAAATTGACATTGTTAGGCTTGCGTTATTTAAACAAAGAATAATAATATGCATATCGAGCGCGAGCAATTATAGGTTGCGCGCCCAAGTTTGATGGTGAAAGAGCAAGATCGCGGTCTCTTGGGGAGGAGACATCGATGAAAGCGAATTCAGACAAATCTAAGCAGAGTAAAAAAGCGACGCGCCGTGTACTGGCAGGCGTTTTGTGCGGAGCCTCCGTTTTGAGCCTGGTACTGTCGCTCGTCATGCCCCCGATCTCGCAGGCCATTGCCAACGATGCCCAGGCAGCTCCTACCGAGGAAACTGTGATGGGGGGGGGTTCCTCAACTGAGTCTACTGATGTAGAAAACACCAACAACGGGGATACCGAAAACCAGAATAGTGACGATGCTGCGGGCGACGACGAAATCCAGCAGGAGGAGCAGCCCAAGGACGAGTCGCAGGCAGAAGAAAATGAAGCGATCGACGATGGCGCTGGTTCGTCAGCCGAGGAGGCTGTGGCGAGCGAAGAGACAGCCACGGACATCAAGAATGCCGGTGACTTGCAGGGAAAGCTTCTAGGCGTTGAGGAAAATCAAACCGCCAGCTTTACGCTTGCGGCTGATATTGACTTTCCTGGTGAAATCACACTTAACAAAGGCGGCAGCAATATCACCCTTGACCTAAGTGGTCATAAGATTAAGCACTCGAGCGCCGACAAGCCGTTATTCAATGTTGCCGGTGGTGCGTCACTTACAATTAGGGATTCTGCACAGGTGGGTGAGACGGTCAGCGAGGGCCAGCAGCTAGCTGATCAGGGGCAGAGCCTGAATGCCGATAATTATGACAAGAATGCCGCCAATTATGGCAAGAATGCCGAACTGACTTACGATAACGATAACATTCCATCTAATCTTACCTACTACGTGACCGAATCGTCCCCGAGCGGAACAGGCACAACCGAGACACTTGTCAAACATGACGTTGAGATTAAAGGCGCCATCGTGGCGTGCGGAGGCAACGCAAATCTAAAGCTCATCAATCTATATAACAACAACGGCAAGGGCGGCACGTTTAACCTTGTGAGCGGCGTGATCACGCAAAAACAAGGCGGCAGCGTTAGCAGCTTGGTCTATGCCGAGAACGGCTCTACCGTCAACATGCGCGGCGGCTATGTGTGTGGAGCTTCTGGCTCGGGTGCGGGCGGCGGAATTGAAATACACGGTAATTCGACCCTCGAGGTTTCCGGTGGCGTAATTGCCGGCAACAGTGCTCCTAGTGGCGGTGGTGTGTATGCTAAAGACTCCACGGTCAACATAACTAATGGCGTAATCTCCGGCAACAGCACGCTTGCTACTGGTGTTGGTTTCGGCGGCGGCATCATGGCCGAAGGCGGCAGCGTTACTGTTTCTGGTGGCTACATTACTAACAATAAATATGCCAATTACTGTGGTAACGATGGTAATGGCGATCATGGCGGTGCTGGACTTGCCGCTAAAAACGGTACTCATGTCACCATTTCGGGCGGCCAGATCACGGGCAACTATTCTGAGGAAGCCGGCGGCGGCGTCTATGTGACCGACATCGAACACCAAGGGGCGAGCTCGCGCAAGACAATGGCATGGCTCAACATTACGGGGGGAACTATTGCCTCTAACGTGAGTTTTCGCTCTGAGGGTGCCGGCATTCGCGTGGGCCAGATGGTTGACGCGATGATAAAAGGAACGTCAAATTCAAATCCAGTCTATATCACTAATAACCACTGCATGTCTCGCTTTGACTGGGGTGGAGGCGGCATCTTCGTCCAGGGCGATTCTAAGGTCGCGTCTAATGCTGGTAGGCTATTTGTCTATAACTCCTATATAAGCAGCAATGAGGCCGGTGGCTACGGTGGCGGCGTTGCGGTTTGCCCGACGGGTAAGACTTTGGTGACAGGCACCGACGGCACGGCGATTTTCGGTAATACTTCTGCCGGAAATGAGCAAAACGCGAACGACTACGAATCCGTGAGTAATACAGGCAATAACGGCACCCCCCATCTTTCCGGCGGTGGTCACGGTAAGGACCAGGACTCCGACGCCTACAATGCCGAAGTGTTTCGCGAAAACGGCCACGCGGACTTCTTCCTTGCGGCGGAGGGTCATACGACTCCGATCGCGGCGGTGATTGGCAAAATGCTTGGCGGCGGCGATGCTAAGTATCGGGGAAGCTTAGAGCTCCAGAAAGCCATTACTATCCCCGCTAACGGTGGCGTGCAGGTATATAAAAGCATCGGCCTGAGTTCGGATGTTAAGGCTCAAGACCCCGAGGCGATCAATGCGCGAAAGGCTGCGCTAGAGGCGGGCGCGACGTTTATCACGGGCAATTATTCCTGGAACCATGGCGGCGGCATCATGTCGAACGGCGACCTGTACATGGGCGCGCCTGAGGACACGTATGTCTATCCGAGCCTCAAGCTCAAGGCGACCAAGAAGCTGGAAGGCCGCAAGCTCAATGATGGGGAGTTCTCCTTTACGGTGTATCGCAAGGATTCAGACGACCCTTTGGCTGGCACGACAGCTGGCACGACATTCAATCGCGACGTTTGCACCGAGGTTGGAACAGCAGCAAATGATGCAGAAGGCAGCATTACGTTTGACCTTGGTGAACAATTCGCATCGAGTGGCGCGGGTAACGAAATCACATACTACTTGGTCGAAGACCCCGGTGGTGATTCTGGCATCACGTACGACTCCAGCGTGTATAAGATTGTGGTGACGGCCGAAGATACCAAGACCTTGCTCATGTCTGTTCCGAGTAAAGAAAACTCAAGCCAACTGAAGGATCTTTACATCCATAACTACACGATTAAAAACGTCGGTGTAACCAAGTACGAATTCCGCGAGTCGTCTGGGAAGTGGGAGAACGTAAAAGCGAGGAGCAAGGTGCAGAAGAGTGGAGACTATTATCCAATTATCTGTGAGGGTGACTCCACGACTTTCACTAACAAGTTCACTCCGTACGACTCGAAGGGCTCCTGGACGCCTATGGCGACTAAGGTCGTTGAGGGTGGCGAGATGAAGGAGTTCACGCTCCAGCTTGCGACCGACACAGATTTTACGGATATCGTTAGCAGCAAGTCCACCACTGCCGACGGCGACAAGTCCCAGACCCTGAGCTTCGACAAGATTGCTTACAAACTCGATCAACTCGACCAGCTCGCGTCTGGCCCCGCTGGCCGTGGTGCTTCCAAGACCTTCACGTACTACGTGCGCGAGAAAGACGACGGTTCGCTGTTCTCGCACTATACGTACGACAAGTCGGTCTATCAGATTACGGTTAACGCGACTGACGACTCTAACCACCATATCGACGTCACTGCGACCTACAAGCAGATTCAGGATCGTGATGGCAAGCCAGTGACCAACGACACGGGCCGCGAACTCACTGAAAGTTCCACCCCCACCTTCACCAACACCTACTCCACCTCTTTGCCCCTTTCTGGTATGTCGGGCGTCACTCTGACGTACCTTGCCGGCGCGGTGGTGCTTTGCGCTGCTGCGGCCTGGATGCACATTCGTCGCAAGGCGAATGCGAAGGGAGGTAAGCGTCGTGAATAAGAAAGTTTGCTCCTTCCCGATCTTGTTTGCGCTGCTTACCCTCCTGATCGGCACCTGCGCGGTTGTGTTCCCCGCATCCGCGCAGGCCGCGCCGACCTCGACCGGTTCCATCACGGTGAGCGGCACCGTGGCGCGCAGCTACGACGCCTACCAGATCTTTAGCGCCAACGTCGTCGACGGCGACAGCGACGCCAAGATCGCCACCGACCTCGCCTGGGCAAGCGACGCCGTGCGCGACGCAGCGCTGCCTGTGCTGCACAGCGCCGGCATGCCCAATTCCCAGACCACCGCGCAGGAAGCTGCCGAGTGGCTCAACACCGATTCCCACCTTACGAGCGCGCTGAGCGCGCAGCTCGCTCGTTCCCTCCAGAGCTCTGGCGCCGAGCTCGCGGCCCTCAACGCGGGCACGGCGGCCGAGCTGCCCTGCGGCTACTGGCTCATCGTCGCCGACGACGACGCCATCGCCCAGGGCGAGGCCGGCACCGCGCCGATCATGGCCCTGGTGGGCGGCAGCGCCGTCACCGTCAAGCCCAAGGCCGCGACCCCCAAGGTGGCCAAGCACGTGCTGGAGGACAGCACCGCCGCATGGCAGAAGGCCGCCGACGCCACGGTCGCCGACGACCTGTACTGGCGCCTCTCTGCCACGGTCCCGGCGGGGCTCACGGCCTACGACACCTACGCGGTGCGGTTCGTCGACACCATGAGCGCGGGGCTCGACCCCTCCAAGGTGGCCGCGAGCATGCGCGTGTACGTGGCGGCGGGCGCGGACGGTGGCTTCGACGCCGTCCAGACCGGCAAGGACGGCCGAGCCGACACCGAGCCCGCGAAGGGCTGGACCGACATCACGGCCCAGTGCGCCACCAAGGTAGCGGTTGACGGAACCTTCACCGTGCGTACCGGCGACCTCATCGCCGCGCTCGGCGGGGCCGACGCCTTCACCGCGGGCGCCCGCGTGGTCGCCGTGTACAACGCGCCGCTCAACAGCGCGTGCAACCACGGCATCGCGAAGGGCAACCCCAACGAGGTCTACCTGCGTTACCCGCGCTCTCCCTTTGCCGACCAGTTCAGCGATGCCGGCTTCACTCGCACGCCGAGCGATGATGCGTGCGCCTACACCTGGGATCTCGCGCTCACCAAGCGCGGCAGCGACGGCGACAAGCCGCTTGCCGGGGCGGTCCTGAGCATCGCCGACGACCGCGGCCGCACGCTAGCGGCCGATGGCACGTGGGATGCGGAGGGCAAGGCCACCGTCACCACGGGCGAGGACGGCCGCGTGACCGTCTCGGGCGTGGACTCGGGCAAGCTGGAGGTCCGCGAGCTCAAGGCGCCCAAGGGCTACACCGCCTTTGAGGGCACGTGCTGCGTGACGGTCAAGGCCGAGGGCCTGGATGTCGACCAGGTGGCGGCCGCCAAGCCTAAGGTGACCGTATCGGCCGAAAGCCCTCTGCGAGTTGATGCCGCCGATGCCGGGAAGGGTTTAGTCGAGTTGTCGGTGCTTAACACCCCAAGTAACGAAGTGAGTCGAGGCTTTATGCCCTCGACGGGAGATAGAACGTTGGTGTTGGTAACGGCTTTGGCCGTCATCGGAGTAGTGGCTATTGTCGTCGCGCTCGTCATCAAGCGGGGAGGAGGTCGCCATGATAAATAATTGCCCCCCCCTTGCTCAGTGGCGTACTACCTCCGTAGCGATTAGAGCGCAGGGAAATGAGCCTGCTGACTTTTGGTGATGACGAGAATTAAAGCAACCTCCAAGAAAGAGGTCCCAACATGAAAACAACCAAGAACATCGCACGCCTGGCAGTAACCGCCGGCCTCACCGCAGCCCTGAGCTTCGGCGGCGTGATGGCGACAGTCACGATGGCGTTTGCTGCGGAGGGTGCTGCCCCCAGCTATTCGCTCACGATTAACAAGTCCGTGGACAATGACTCCACTTCGTTCAAGGCGTATCAGATTTTTAAGGCTGACGTTATTGACGGAAAGTCCGGTAAGGTTGCGTCCAACATTGAGTGGGCGAGTGATGACGCAGAGACTGCGGTCCTGAAGGTGCTTGTTGATAATAATGCCCCAGGGATTACCTTAGACTCGACCGCTTCTGACGTTGCCGACTACCTTTCCAAGATCACTGATACCACTGATACCACGAGTCTGCCGCAGAGCAGCATCCTTAACAAGATTGCCTTGGCTGTAGAGAAGAGTGTTACCGCTACGGGCGATTCCTTTGCCGCCGGTCGCGCTTTCACCACTACGAGCGCTGGCTACTACCTGTTCATGACCGATACCGACTCGCTCAGTGCGAATGAGAAGCAGACCGGTACCTCGCCGATCTTTGCAGTCGTGGGCGGCAACGCAGTGGTCGTTACCGAGAAGACGAGCATCCCGACCGTGACGAAGCAGGTCAAGGACGATGGTGCGGACAACGACTGGAAGTACAAGGCGGACTCCCAGATGGGTCAGACCGTTCAGTACAAGCTGACCGGCACGGTTGCAAGCAATGTCGACACGTTCAGCACCTACTATTATGAGTTCCACGATGAGCTGTCTGCCGGTTTGACTGTTGATAAGTCCACTGTCAAGGCCGTGATTGGTGAGACTCAGATCACGCCTACTTCTGTGACCGTGTCTGATCCCGATTCAAATGGCAGAACGGTCTTGAGCGTAAAGTTTGACGATCTTAAGGCTGCCGCCACGGCGGCCGGCGTCACTGTCGGCGAGCATACAAGGGTCGTTGTCACGTACAGCGCCAAGCTCGACCCGAATAAGTCCCAGCATGTCGTTGTCGGTGGCACGGGCAACTCCAACACCGTCAAGCTCATCTACTCCAACAACCCTGGCCACGATTCCCGGGGTGAGTCTGTGCCCGACACCGTGCGCGACTACACCTATGCGCTCAAGCTCGTCAAGAAGGACGCGACGGATGAGAATAAGATACTTAAGGGCGTAAAGTTCACCATCCGTGCCACTGATCCCGACGATATTGCATCCAAGGACATGTATGTCCAGGAGAATGGCTCCCTCGGTACTGAGGCTTATGAGTTCACGACCACCGACTCCGGCGAGATTAACGTCAAGGGCCTCGATGCCGGCACCTACACCGTCAAGGAGACCCATACGCTCGCCGGCTATAACACCATCCCCGAGTTCACCTTCACCATCAAAGCCATTGGATTCAACCAAGCAGAGGGAGAGGGAGAAAACAAGATTACGGTCAAGACGAGCACCAGGGGTTCCAATTTGGTCGAGGTTGACACGACTAACACGGACAACGGTACTGCTGCCTTGATCGTCAAAAACAAGCAGGGTTCCGGCCTCCCGCTCACCGGCCTTAACGGCGTGACGTTCACTTGGATCGCTGGTGGCGCGGTGCTGTGTATCGGCGTGGCTCATCTCATCCGCAGCCGTAAGCAGGCTGAGGAGTCCGAGCAGGAGTAACGCTCGCTCACCCATCCCTTTGGCAGGTGGGATGTGATGGCCATGAGACTTGCGGACACTTTTCTCGTCCATCCACGTTCTTGCTTTGCCATTCTCTTTTCGGGGCAGACTCCGCGCTGGAGTTTGCCCCGTTTTTTGGATATAGCAGCCAAGCTCCATTGCCCGATGGATCGAGCGTATGACTATCGAACAGATGTTTGCAATTATTGCGTTTACCAGCTGTTGGTGCATACACTCGCAGTAAAATGGCTTTGCGACGCATCCCGTGCGCGGGCGGCCGACGACTCGATCGGAGGTCCCCAAATGCTGAAATTCCTTAACGCGCTCGCCGCCCTCGCGGCGGTGGGCTCGTTCGTCATCGCGTTTCTTGACTCGTATGAAGTTCGGTTTAAGGTCCGTAGGCGCACGCGCGGTGCGGACGGTGGACGGCATTTGCGCCGCAAGCGCAAATAAGAATGCCCGGGGGTCGGATCCCGGGCATTTAACAAAAACTGAAAACTAGGCCGCCCGCGCTCCTAAGTACTTACGCGGGATGCGTCGTTTCCTATTGACATTGTATCCCGAATCGCTCCGCCGATCCGTGATATTTTGAAAACTCAAATGTGGGCTCATGCTCGCGCTGCGCAATGCCGCTGAGCTGCGTTGCCCGCAGCAGAAGCTCGCTAATCGGCTATTATTTGTTTAGACAACCTGAGCTGTAGAGGAGTGATCGGCGATGGTGCAGGGCGCCAAGCATATGAAGAGCAATAACGCCGCGGACAACGGCGGCTCAAGCCCTCAGCCCAAACCTCAACCAAAGCCCAAGCGCCGCCGCAAGCGACTGCCGCGCTGGGCCGATCGGCTCATCACCATCGTGATCATCCTTGTTGGCGTGGGCCTTATGACCTGGCCGTGGATCTTGGACCGGCTCGAGGCCTCGGGCGTGTTCAACCAGATCAGCACCGTGTCCAGCACTGTGGACGCGCTGTCTGCCGAGGAGCGCGAGCGCATTCTGCTCCAGGCTCGCTCCTTTAACGAGCAGCTGGCGGGTGAGGTCACCGAGCTTCCCGACGATCAGATTGAGCCCTACGCCCAGCAGCTCATCTTTGACCGCGACCCCATGATGAGCTGGATCGAAATCCCCTCCATCGACGTGAGCATGCCCATCTACCACGGCACGAGCGAGGAGGTCCTCATGGCGGGTGTCGGCCACCTGGAGGGCACGAGCCTGCCAGTGGGCGGCACCTCGACGCATTGCGTGCTCACCGCGCACTCGGGCATGCGCAATCTGAGCATGTTCGACGACATCCGCTTGCTAGAGCCCGGCGACCTGGTGCTGCTGCACACCATGAACAAGACGCTCGCCTACAAGATGGTGGACTCCGAGGTGGTGCTGCCCGAGGAGATGGAGTCACTGACCATCGAGCCCGGTGCCGACAAGGTGACGCTCGTTACCTGCACGCCCTACGGCGTGAACGACCATCGCCTGCTGGTGCATTGCGTGCGCACCAAGTACAACAAGAAGGACGTCGACAAGCAAAAGTCGCTGGCCGGCCGCCACTGGGGCAAGCGCGAGTTTGCCGTGCTCATCGTGGTCGTGGCCATTGTGCTGTTGCTGCTGGACATCGTGATCCACGCGGTCCGCAAGCGCCGCAAGGCCAAGGCCTCGGCATAAGACATTCTCCAGAACCACCACAATGGGGACAGGCACCTTTGTGGTGGCCGGGACTTCCAAACCGTCACAACATTCGATGAAAATCTCGATTTTGACGAAAAGTGTCGAATGTTGTGATGGTTATCGCTGTGGGCAGGACGGTTTTCGTTGTGGGCGAGACGGTTTTCGCTATGGACGGTGCGGTTTCGCTGCAGAACCGCCAGCCCGCAGCCTGCCAACCGCCGCCCTCGTTACGTTTTCGCTGCATTTGGGTAAAGCACCTGCTCCAAGCGGCGTTGCCCTGTATACTAGAGCGGTTTAACTGTTATGCGGAAGGGAGCGCCTATGGCACTCAGCGAGAAAGACGTGCGAGGCATCGCCGAGTACGCAAAGATCGCACTGACCGATGACGAGCTCACCCAGATGACGTCCTACATGAACGACGCCGTCCAGATGCTCGAGCCCGTCTTGCAATATGACTTGCCCGACGTGGAGCCCACGTTCCATCCCATCGGAAGCCTGTCCAACGTGATGGGCGATGACCTGCGCGAGCCCGAGCGCGACCTGCCGCTCGACATTGCGCTCGAAAACGCCGGCAGCGCGCGCGACCGCTACTTTCGCGTGCCGTCCATTTTGGGAGAGGGGGAGAGCGAGTAATGGCGCTAAGCTTCGATTCCCTTACCGCCGCCCAGATCGCCGCAGGCGTTGCCGCCGGCGACTTTACCGCTACCGAGGTGGCCCAGGCCTCCCTTGCCGCCATCGAGGCGCGCGAGGGCGGGGTCCAGGCATTCCTGCAGGTGGCGCCCGAGCTTGCGCTCGAGGCCGCCGCGCGCGTGGATGCCGACCGTGCCGCAGGCAAGCCGCTGCCCCCGCTCGCGGGCGTGCCGCTGGCCATTAAGGACAACATGAACCTCGTGGGTACGCGCACCACCTGCGCTTCCCGCATGCTCGAGAACTACCAGAGCGTCTACACCGCCACCTGCGTCCAGCGCATGCTCGATGCCGGCTGCCTGCCCATGGGCAAGGCCAACATGGACGAGTTTGCCTTTGGCAGCTCCACCGAGAGCTCAGCGTTCCACCGCACCAACAACCCTTGGGATACCGAGCGCGTGCCCGGCGGCTCCTCGGGCGGCTCCGCTGCCGCCGTCGCCGCGGGCGAGGTCGCGCTCTCGCTGGGCTCGGACACCGGCGGCTCCATTCGCCAGCCGGCGAGCCTCTGCGGCGTGGTGGGCTTTAAACCCACGTATGGCGCCGTGAGCCGTTACGGCGTGGTTGCCTTTGGCTCGTCGCTCGACCAGGTGGGCCCCTTTGGCCGCACGGTCGAGGATGTCGCGCTGGCCATGAACGCGCTTACCGGCGCGGGCCATGATCCGTACGACTGCACCAGCCAGGATTGCGCCGTCGACTTTACCGAGCATCTCAACGACAGCATCGAGGGTAAACGCGTGGGCATCATCCCCGCGTTTATGGAGGCCGAGGGCCTGACGCCCGAGGTCAAGGCCGCTGTTCAGCGCGCCGCCCAGGAGCTGCAGAACCAGGGCGCCGAGCTGGTCGAGGTCGACCTGCCGCACCTGGACGCCGCCATCGCCGCCTACTACGTCATCGGCCCGGCCGAGGCGTTCTCCAACTTGGCCCGCTTCGACGGCATTCGCTACGGCTATCAGGAGGAGGGCTGCGCCAACCTGTCCGACCAGAGCTCGCTTTCGCGCGCCCACGGCTTTGGCGCCGAGGCCAAGCGCCGTCAGATGCTCGGCGCCTACCTGCTGAGCTCGGGCGTGTACGACAAGTACTACTACGCCGCGCAAAAGGCCCGCACGCTCATCACGCAGGACTACGACGCCGCGTATGCCAAGGTGGACACCATCCTCATGCCCGCCTCGCCGCGCACGGCCTTTAAGTTTGGCGAGATCAGCGACCCCACGCAGATGTATCTCTCCGATCTGTACACCATCTCGCTCAACATTTGCGGCAACGGCGGTATCTCGGTGCCGCTGGGCCTGGGCGAGGATACTCATCTGCCCGTTTCTGCCCAGCTGGTGGGGCCTGCCTTTAAGGACCGTCAGCTGCTCACGTTTGCCCGCGCCCTGGAGCGCGGCTTTGCCGATGCCGCCACGGGAGCGCCCGTGCTTTCCGTCGCGCCCGATTTTGCCGGGAAGGGAGGCGAGCTGTAATGAAGGAGCTTTCCGAGGTTCTGCAGGATTGGGAGGCCGTGATCGGCCTGGAGATCCATACCGAGCTCACCGCACTCGATACCAAGATGTTCTGCAACTGCAAGCTCAGCCACGATGACGAGCCCAACGCCAACGTGTGTCCGGTGTGCCTGGGCCTGCCCGGTGCCCTGCCGGTGCCCAACAAACGCGCCATCGAGAGCATCGTCAAGGCCGGTCTGGCCACCAACTGCGAGATCCAGCGCCACTCGATGTTCTATCGCAAGCACTACTTCTATCCCGACATGGCCAAGAACTTCCAGACCACGCAGGGTCCGGTCGCCTTTGCCATGTACGGTCATCTGGATCTGGACGTGACCGGTCGCGGTGCCGCCGAACGCCCCGACTGCGCGTTTGGCGAGGCCGAGGCCCAGAGCCTGGCGAGCGCCTCAGCCAATGCCGAGGGTCTGTCTACGTCCATGTCCTCCACGATGCGCGAGGGCAATCAGCGCGCCGGCCACCTGGCCAGCTACGATGCATCTAACCTGCAGATGCCTGAGCGCCGCGAGGACGGTTCCTACACGGTGCCCATCCGCATCCTGCGCATCCACATGGAGGAGGACGCCGCCAAGATGGTGCACGTGGGCGGTGCCGAGGGCCGCATTACCGCCGCGGCCGAGTCGCTCGTTGACTACAATCGCTGCGGTACGCCTTTGATTGAGCTCGTGACTGAGCCCGATCTGCGCACACCCGAGGAGGCTCGCCTGTTTATGGAGAAGCTCCGTCGCATCTTTGTGACGCTGGGCATTTCGGACTGCTCCATGGAGAAGGGCTCCATGCGCTGCGACGGCAACGTGTCGCTGCGTCGCCGTGGCGAGACCAAGTTGGGCACCAAGACCGAGCTCAAGAACCTCAACTCGTTTAAGAGTCTGCACGACGGCCTTGCCTACGAGATTTGCCGCCAGGCCGAGGTGCTCGAGGAGGGCGGCATCATCTATCAGGAGACCCGCCACTGGGAGCCCAGCCGCAAGCGCACCGTGGTCATGCGTGTGAAGGAAACGGCAGACGACTATCGTCTGTTCCCCGATCCCGACCTGGCGCCGTTCGATCTGGACGACGGGTTTATCGACCGCTGCCGTCGCGAGATTCCCGAGCTGCCCGATGCCAAGCGCGCCCGTTTTGAGGCCGACTTTGGCATTAAGACGGCCGACGCCGAGCAGATTGCCGGCGACCCCGAGTTTGCCGACTTCTTTGAGGCCGCCGCTGCCGGTATGGCTGGCAAGGAGGCCCAGACGGTCGCAAACCTGCTGGTGAACGAGATGATCGCCTACCTTAAGGGCGCGGGCGTGTCGCTCGCCGAGTCCGGCATCGTGCCGGCTCAGGTGGCGGCACTCGCCAAGCTGCTGGCGACCGATGCCATCAGCTCCAACCAGGCGCACGAGGTCTTTGAGGCCATGGCCCAGACCGGCGACGACCCCAACAAGATCGTCGACGAGCGCGGCATGCGTCAGGTGAGCGACGCCGGCGCGCTGCAGCCTATCGTGGATGAGGTGCTGGCAAACTGTGCCGAGCAGGCGCAGCAGTACCGTGACGGCAACCAGAAGGTCATCGGCTTTTTGGTGGGCCAGTGCATGAAGGCGAGCCGCGGCAAGGGCAACCCGAAGCTCTTCAACGAGTTGCTGAGAACGTCGCTCTCGTAGCTGCGAGGCCGGGGAAGCCCCGAGTCGCCGGGGTATTTCCTCCAAATTTCAAACAGTCCTATGCAAGACGAAGGCCACATTTAGTGGCCTTCTTTGCATGCGGAACTCATTTGGAGCAAACACCCCGGCGACTCGGGGCTTCCCCGGCCAGACGACTCGGCCGTTCGGGTCAGGCGGGGCTGAATGGAATAGAGTGAATGGGCGCGCCGTTGGCGCGCCCATTTTTGTAAATGTGACAAAGGGACAGTCCCTTTGTCACATTGCGTGTGGAACTCATGGGGCTGTCCCTTTGCCGTCTTTTTATTGATGCTGGGAGCGCCAAGCGGTGGGGGTGGTGCCGGTGTGTTGCTTGAAGGCTTGGGCGAAGGCGGCCTGCTGAGGGTAGCCTAGACGCTCTGCCACCTGCGCTATCGTCAGCGAGCTGTCGGCCAAAAGGTCCTGTGCTCGCTCCATACGGCGTCTGCGGATGTAGGCGCCCAGGGACTCGCCAGTTTGGGCCTTAAAGGTGGCGCATAGCTTGGAGCGGCTTGTGTAGAGCCTCTCGGCCACTTCGTTGACACCCACACGCCTGCCTTTGTCGAGCGCGCACTCAATCATCGCCGTCGCTTCCTCGGCAATGGTTATGCTGGCGCGTGTGTCTGCCGCCCGCCGCGCCTGCTTGTGGGCCGCGCGCGAACAGGCGAGCTCCGCGACCATGGTCTCCACGATGCCTTGCATATAGACGTGTCCGCCTACGGCGCGAGCGCGGTCCTCGTTGATTCGACGTAGTGTGTGGCAGATGGCAGATGCTGCCTCCTCGTGCCACGACTCGGCAAACGCCTCAAAGACCCCTGCGAACTCGGTGGGATAGCGGTGCTCCAGTTCGTCAAAATATCCAGGCAAAAAGAGCACCGAGCGCGAGTGATAGAGCCGCCCTGCAAACAGTGGGCTTAACTCCTCGCCACAGTTATCTTGGATAAAGCTGCACACGGCATTGTTTGGCCACGGTCCATGCAGGGGTTTAAGGTTCGCAGGCGTTATGCCGGCTTCGGGCATGCACATGAGCGTGGGCGCGCTGACCTCGCTCACGCACGCGTACGGTTCGGGTGTGTATTCTGCCAGGTACATATCGTGCATCGGGGTAATGAAATGCTCCATAACGATGCAGGCGGGGGAGAGGGGCATGATCCATGCGCGTCCGTGCGCCCGATCGTTTGCCACCTCGCCGGTAAAGACGGCGCCCTTGCCGGTAAGCTCCAGGCCAAACTGCTCAAACTGCGGTGCGTAGAGCTCGGTTATGTCGGTCGCCGCCCGCCGCATTTTCAAAAGCGTCCCCTTCATTTGCGAAAACGTCCACGCCTGGCCCAATTGTGTGCCTTGGCTAACACGCCCATGATAAGTTTCTTACGGTTAACTCTCAAGCCGTTAGAAAGGAATCTCATGGCAAAGGGATCGAAAAAGGAAGGTGGCGGCATCGGCGAGCTGCTTGCATATGCTGGTGACCGTAAATTCCTAACGTATTTGGGCATGGCCCTCTCGGCGTTCTCGCAGCTGTTGAGCTTTGGCCCGTACGTGTGCATCTGGCTTGTTGCGCGAGACCTGATCGCTGTGGCGCCTAACTGGAGCGAGGCCGCCGACATCGCGATGTATGGTTGGTGGGCTGTGGGTTTTGCCCTGGCAAGCATCGTGGTCTATTTCGTGGGACTCATGTGCACGCACCTGTCCGCGTTTCGCTGCGCATCCAATATCCGCAAGGCTACGAGCGAGCATCTGCTTAAGCTGCCGCTCGGCTACTTTGACACGCACGCCACCGGTGAGCTGCGCCGTATCGTAGACGGATGCGCCGCCTCCACCGAAACGCTGCTCGCGCACATGCTGCCCGATATCGCCGGCGCCACTGCCATGGTCGCGGGCCTGCTTGTGCTGCTATTTGCCCTCGATTGGCGTTTGGGCGCGGCATGCTTAATCTCGGTCGTCGTTTCGTTTTGCGCCATGGCCACCATGATGAGCGGCAAGGGCGCCGAGTTTATGAAGGCCTACATGGGCGCGCTGGTCAAGATGAACAAGACCGGCACCGAATACGTGCGCGGCATCCCCGTGGTCAAGGTGTTCCAGCAGACGGTCTACTCCTTTAAGGCGTTTCACGATGCGATCGCCGAATACGCCGACATGGCGCAAAGCTATGCGGGTACGTTCTGCCGAGGCCCGCAGGTGCTCAACCTTACCGCGCTCAATGGCCTCGTGGCATTTCTTTTGCCCGTGGCGTTGCTGTTGGCGCCGGGCGAGACGGACTTCGCGCACTTTATGGTCAACTTCACGTTTTACGCGATATTTTCGGCCGTGGTACCGACGGCCATGACCAAGCTCATGTTTGTGGGCGAGGCCTCTCAGATGAGTGCCGATTCGCTGGCTCGCATTCGAAGCGTCATGGATTCCAAGCAGCTCTCCGTGCCCACGCAACCCAAGCACCCTGCCGGCGGCGACGTGCGATTTGAGGACGTGAGCTTTACGTACGAGGGTGCCGAAGCACCTGCCGTTAGCCATGTAAGTTTCAGCGTTCCCGCTGGTAGTGCCCTTGCGCTTGTGGGTCCTTCGGGCGGCGGCAAGTCAACCTGCGCAAGCCTGATTCCTCGTTTTTGGGATGTTTCCTCGGGTCGAGTGCTCGTAGGTGGTGTGGACGTTCGCGATGTGGATCCGCACGAGCTTATGGACCAGGTCGCCTTCGTGTTCCAGACCAACCAGCTGTTCCGGCAAACACTTGCCGATAACGTGCGCGCTTCCAAGCCTACGGCCACTGACGACGAAGTGCGTGCGGCCCTCTCCGCAGCTCAGTGCGACGACATTGTGGCCAAGCTTCCACAGGGCATCAATACCATGCTCGGTGCCGGCGGAGCATATCTTTCGGGCGGCGAGGTCCAGCGCGTGGCACTTGCCCGCGCGATCCTTAAAGACGCGCCCATCGTGGTGCTCGATGAGGCCACGGCGTTTGCCGACCCCGAGAACGAGGCACTCATCCAGCGCGCCTTTAGCAAGCTGGCGGCGGGTCGTACGGTCATTATGATCGCGCACCGACTCTCGACTGTAGTGGGCGCAGATCAAATCGTGGTGCTCAACCAGGGTAGCGTGCAGGAGACTGGCACCCATGCCGAGTTGCTGTCCCAAGAGGGTCTGTATGCCAAGATGTGGGCCGAATACGAACAGGCCGCGAGCTGGAAGATCACTGCTGCCGCGGATGCCGCCGTCACGAAGGGAGGCGAGGCCTAAATGTTCGCCTCATTCCAAAAGAAGTATTTCCTATCCGATAAAGGCGTCGCCGGCGTAAAACGCGGCATTTTCTGGACCACGCTCACCAATCTCATCATCATGGCCGGCATGGGCTTTTTATTCCTGGTCATGTCCGGCTTTGTCGAACATCTCGCCACCGGCGCCGATCTGCCGAGTGCACTGCCTATCGTGGGCGGTCTCATTATCTTTTTTGCGCTGCTCTTTGCCTCTAACTGGCAGCAGTATTACTACACCTACTGCATCTTTTACGAGGAGTGCGGCAAGCAGCGCATGGGGATTGCCGAGCGCTTGCGCAAACTGCCGTTGTCGTTTTTCGGCCGTCGTGATCTGGCCGATCTAACCGAAACCATCATGGGCGACGTTCAGACTATGGAGCATGCCTACAGTCATGTGCTGGGAGAGCTTTGGGGTGCCATCATCGCAAGTGCGATCGTGTTCGTGTCGTCGCTGTTCTTTTGCTGGCAGCTGGCGATTGCGGCGTTTTGGAGCGTGCCCGTGGCCTTTGCCGTGCTGTACCTGACGCGCGGCCCCATGACCCCGGTGTTCGACCGCGTACGCGCCGAGAAGGTCAAGGTCACCGAGGCGATTCAGGAGACGCTCGACTGCGTGCGCGAGATCCGCGCTACCAACCAGGAGGCCCATTATCTTGAGGGACTCAACGCCGTGATCGATGCCGAGGAGCGCGAGACCACCAGAGGCGAGCTCGCTAACGGACTTTTGGTCAACTCCGCCTTTGCCATCCTGCGCTTGGGGATTGCCACCACGTTGGTCACGGGCGCCGAGATGGTCGCCTCCGGCCAGGTCGACTTTTTGGTGATGTTTGCCTTCCTGCTCATGGTGAGCCGCATCTATGCGCCCTTTGATCAGGCGCTGATGCTGATGTCCGAGCTATTTGCCGCTGAGTCGTCGGCTAAGCGCATGCGCTCCATCATGGAGGAGCCCATGGCGCGGGGCAGCGAGAAGTTTGAGCCCGTGGGCCACGACGTGGTGTTCGATCACGTGGCATTTGGCTATGGCGCGGGCGAGGACGGCCGAGCCGGCGAGAAGGTTCTAACCGATGTGAGCTTTACCGCCAAGGAAGGCGAAGTCACGGCATTGGTCGGTCCTTCGGGCTCGGGTAAGTCCACGGTGAGCCGCCTGGCCGCACGCTTTTGGGATGCCACCGAAGGTACGGTTACCGTGGGCGGCGTAGACGTTGCGAGCGTGGACCCCGAGGTGCTGCTGCGCGACTACGCCATTGTGTTCCAAGATGTGCTGCTCTTTGACGACACGGTGATGGGTAACATTCGTCTTGGCCGACGCGATGCCACCGATGAGGAAGTGCTTGCCGCCGCGCGTGCCGCCAACTGCGACGAGTTCGTAAGCCGCATGCCGCAGGGCTATGACACTATGATTGGCGAGAACGGCTCCAAGCTCTCCGGTGGTGAGCGCCAGCGTATCTCCATCGCCCGCGCGCTGCTCAAAGATGCGCCGATTGTGTTGCTGGACGAGGCGACGGCGAGCTTGGATGTGGAGAACGAGACCGTGGTGCAGCAGGCGCTCTCCCGCCTGCTTGCAGGCAAGACGGTTATCGTGATTGCCCACCGTATGCGCACGGTGGAAAATGCCGACAAAATCGTTGTACTCAAGGATGGTGTGGTTGCCGAGCAGGGCACTCCGGCGCAGCTCAAGGCGGCAGGTGGAGAATTCGCCCGCATGGTGGCGCTGCAAAAGGAAGCAGCTACCTGGCAGTTGTAAGAAGGGGCAAAGGGACAGTCCCTTTCTCACATTGACAATCGGTTACTCCGCATCGCTAATTTTCAAAAGGTTAGCCATGGCTGACCTAGATAGTTAGATAAAATTGAGATATTTCAAAAGCGTGCTCGAGCAAACTTATTTACTCGGGTGCTGAGGCACCGTGCCGCGTCCAATGCGGCAAAAGGGAGAAGCAACATGAAGAAGTCGACGTTCAATACCCTGCTTGTCGGTGGCGGTTTTCTGCTTGGCACGGCCGGCATCAAGCTGCTTACCAGCGCTCCGGTCAAGAATGCCTGCGTGCAGGGTATCGCGTGTGGCATGCGCATCAAGAACGGCTACCAGGACATGGTCGAGCAGGCCAAGGCTAATGTCGACGACATGGTTGCCGAGGCTGCTTACATCACCCAGAGCGAGGCCGCTGCTGACGAGGCAGCCGAGTAACGCTCCCAGGCACAAACTATGAGATTCTCGATTATTAGCGAGATCCCCGGCAGGACCCGTCTTCAATTGGCGGGTCCTGTGCCAGAGAGCGATCTCGATGCACTTCTTAAGCTTGGCGGCGACATCGACGGCGTGCACAAGGTGCGCGTATATGGTCGTCTTGGCCAGATGGCGCTCGAATACGACGAGCCGTGTCGCGATGCCGTGCTGGCCGCCGTCGGTGCGCTCGACGCTCAGGCCATTGCCGACGCAAAGACGGGTTACGTGATGCAGCTTGAGCCGCGCAAGCACAAGCTCGTTATGGATCTTGCCACGCTTGTCGGCGCCCACTATGTGCGCCGATGGTTTTTGCCCACGCCCCTGCGTGCGGTGTTTGTCGTGGCCGGTTACATGGCATTTTTGCGCGCTGCCCTTCATGAGCTGGCGCAGCCGCGCCTGACCGTTCCCGTGCTCGACGCTTCGGCCATCGGCATTTCGTTCGTCAAGCGTGATGTCGACACCGCGGGCCAGACAATGTTCCTGCTCAACGTGGGCGAGCTGCTCGAGGACTACACCCGTGCCATGAGCGAAAACGAGCTCATCAACTCGCTGCTCGATGTACCCGACAAGGCGCAAAAGGTCGTCGGCGATACCGAGGTAAGCGTTGCCGCCACCGAGCTTGAGCCCGGCGACTTGGTGGCCGTGCGCACTGGCATGTCCATTTGCATCGACGGTGTCGTCGAGCAGGGGAGCGCTATGGTCAACCAGGCGACCCTGACCGGCGAGCCGCTGGCCGTTGAGCGCAGCGTGGGCGACGACGTGTTCGCCGGTACCGTCGTGGAAGACGGCAGCATCTTGGTGCGCGTGCGCGCCAACACGGCGCAGACCAAACTGCGCTCGATCGTCTCGCTCGTGCAGACGGCCGACTCGCTCAAGTCCGAGGGCCAGTCGCATATGGAGGACCTCGCCAACAAGATCGTCCCGTGGAACTTCCTGCTCGCGGGCCTGGTTGCGCTCACCACGCGCAGCCTTATCAAGACCTCGGCGGCGCTGATGGTCGACTACTCGTGCGCACTCAAGCTCACGGGTTCCGTCGCCGTCATGACCGCCATGAGCGATGCCGCCAAGATGGGCGTCATGGTCAAGGGCGCGAAGTACTTTGAGTCGTTTGCCAAGGCTGACACCATCGTGTTTGATAAGACCGGCACGCTTACCGAGGCGCAGCCGCGCCTGGCTTGCGTGCTGACGACAGATGGCTGGAGCAAGGACGAGGTCCTGCGCCTTTCCGCTTGCTTGGAGGAGCATTTCCCGCATCCGGTGGCGCGTGCCGTGGTCAACGCCGCCCTCGAGCGCGGGCTCGAGCACCGCGAGCGCCATGCCGCGGTCGAGTACATCGTGGCGCACGGCATCGCTTCGTCCATCGAGGGGCGTCGCGCCATTATCGGTTCGGCGCACTTTGTATTTGAGGACGAGGGTGCGCAGCTCGAGTCCGACATCAAGGAGCAAATCGAGCTCCAGATGCAAGGCCTGTCGCCGCTGTATCTGGCGGTCGACGGCAAGGTCGTCGGCGTGCTCGGCATCGAGGATCCGCTCAAGCCCGGCGTCCGTGAGGCCATCGCCGACCTACATGCGCTGGGCGTCAAGCATGTCGTTATGCTCACGGGCGATTCGGAGCGCACGGCCGAGCGCATTGCGCGCGAGGCGGGTGTCGACGAGTTTAAGGCCGAGCTGCTGCCCGAGGACAAGTACGCCTATGTGGAGCGCATTAAGGGTGAGGGGCGCCACGTTGCCATGGTGGGCGACGGCGTCAACGATTCGCCGGCACTCGGTTTGGCCGACGTGGGGCTGGCAATGGGTGGCGGAAGCGACATCGCCAAGGAGGTCGCCGATATCATCCTGACCGACACGGATCTGGCCGCGATCGTGCGTTTGCGCCGCATGAGCCAGGGCCTCATTGATCGTCTGACGAGCTCCTACTCTAAGGTGATGCTTACCAACTCAGCGCTCCTGGCGCTGGGCATTACCGGCGCGATTACCCCGCAGACGTCGTCACTGCTGCACAACGGCTCGACGATTGCCTACAGTCTGAGCAACGCGAAGGCTTACCTGCGTTAGCAGACGTGTTCGCCCACGTTATCTGGCCTGCGCCCAGACGGCATCGGTGTCGTCCGAGCGCAGGCCTTTTGCATTTGACCATGTGCTAGCTTATCTATATAGTGTTGCTAGCAGGGCTAGCAATTGAAGGGAGCGGGATCGACGTGGGTGCTGTTAGTGGCATGGCGCAGGTGAACGTTCGCGTGAATCGCCAGGTCAAGAACCGTGCCGAGGAGGCGCTGCGGCTTTCGGGCGGGTCACTGCCCGAGCTCATCAAAAAGGTGGTGGCCAAGGTCGCGCAGGGTGGCGGGCAGTGCGAGGAAGTGCTTGCGGCCGTCGACGACCGGCAGCAGACCGTCGCGCACGATACTCCGTTCGCCGCGTCGTGGGCGGCGGCGGATCAGCTTTACGCGGACCTGGGCATCGCTACGTCGTCCGTATCCGACGATCGCGATTGGGACACAATCTATTCCGAAGCCATGGACGAGCGCTATCGCCAAAAGGGGATGATCCTGTGAGCGGGGCTCCCCTCAAAATAATGGTGGATGCCAACGTATGGGTTGATTCGTTTTGCGTCGACCATGCCGAGTCGCTTGCCGCGCGTGCGTTTATTGGGCAGGCGACGGAGGCGGGGGCATTGCTGTTCTTTCCGGTGCATATCGCCAAGGACGTACTGTATGTTGTACAGCACAAACTGAAGCGCAGCGTTCTTGCCAGCGGGGGAGCGCTCGGCGAGGCTTCTGCCCGCGCGATTGGCGATGCGGTGCTGGCGTTTGTTCGGAACATGACCGAAAACGCCACGGCCGTGGGTGCAGATGCGTCGGACCTTTGGCTGGCCGACAAATACTTAGCGCTCCATCGCGATTACGAGGACAACTTGGTACTCGCCGCATGCAAACGCGCCCAGGTCGATTACTTGGTGACCAACGATCGAAAACTGCTCGAACATGCCGATCTTGCAGCAAAGACACCTCGTCAAATGATGCCGATTCTTGCCTTGGCCGAATGCGGCGGCGCGGCAATCGGTTGACGCGAACTGTTTGCGGGCCTCTTGGACGACGATGCGCCAAGGGGCCCGCGTCTGCTATTTACAAAAGCTCAGCCTTGATGGCGGGACTTTCTGCGAGCTGCTCGGCTGCCTTTTCGTCGGAGCTGTCGAGTGCTGCCAGACTGCGGTAGACCCACTCGTTGACCTGGGTGTTCTTGACGCCTGCGGTCTGCATAAGGGCGCCTACCTCGCGGATTGCTGCGAACAGATCGGCCTTGGGACCCGCGAGCTCGACCTCGATACCGTGGTAGGCGGCCACGCCGCGGTTCTCACTCACGTGGTCGATAAAGCCCTCGACGGTCTCAAGCTGCTGGGCGAGAGCTGCATCATCGTCAACGTCCAGCGCGACGAGTGCGTTCGATACCGTGAGGGCGGGATGTCCGCAGGGGACAAAGCCCTCGATGACATCCATAGCTTCGGTAATGGTTGAGCCCAGGCCTGCGAGGGCATCGACGAGTTGCTGCTTGGTATCCATAACGGTCCTTTCGACGGGTCAATTTTGCTTGGCGAAAATATACGTGACGCGATCGGTAACAAAAGTGCGAAGTGCGGCGCACATTGGGGTCTTCACAGCTCGTGCATAGAACAGCTGTCCGCTTTCAGAACGTGGTAAGATAACACTCCACAAGCGGGGCTCGCCCCGTATGTTCCTTGAAAAGTCGACGGTTATCGGGTGTTTGCAGGCCCGATACCATCCAGACTTTCCCGACATTCGGGGGCGACTGGTTTCGACACGATAGCTCTGAGAGAGGAAGCAAGCCGAGGTCTCCTCGCCTCGTTAAACAGGGGTACCGTCAAATTGAATTGACAACAACTCTTCTTTTGAGCCTATGGCTCTCGCTGCTTAATTTATAGCGGCGCGTCAACCCGGTGATTTCCCCGACACCGGCGCGACGTCATCTTAGGGGAATGCTCCTGCGCACGTAATCGGTATGGCGCGGGCTAAGACCGAACCGGTTAGGACGTCGCGAGCGTGTCGCTGCGCGCAAGGCGTCCGAGACTAAACCAGCGACTGAGCTTGGAGATGCCAATCAGGGGGCTTTCGTGGACCGGAGTTCGATTCTCCGCGCCTCCACCATAAGTAACAGGCAGGTAGATATTCGTATCTACCTGTCTTTTTATTTCTAGTCCGTACCGCGGAGAATCGAACTCTGTGCAGGGCGCGGGCGTTAAGCAAACGCGAAGCGTTTGTAGCCCGCGGGCGAGGGCGGCGGCAGCCGGCCGAAGCCGGTGCGTATTTGCGAAGCAAATACGCGGATTCTCCGCGCAAAGCCTCGACTGGATATAGATTCGATGCCGACCGGATGACAGCCTGCCGTGTCCCGCGCGGACGGATCCCCTCCACCCGCGGAGAATCGAACTCTGTGCAGGGCGCGAGCGTAAAGAAAAACGCCTCAGTGACTCAGACCGAGACACGCTTTCCCAATGGCAGCTCAAGCGGAAACTGCATCCCGGAATCGACGCTCGGAATGGGATTCATTTTCCGGAAGACGCCTCAAGCGGAAAGTTCATCCCGGAATCCGCGCTCAGAACGGGTCGCGCTTTCCCAACGGCGGTCCAAACGGAAAGCGCATCCCAGAATCCGCGCTCAGACCGGGACGCACTTTCCGCTTCACCTGCCGCCTCGAAAAACCTGCGCGCCCTCCATCCCAAAACTGGGTAGAAGAAGGCCAAAACGCAATCGCAGGAGGTCAATATGACTGCAGAAGATAAGGCAAAGAACGCCGGCAAGGTCGCGCTCGTCTTGGAGGGTGGCAGTTTTCGTGGGCAGTTTACCGCCGGCGTGCTTGACGTTCTCATGGAGGCCGGTGTCGAAATTCCGGCGGTGTACGGCGTCTCGGCCGGTGCGCTCAATGGCGTCAACTACAAGTCGCACCAGATCGGTCGCACCAACCGAGTCAATTTGACCTTCTGCAACGACAGCCGCTACATGGGCGCCGCGTCGTTTGCGTCCACGGGTTCCATCGTGGGTTACGACTTTATCTTCAACGACGTCCAGGACCGCCTGGATCCTTTTGATAACGAGACGTTCGACGCCAGCCCTATCGAGATGTACGCCGTCGCGACGGACATGCTGTTTGGAACCGCTGCCTACCTGCCGGTCAAAAGCGCCGTGCTCGACCTCGACGCCGTGCGCGCCTCGACGTCGCTGCCGCTGGTGACGCCGCCGGTCGAGATCGACGGGCACAAATACGTCGACGGCGGCGTAGCCGATTCGGTCCCCATCGAGCACGTGCTGGAGGAGGCGGGCTTCGATCGCGCGGTTGTCATTGTCACGCAGGACCGCTCGTACGAGAAAAAGCCCTACGAGTTTATGCCTGCCGCGCGCGCCCGCTATGTCGACTACCCCTATCTGCTCGAGGCTATCGAGACGCGCCACGACCGCTATAACCTCCAGCGCATGCACCTGTGGAAGTATGAGCGCGAGGGCCGCGCGCTGGTCATTGCTCCGCAAAAGCCGGTCGAGGTCGGGCATGTCGAGCACGATCCGGCAAAGCTTTTGGACCTGTATATCCAGGGCCGTCAGGAGGCAAAGCGCTTGCTGGGAGATATCGAGGCGTTTGTCGAGCGTCAACGCTGCGACATCACGGCTCGTGGATGACATGTGCAGAAACTCTGGTCGGAGCCAAAATACCTGTTGACTCGTACGGCGAGCGGGGTAATATGGACGGGTTACTTGCAGAGCCCCGTGAATCTCTGTAACAACACGTACTGTACATGGAGGAGTCTAAGTGATTTCGAAATCGACTCACTACGCCAAGCAGGGCGAGGTCCAGCGCAACTGGGTTCTCGTCGACGCCGATGGTGCTGTCCTGGGCCGTCTTGCCACCCAGATCGCAATGATCCTGCGCGGTAAGAACAAGCCCCAGTTCACGCCCAACAGCGACTGCGGCGACTTCGTTGTCGTCATCAACGCCGATAAGGTCCAGCTTACCGGTAACAAGGCCGACACGAAGACCTATTATCGCCACAGCGGCTACAACGGCGGCCTCAAGGCTGAGAGCTTCCGCCAGGCTATGGAGAAGCACCCGGAGAAGGTTATCGAGCGCGCCGTTCGCGGTATGCTGCCCAAGACCACCCTCGGCCGTGCCCAGATGACCAAGCTTAAGGTCTACGCTGGTGCCGAGCATCCGCACGCTGCCCAGAACCCCACGAAGATTGAGCTGGAGGCTTAAAGATGGCTGAGAACACCGTTGTCTACCAGGGTACCGGCCGTCGTAAGAACGCCGTCGCCCGCGTCCGTCTCGTCCCCGGCACCGGCAAGGTGACCATCAACAAGCGTGACGCCGAGCAGTATTTCGGCCGTCATCAGCTCGTTGAGAACGCCCTTGCTCCCTTCAAGGTGACCGACACCGCCGGTCAGTTCGACGTTATCGCTCTGTGCGATGGCGGCGGCATCTCCGGTCAGTCCGGCGCTCTGCGCCTGGGCATCGCTCGCGCTCTTCTGAACGCTGGCGACTACCGTGCTGACCTCAAGAAGGCCGGTTTCCTTACGCGCGATGCTCGCGTGGTCGAGCGCAAGAAGTACGGCCTCAAGAAGGCCCGCCGCGCTCCCCAGTTCTCCAAGCGCTAAGGTTTTATCTCCTTTCGAGATACAATGTACAAGCGGGGCCTGCCGATTCCTCGGCGGGTCCCGCTTTTCTTTTTCGACTAGGGTGGGCGGTTGCATATCGCCTGCTAGGGAAGGAGCGATCCTATGCCCCAGAACATCTTCGGTACCGACGGCGTCCGTGGCGTCGCCAATGCCGACCTCTCGTGTGACCTCGCGTTTCGCCTGGGCCGCGCGGCGACCAAGTTCCTTGGTCCGGATATCTGTGTCGGCCGCGACACGCGTCTTTCGGGCACCATGCTCGAGAGCGCTCTGACCGCCGGCATCATGGCCGAGGGCGGCCGTCCGCACTGCTGCGGCGTCATCCCCACGCCTGCCGTGGCGCTGCTCACCGTCCAGAATGAGCTCGACGGCGGCATCGTCATCTCTGCTTCGCATAATCCGCCGGAGTTCAACGGCATCAAGTTCTTTAGCCGCAAGGGCATGAAGCTTCCCGATGCGGTCGAGGAAGAGATCAGCGCCTGGGTCATGTCCGAGGAAGCCATGGCTGCCGACACGCTGCCGACCGGTGCCGGCGTGGGCCACATCATCAAGATGAAGGACGCTCGCAAGGCATACGTCGACCACGCCATCGATACGCTTGATGGCCTGAGGCTCGATGGCCTGGTCGTTGCCGTCGACTGCGGTCACGGTGCTTCCTGCCAGACTACGCCCGCCGCGCTGCAGCGCCTGGGTGCCACGGTCCATGCCATCAACACCGATTACTGCGGCACCGACATCAATGTCGAGTGCGGCTCCACTCACCTCGAGCCCCTGCGCGAGCTCGTGCTGCGCACCCATGCTGACATCGGCCTGGCCCACGACGGCGACGCCGATCGCGTGCTCTTTGTGGACAGCGAGGGCAATGAGATCGACGGTGACTACATCCTGGCTATCTGCGGTTCTGACCTCGCCGCCCGCGGCAAGCTCGCCAGCTCCGAGATCGTCTCGACCGTCATGTGCAACCTGGGCTTCTCCATCGCTATGAAGGAGCAGGGCTTCGAGATGGTTCAGACCGCTGTGGGCGACCGTTATGTTCTTGAGCGTATGCTCGCGGACGGTGCCGTCATCGGCGGCGAACAGTCCGGCCACATCATCTTCCTGGAGCACAACACCACCGGTGACGGCCTGGTGACGGCTCTGCAGCTGCTGGCCGTGCTCAAGCGCACCGGTCGTACCCTCACCGATCTTGCCGGCATCATGAAGAAGTATCCGCAGGTACTCGTCAACGTGCATTCCGACAACAAGGCTGGTCTGGATGATTGCCAGCCCATCTGGGATGCCGTCGCTGCTGCCGAGAAGGAGCTTGACGGCCGCGGCCGCATTCTGGTGCGTCCGAGCGGTACCGAGCCGCTGGTCCGCGTTATGGCCGAGGCCGAGACGCACGAGCTGACCCAGCGCGTTGTCGACGACATCGTCGAGGTTGTCAAGCGCGAACTTCCCTAATGGTCAAAAACGAGTGCCAAGTGGTAAACTGTTAAGGTTATTTTGGTTGATCGGTATGTCCGAGGGGGAGCATGTTCACTAAAGTCCTAAGGTCTTTTGGTATGCGTGGTCGAGTCCTTACGCTGGATGCTCCCATCTCGGGCGACGTCATTCCGCTTTCCGAGGTAAACGACCAGACATTTGCCACCGGCCTTTTGGGCCAGGGCGTGGCGATTCAGCCTACCGGCACGCGTGTGATTGCACCGGCTGATGCCAAGGTCGAGGCCATTTTTCCCACGGGACACGCTGTTGCGCTTAACACGGTCGATGGCTTGGACGTGCTCATCCACGTTGGTTTGGACACTGTTCAGCTTGAGGGCAAGCACTTTACCGTATATGCGCAAGTGGGTGACATCGTCCATAAGGGCGATGTACTCATTGAGTTCGATCGCGAGGCAATTGCTGCCGAGGGCTACGATGTGACGGTTCCCATCTTGGTATGCAACTCCGTTGAGTTCTCGAGCATCAAGGGCTCCGTTGGCGCGCATGTCGAAGAGATGGACCAGCTCATCGTTGCTCGCGAGCGCTAACAAGTGCACGTGGCCATTAGCCTACAATTCAAACACGTTTACGGAGGGCGCCCTTGAAAGAGGACGCCCTCCGTGGCAAGATGGGATTTGTCCGAAGCTAAAAGGCTTTGGGTCACCGTGGACGGGCAGGGGCCTCGACGCGGTTAGACACGAGACACATACATTACGCGACCTCGCCCTGGTGGCCGCACACGTTGGTTGCGGCCGACGCGGGCCGCGGGCAAGTGCTTGTAAGGGAGCCTTGCCTCTCTTGTACGAGAAAGGACGCGTAATGAAGATCATTAAAGCTAAAGACTACGAGGATATGAGCCGCAAGGCCGCCAATATTATCTCGGCGCAGGTTATCCTCAAGCCCGACTGCGTGTTGGGTCTTGCCACCGGCTCCACCCCGATCGGTGCCTACAAGCAGCTCGCTGCTTGGTACGAGAAGGGCGACGTCGACTTTGCCGAGGTCAGCACCTACAACCTGGACGAGTATCGCGGCCTTTCGCACGACGATCCCCAGAGCTATCACTACTTCATGCGTGAGAACTTCTTCGATCACATCAACATCGACCTGAACAACACGCATGTGCCCGACGGTTCCAACCCCGACGCCGCCGCTGCCTGCTCTGAGTACGATAAGGTCGTCGCTGCCGCCGGCTATCCCGATCTGCAGCTGCTCGGCATTGGCAACAACGGCCACATCGGCTTCAACGAGCCCGATGACCACTTCTCCAAGGGCACGCACTGCGTCGACCTTACCGAGAGCACCATTCAGGCCAACAGCCGCCTGTTCGACAGCATCGACGATGTTCCCCGTCAGGCCTACACCATGGGTACTCAGACCATCATGTATGCCCGCATGATCCTGGTCGTCGCCAACGGCGAGGCCAAGGCTCAGGCCGTGCACGATATGTGCTATGGTCCGGTTACGCCCGAGTGCCCGGCTTCGATCCTGCAGCTGCACACCAACTGCGTTGTCGTTGCCGACGAGGCCGCCCTTTCGCTCTGCGAGTAGCGCGAATCCTGCACCTCGACATAGCCTTGCCTAAGGCCTCCGCTTTGCGGGGGCCTTTTTGCTATCCCTTTCTGTCCACTTGACCAAAATCTTGCCGCAAGCTTGACGAATGCCGGATGCCCAACAGCTTGATTCATTCATATCAGATTCTATGCAAAAATGCCACTAAAAGGTCGTAGACGGTAGCGGGTGCTAGGCGAGTTGAATGACATAGCTGAACCTTGTTCATTTGCGTTACACTGCCGCTTAGATGGGACAAGCTGACAAGCTCATTTACCTGCTTAAAGACCGATTAGTCGGGGGATTAATAACAATCGGCCCTCGCTGTACAAAAACTTGCCGCTTGCGTACCAAAAGACAACCTAAAACACAAGGTCGCTCTATTCATAGCGCGGCTTGTATGGTCTTGCGGCTACAGTGTCCATACGGTCGAGTTGAGGAGCGGGCATGGTAAACGATTTGAGCGGTATAGACGACCTCGAGCTGATGCCGCTGGGCGGAGGCTATATGGTGCGACGCGAACGCTTGATGAATGAGCTTATCGCCAAGGGCCGAAAGGCCGGCATCGTGGTTCTTTATGCGCCCGACGGGTTTGGGAAGACCTCGGTGCTGCTGCAGTACACCCATGAGGTTAAATGCGACCCGACGCGAGGCCCCGTGCGGATTATCGAGGCCGATCGCGCCATTGGGCGCGAGGTGTTTATGCAGCTCGAGGTGGTTACCGAAGAACTCAAAGACAAACCGCACTCCCTTATCGCGATTGATAATGTGCCAAACCTCGATCAGCACGATACCGAAGACCTCATCGACAGGATTCGCGGCCTGCGCGCTATGGGGATAGGGGTCTTTATCTCCTGTCGTCCTTCAAATCGTCAGCTGATTCATGGGCTGGGCGATTCGGTTAAGATCAATGCGCAGATGCTCAAGGTGCATGCCTATGAGTATTCGGCGTGGGCATCGGCGTTTTCGATCAGCACATCGCTCGACTTTTATCAGCTCACGCAGGGCGTGCCCGAGCTCGTTTCGGCATTGCAGACGGGTCTGTATGGCCAAGGCGACGTAGCCGGTCTGCTCGAAAACGAGATTGTCAACGTATATGGCGCGGCACTTGTCGATCTGGCTTCGCTCGACAATAATGCGCTGTTTTGCGTGGCATGTCTCATGGTTTTGATGGGCGAGGGCAATATCGCGGAACTCGAGGCTTGCGGGGTGAGGCTGTCGATGGTCGACCAGTCCTACTTTGTACGCGACTACCCGATCTTTGGCTTGGATCCCGCCGAGCGGAGTTTTACGTGTCTGGGCACGGAGGATAACGGACGCTTGCGTTTGCGTAAGTTGGTGGCCGAGGTTCGCCCCGAACTTGTTCCGAGGGCGGCCCGGATTTTGCTTAAGGCGGGCCGATGCGATGCGGCGATGGGCCTGGCGGATGCCTTTTTGGACCGTGGGGCGGTCCTTGAACTTGCTGGGCAGTATGGGGTCGATCTGGCTCTGACGGGGCACGGGGCCGATATCTGCCGAGCGGCGCTGGGCACGATCGATGCCGACGATTCGGCTCCAGAGCCAACGCCTGCCGAGGCGCTTGGCGTATATCTGGCAGCGGTCAGCGTGTCCAATACAAAGCTCGCTCGCTATATGGCATCGGTCATCGAGCGCGGGGGCGAACGGGCGGCCTGCGAAATAGACCCTGTTTCATGGAGGGTGGCCCAGACACTGACGGCTGTTTGCTATGGGGACAACGGGCTTGGGCTCCCTACGAACCTGGCCGTGCCAGAAATCGAGACATCCCATACCGCACTCGATATGTTGTCTGCGCATATCGAGGTCAAGCGATGCCTGACCGAACGGGGAGATGACGGCGGCGTTCTACAGCAGCTCAAAACGAGCAAGGCCTACGACTGCGAGCTCGACATCGCGGGGATTGTTATACGGGCCGATAGCATGCTGGTGGAGCTCTTTGACGGGTCGTTTGCGGGAACCGACAAGCGCGACGACGAGATGACGGTGGTGCGGGAGGCGCTCGACGTACGTGGGCTTAAGGCGATGGCTATCTGGGTGCGCATGGTGTTGGCGGCACGGCGGCTCCTTTCCGGCTTGCCGGTAACCGACGACGCGGCATTCAACGAGCTCGATCGTTTTGCCGTGCGCATGCGCGACAACCAGATTCAGCTGTTTGGCCTGTTGCTAGAAGGCTGGCAGTCGCTGGCAGAGGGACGGCCGGTTAATGCAAAGTTCCGTGCGGTCCAAGTGCTCAAACTTGCCGAGGAGTCGATTGCGTACATGCGCGATAACGCATTGCTGTTGGAGCGCGCGGCGTATCTGCGTAACACCTCGATGGTTTCGGTGCGCGAGGAAGCGGAGCTACTCGATATAAGCCAGACGCAGGTTGGTGGAGCGGAGGCCTGGATGGTGGCGCTGCATTTGGCCTGTGCGGGCCGAGACAGCGATCTTGCGGCCTGGATGTCCATGAATCGTGCGGGGATTCTGGAGCCATCGTATCGGCTCTTTGCGCGCCTTGCCATGCATTGTCTGGGCGAGCCGGCGACCAGGATTCGCAAGAAGCTTCCCGTGCGCGAGCTGTCGCGGTACTCGCTGCGCGATGATCTGGAAGGGGAGGGCGAGCGCCTGTTCCAGGCCGGCGAGGTTGAAGCCGTTGATACCATCGACCATATCGAGATTCGCATGTTTGGTGCGTTCCGCGCCGAGCGCGACGGGTTTCCCATCACGGACAAAATGTGGCGCCGCAAGAAGGCGGCGACACTTGCCGAGCGGCTTGCGCTGGGCATGGATGCGCTCGTCGATCGTGAGACGCTGGCCATGGAGTTGTGGCCCCATGCCGAGTTCAATAGCGCCCGCAACAACCTGTACTCGACGATATCGCGCTTGCGGTCGGCTTTGGGACCGACGCCGGATGGCAAGTCGTGTGTGCTCATCCAAAATGAATGCATCGGACTCAACGGCGACTACGTCAAGACCGATGTACGGCTGTTTGACCAGATAAGCCGCGAGGTTTTGGGAAATCGCACGGGTGCGCGCGGGCCCCATTTAGTTGAGCTGTGCCTTAAGATTGAGCAGCTTTATGCCGGACCGCTGTATGTTCCCAATGGCTGTAATCCCACCTACTTTTTGCGTATGCGACGCATTATGCAGTCAAAGTACATCGATTGCATGATTAAGGGAGCAAATGCCGCTCTAGAAGAAAACGATCTGCAGTCGGCGATTTGGCTGGCGGAGTCGGGGCTTCGACAGGAAACGGCGCGTGAGGATATGGTGCGCTGCGCCATGCGTGTCTACAGTGCGGCGGGGCGGAGGCGCGATATCGTCGAGCTATACAGTGGGCATATGCACCATCTGAGGGAGCAGGTCAATGGCGTGCCCGAGCCCGAGACGCGGCGTCTATACGAGCGCTTGGTGGAGGGGCGGCTCAATCGCGTGCTGGTCGAGCGATAAAAAACGGGCGCCCGAAGTACTTGGGCACCCGTAAGCTTGCTATGTGTTGGTTCGCCGGATCATTGACTCTTAGACGAGCTTGATCTTCTCGATGTCCTTGCGCGAGGACTCGCGATACAGCGAGAACTTGCGGCCGATGACCTGGACGACCTCGGCGTGGCAACGCTCAGCGAGCTCTTCGGCGGCCTCGCGGGCGGAAAGGCTGGAGCCATCGAGCACGGAGCACTTAACGAGCTCATGCTTCTCCAGGTAGGCGACCGTCTGCTCGACGGTGCCCTCGTTGACATCGGACTTACCGATGATGATGGCGGGGTTGAGGTGATGGGCCATGCTGCGAAGCTGCTTGACCTGGGCTCCTGTCAGTGCCATGGGTTCTCGCTTTCTATGTATGGGGCGCCCCGCGACGGGGCCTTAATCTACGTGAGCTGTCCCACGATAGCGCAGGAACGGCGCGGTGTGGAGCGCGTTTGCCCAGTTCAAAAAGAATGCGGATGCCGAGTGAGTGGGCGGTGCGGGCTGCGAACAGGCTATGAGCTGGGCGCAGAGACCGGTTCCCATGCAATAAACGCCCAGCGAACCTTACGGATATGGTCGAGCATATAGCACCCCTGCGGCACGCCCTTGGAGCCCGGCTCGCCGGCATGGGGGTTTTCGATCATGTGCTGAGCGATATAGTCGCGCAGGCGGTCGATCTTATCCTCGTTGCCATGCTCGAGCATACGGGAAAAATCCGCCACGCCTGCCTCAAGGCTATCGAAGGTATCGCGACGAGGCGATTCAAAGTATGTAACCTGCGGCAACGCACCCATCTGAATGAGGATGTTGAAGGCGTACACAAAGCCATTGCTGCAGGTAACCGAGGCGCCGATAGCGTTCATCAAGTGCAGATCATAACGCGGGCTGGAGTTGGCGACCATCGTGACAGCACAACGCCGACGAGCCGTGCGGTCGAGCTTGGCAAGCGCATCTTTTAGATTGGTCGTCGTAACCGACCGACTGGCAAAGGCAACATCCACCGCTTTCGCGACCGGTCCAACCAAATCCCAGTCATCGTCCCAGGCAAGCTCAAGCGGCGTAATGCGATCCTCGAGCCCATAGTACTCAATGCCAGCATCAAGCGTGCCCAACATGGCAGGGGAAAAGTCAGCAGCAATCACAGGATGCCCAGCCTGAGCAAGCGGAATAGCAATCGACCCAGCCCCGCACCCCATATCGAGTACCGACTCGCCGGGCTCAAGCGCCAGCAGCTTTATAAAATCCCGAGCATAAGGGGCAGTCTCCAACGGCCGAAAATGCCGAGCCCTTTTATCCCACTCAAAAGAATCGTCAGCCCGCCGCCGATCAGCTTGCAGACGCATCCACTCCAGATTCCAATCTGTGGAAAGCAGCTCAGAACGATTCTCCCCATCAGCCACGGGCCAACCTCCTAGCAACAAAAAAGCGACTCCTCCCAAAAGAAGAGCCGCAACCAGCATATATCAGAAAGAACCGATCCAACGCCAAACCGTCATACCAGCAAAGTGGAGCAGAAGCGAAGCGACTGCAACCGGGATAGAACCCAACCGAGGTCCCGTTGTGCGGGAGCCCCGGGGAGGGCAAATATATAAGGTCGATCGCGAGTTCCGCACGAGCCGGAGAGCACTTAATTTGCTCTCCGTGCGAGTCAGGACTGTCCGAGCAGGCGACCTTATATGTCTGCCGCCCGGCGGCGGGGCTCCTCGCCAGTCCCCCTCAGCTAGTTCTTGAGCGAGTTCAGCGGCGCCGGGAAGCGTCCACCGCGGTGGGCAAGCACGGTGCCGGCGTTGGGGTTCACCGGCATGATAGGCGCACGGCCAAATAGGCCGCCGTACTCGACGCAGTCGCCCACGCCCTTGCCAATGGCGGGAATCACGCGGACGGCCGTGGTCTTGTTGTTGATGACGCCGATGGCCATCTCGTCGGCGATAATGCCGGCGATGGTCTCGACCGGGGTGTCGCCGGGGATGGCGATCATGTCCAGGCCAACGGAGCACACGCAGGTCATGGCCTCGAGCTTCTCGAGCGAAAGCGCGCCGGCTTCGACGGCGGCGATCATGCCGGCGTCCTCTGACACGGGGATGAAAGCGCCCGAGAGACCGCCCACGCTGGAGCTGGCCATGACGCCGCCCTTCTTGACGGCATCGTTGAGCATGGCGAGCGCGCAGGTCGTGCCGGGGCCACCGCAGGTGCCCACGCCGATGATTTCGAGGATGCGCGCGACGGAGTCGCCAATGGCAGGCGTGGGAGCCAGCGACAGGTCGACAATGCCTTTCTCGACACCCAGACGATGGGCGGCCTCGCGGCTCATGAGCTCGCCGGCACGGGTGATCTTAAAGGCGGTCTGCTTAATCTTTTCGGCGACTTCCATCATCGATGCGGAATCGGGCAGCGTCTCCAGGGCTGCGGCCATAACGCCGGGGCCCGAGACGCCTACGTTGATGACGGCGTCGGCCTCGCCACCGCCGTGGACGGCGCCCGCCATAAACGGGGAGTCCTCGACCATGTTGGCAAAGCAGACAAACTTGGAGGCGCCAACGGAATCCTCATCTGCCGTAAGCTTGGCGGCATCGATGATGGTCTGGGCGGCCATGAGCACGGCGTCCATGTTGATGCCGGCACGCAGGCTGGCGACGTTGACGCTGGAGCAGACGCGGCTGGTGGTAGCGAGCGCCTGGGGGATGGACTGGATGACGCGGCGGTCGGCGTCGCCGATGCCCTTCTGAACGAGCGCGGAGAAGCCGCCCAGGTAATCGATGCCGAGCGTCTCGGCCGCGCGGTCGAGGGCATGCGCGATGGGGGTGAGGTCCTCATCCTTGCAGCATGCGGCGATCTGCGCCACCGGGGTGACGGAAACGCGCTTGTTGACGATGGGGATACCGTACTCGCGCTCGAGGTTCTCGGCGGTCTCGACCAAGTGCTCAGCCGTGTGCGTCACGTGGTCGTAGATCTTCGTGCACATGCGGTCGAGGCTCTCGTCGCCGCAACCCATGAGCGAAACACCCATGGTGATGGTCCTGATGTCGAGGTTCTGCTCCTCAACCATGCCGCGGGTTTCCGCGATTTCTGCGGGCGTGATCGCCATCCTTGCACTCCTATCTGCCAAAACGAGCATAGCCTTATCTATTCTAACGTGCCGCACGTGCCAAGTGGCGCGTGCGGCACGTTTTGGTGCTCGGTTGTTTCCGTTGTGTTACTGCCCAAAGACCTCTTCGGCGATGCGCGCGCTTTCGGCGGCATCCTTGGCGTAGTAGTCCGCGCCGATCTGCTTGGCGTATTCGGGGGTGAGCACGGCGCCACCTACGATGATCTTGACGCCCGGAACCTCGGCATGGAGCAACTTGATGGTCTCCTCCATAGCGACGACCGTGGTGGTCATAAGCGCCGAGAGGCCGACGAGCTTAATGTCGCGCTCCCGTACGGTCTTGAGTACCTCTTGCGGGTCGACGTCGCGGCCTAGGTCAAAGACGGTGTAGCCGTAGTTATCGAGCAGCATCTTGACGATGTTCTTACCGATGTCGTGGATATCGCCTTTAACGGTGGCCACGCAGATCTTGCCCTTGTCGGCAATCTCGCCGGCGGGCATCAGGCGCTTGATGGTGTCAAAGCCCACACGCGCGGCCTCGGCCGAGGCCATAAGCTGCGGCAAGAAGAACTTGCCCTGGTCAAAGAGGACGCCAACCTCGTCGAGGGCGGGGATAAAGTGATTGTTGATGAGGTCCATGGCGTCATGGTCTGCCAGCAGACGCTCGGTCTCGGCCGCGATTTCGCCCTTGCGGCCCGAGACGACCATGCGACGAATCGGGTCGTCGTTGCCGTCGGTGCCGGTGGTGCCAGCAGCGGGCGCGGCGTCGGTCGATACCGCCTGAGCCGCCGCCGGATTCGCGGCGATCTTGTACGGATCGGTCCAGCCGGCGTAGCGCTCGATGTATCCGGTCGAGCCCTCGTCCTCAACGCTCAGCACGCGATAGCTGTAGACGGTATCCATAAAGCGCTTGGAGCCCGGGTTCATGATGGGGGCGTCCAGGCCCGCGCCAAAAGCGGCAGCCAAAAAGACCGAGCCCAGCAGCGGGCGGGCAGGCAGACCAAAGCTGATGTTCGACACGCCGAGCGCGCATTTGACGCCCAGACGCTCCTTGCACAGGGACATGGCGCGCAGGATCTGTTCGGCCTGGCGTTGATTGGTCGAGGCGGTCATGACCAGACAGTCGATGAGGATGCGGTCCGGGCCGATACCGTAGCGGGCGGCCTCGGCCACGATGCGCTCGGCGATGGCGAAGCGAGCTTCGGCGGTATCGGGGATGCCGCCTTCATCGAGCGTGAGGCCGACGACGTTGGTGCCGTAATGGGCGACCAGCGGAAAGATCTCATCCATGATTTGCTGTTTGCCATTGACCGAGTTGATGATGGGCTTGCCGGCGTAGCGGCGCACGGCTGCCTCGACGGCTGCGGGGTCGGTGGAGTCGATCTGCAGCGGCAGCAGCGTGGAGCCCTGGAGCTGCTCGGTCGCCTGCTGGATGATCTTGACCTCGTCGATCTCGGGCAGGCCCACGTTGACGTCCAGGATGTCGGCGCCCTGTTCCTGCTGGCTGATGCCCTGGCTCACGACGTAGTCCAGGTCGCCGTCGCGCAGGGCCTGTTGCAGGCGCTTTTTGCCGGTGGGATTGATGCGCTCGCCGATGACGGCGATTTTGTGGCCGTCACAGGGAAGGTCCACGACCGTCTGGGCGCTCGTGGCCGACATGCTGGGCTTGCGGCGGCGCGGGCTGGGCGTGTGGTTGTCGATAAGCGTGCGCAAGGCCGCCATATGCGCCGGCGTGGTTCCGCAGCAGCCGCCCACGACGCTCACGCCGTCCTCGATCATGCCGGCGACGGCCTCGGCGTATTCGGGGGCCTGGATATCAAAGACGGTATTGCCGTCGTCGTCCACGCGGGGCAGTCCCGCGTTAGCCTGCACCATAACGGGCTTGTCGGTAACGGTGAGCATACGTGCGGCGAGCCCTCGGAGCTCGGCCGGGCCCTGGCTGCAGTTGATACCCAAAACGTCGGCGCCGATGGCGTCGAGCGTGATGGCGGCGACCTCGGGGCTCGTTCCCAAGAAGGTGCGACCGTCTTCCTCAAAGGTCATGGTGGCAAAGACGGGCAGGTCGGAGTTCTCGCGGCAGGCGAGGACGGCCGCCTTGATCTCGGCAAGGTCGGTCATGGTCTCGATAATAAAGAGGTCCACGCCCGCGTCGACGCCGGCGCGCACCTCCTCGGCAAAGAGGTCATAGGCCTCGTCGAAGCTCAGGGTGCCCAAGGGGCGAAGCAGCGCGCCGATGGGGCCGATATCGCCGGCGACGTAGCGGGCGCCGGCCTCGCGGGCGCAGGCGACAGCGGCGGCAAAGACATCTGCCACGGTGGCGGCGCCGTCGAGCTTGTGGGCGTTGGCGCCAAAGGTGTTGGCGGTGATCACGTCGCAGCCGGCCTCGACATACTGACGCTGGATATCGGTGATAACCTCGGGCTCCTCAAAGTTGAGCAGCTCGGGCAGGGCGCCGGCCTTCATGCCGGCAGCCTGCAGCATGGTGCCCATGCCGCCGTCAAACAGCAGGTGCCCCGTGCCCTCGATGGCGGCGCGCAGGCGATCGTCCTTAATGCGCAGATCGTCGATCGTGCGTGGCTTGTACACAGCGCCGTTGCAGCGTGCGGCATTGACGGGCGCCGCCAGCGCGGCACCATCCGAATTATGAGTAATAAGCGGGGTGAACATCGGGGGCTCCTAGTGGCTGGAATAGCAGGTGGTGTGGGCGGCGCGGAAGCGGCAGTGCTCGCGCATGCGGCAGATATTGCAGGTGGGGCGACTCTGGGCGTCGTGGACTTTGCCGTCGAACAGACCGATCACCGCGGTCACGCTCTTGGTGGGCATGAGCAGGCTGGTGGGCGTGACGGTAAGGCCGATGAGGCGCGTGGCGTTGAGCGCATCGACGATCGAGCGCTGGGCCGAGAGCGGGCAGTCGCCGTAGCCGGGGCTAAAGCGCCAGTTGCCGGCGAGCCCGTGTGCGGCGGCCGCAGCCTTGGCCTGCTGGTCCATCTGCTCAACGGCGGCTTCTACATAGGCAGAGCACGCGGCGTCGAGCACGGCGCCCTCTAGGGGATGTTGGGCTCCCGTGGTGCGCAGGCGACGCTCGGCGTCCATGCCGAGGGTGCATGCCATGAGCGCGGCAAAGCGGGCGTCTTTGAGATGTCGATAGATATCGCGACCGCGCAGCTCAACGTTGGTGCCGACCAAGCGAATGCAAGGCTTGCCCTGCTCGTCCACGCCCGTGGCATCGACGGCAAATACGCGGCGCACGCCGCGGGGCTCAATGTCCAGCTCAAGGCGCTCGACCACAAGCTCAATACGTCGTGACAGCTCGGGCTCAATCTGCTGGCCGCCGTAACCCAGATACCGCAGCATCTCGGCACGGTCGACACGGGGATGGTACGCAGCATCGACACGGTAAAGCGCCGGCGACGCAAGGTCGGCCGGCACTTCGACAGTGGTTGTATCGATGTGCGGTTTTTCCATTACCCCAGGCGCTCCATAATGGTCGCGGCGATCGCAGGACGATTCATAGTGTACAGGTGCAGACCGGCGGCGCCGTGCTCCTTGAGGTCGCAAAGCTGACGGGCGGCATAATCTACACCGGCTGCCTGCAGGCTCTCGGGGTCGTTCTCGTACTTGGCGAGAATCTTGATGACGGGGGAGGGCAGCGACGCACCGCACATAAAGACCATGCGGCTGATTTGCGACTTGCCCATAAACGGCATGATGCCCGCGGTAATCGGCACGGTGATGCCCGCCTTGTCCGCAAGCTCGCGAAAACGGTAGAAGCACTCGTTATCAAAAAAGAGCTGCGTCACGAAGAAGCTCGCACCGGCATCCTGTTTTTGCTTGAGGTATTCGACCGAAGCGTTGAGGTCCTCGCAGGCAATGTGGCCCTCGGGGTAGGCTGCGGCACCCACACAAAAGCCGGCGTCGACGAGCTCGGGGATGAGGTCGCGGGCGTAGGCGTAGTCGGAGGCGGGCTTGTCGTCCTCGGTCGCGCCAGCGGGCAGATCACCGCGCAGGGCCAGGATGTTTTCTACGCCGGCGGAGCGGTATTCGTCGATCTTGGCGGCGATATCGGCGTGCGAGCGGCCCACGCAGGTGAGGTGCGCCACCGAGGGCGTATTGAATTCGCTCGTAATCATATGCGCGATGGGGGCGGTGGTGGCGCCATTGCCCGAGCCGCCGGCAGAGCAGGTGACCGAGACAAAGCTCGGCGAAAGCTTGCACAGATTGCCTGCCACCTCGCGAGCCGTGTTGAGGGTAAGCTCGCCCTTGGGCGGGAACATCTCAAACGAAACGGGTGCGGTGCCCTGGGATGCTGCCTGCTTAAAAACCTCGTCGACGCGCATATCGTGCTCCTTTAGATACGTAATAGTGTGATGTGTTGTAAGGATTCTACAGCACCACTGTGTCACGGTGGAGTTTCACTCGCTATTCGGGGATACCAATCAAAGATGCCTTGCTATCGACATTCCCTATAGCAGAGCGGTCAATCTAGGATGGGGCTATAAAGACTGGTATCTGATGCGAAATACCAGTTAATAGAGCCCCATCCCAAATTGACTACCCTTAAACCATGGGGAGAGGTCTGCAATTTATACAGTTGATTGGCTGTTGAGGGCGGCAACGCCGCCGCGATGCGGTAACCTCATTGATTGGTTTCGTGACAGCAACATAACGGTAATGTTGCGGAAACACGACGAGCCTAATCTATGACTCGTTCGTTAGTAATCAACACCGCTTCTCACGCGGTGCCGATACGAAGGGAGTTCCGTATGGCCGAACTTACTGACCGCTTCGGGACCATGGTGTTCTCTGAGGAAGTCATGAAGGACTACCTCCCCAAGGACATTTGGAAGCGCCTTGCTGCAACCCTCGAGGACGGTGAGCCGCTCGACCTGGATGTGGCCAACGCCGTTGCCCACGCCATGAAGGTCTGGGCCATCTCCAAGGGCGCGACGCACTACGCGCACTGGTTCCAGCCGCTTTCGGGCATTACTTCCGAGAAGCACGACAGCTTCCTCGAGCCCAACCACGACGGCACCGCCATTACCAAGTTTACGGGCAAGAACCTCATCCAGGGCGAGCCGGACGCCTCCAGCTTCCCCAACGGCGGCCTGCGTGCCACCTTCGAGGCCCGTGGCTACACCGCTTGGGATCCCACCAGCCCCGCATTCATTAAGGACGATGTCCTGTGCATCCCCACGGCTTTTTGCTCCTACACGGGCGAGGCCCTGGACAAGAAGACCCCGCTGCTGCGCTCCATGACCGCACTCTCGCGTGAGTCCAAGCGCGTTTTGGCGCTGTTTGGTAAGACCCCCAAGAAGGTCGTTCCTTCCGTGGGCGATGAGCAGGAGTACTTCCTGATCAAGAAGGACGCTTACCGCAAGCGCAGGGACCTGGTCATCACCGGGCGCACCCTCTTTGGTGCTGCTCCCTGCAAGGGCCAGGAGCTCGAGGAGCACTACTTTGGCGCTATCCGCCCCACCGTCTCGTCCTATATGAAGGACCTGGACGATGAACTGTGGGCGCTTGGCATTCCTGCCAAGACCAAGCACAACGAGGTCGCTCCCTGCCAGCATGAGCTCGCCCCTGTCTACGGCGAGGTCAACGAGGCCATCGACCAGAATCTGGTCATGATGGAGAAGATGAAGCTCATCGCCTCCCGCCACGACTTGGTCTGCCTGCTGCACGAGAAGCCCTTCGAGGGCATCAACGGTTCGGGCAAGCACAACAACTGGTCGCTTGGCACCGAGTCCGAGAACCTGCTCGACCCGGGCGACACCCCGCTCGACAACCTGCAGTTCATCGTCTTCCTCACCGCGGTGATCGAGGCCGTCGATAACTATCAGGAGCTCCTGCGTGCCTCCGTTGCCTCGGCCGGCAACGATCATCGTCTGGGCGCCAACGAGGCTCCTCCGGCGATTATGTCCATCTTCCTGGGCGACCAGCTTACCGAGGTCGTCGAGAAGATCATCGATGGCAAGGCTTCCGTCCATGCCACGCGCGGCGTGCTCGACCTGGGCGCCGATACCCTGCCCAAGCTGATGCAGGACAACACCGACCGCAACCGTACCTCCCCGTTCGCCTTCACCGGCAACAAGTTCGAGTTCCGTGCCTGCGGCTCCGAGCAGAACGTCTCCGACTCCAACCTGGTGCTCGATGCTGCCGTGGCCAAGTCGCTCAAGTCTTTCGCCGACGCACTCGAGGGTACGCCCGAGGATAAGTTCCAGGACGCCGCGCTCGAGTACTGCAAGAAGGTGCTGACCGATCACCAGCGCATCCTGTTCTCCGGCGACGGTTACTCTGACGAGTGGCCCATCGAGGCCGAGAAGCGCGGCCTTGCCAACAACAAGACCACGGCCGACGCTCTTCCCGCCTTTGTTTCCGATAAGGCCATTGCGCTCTTTGAGGAGACGGGCGTCCTGACCAAGGCCGAGGCTCAGTGCCGCTATGACTGCAAGCTCGAGAAGTACAACAAGCTCATGAACATCGAGGCTACCACGATGGTTCGCGAGGCGCGTCGTACCTATCGCCCGGTCATTACCGCCTATGCTACCAAGGTCGCTAAGGGCCTTGAGACTATTCGTGCCGCCGGTGCTGAGGCCGCCATGCAGTGCGAGCAGAACACGCTCAACAAGCTCTGCAACGGTATCACCGCCATCAACGACTCCATCAAGGCGCTCGACGCCGTACATCAGAAGGCCGAGGCTCTCGATGGCCAGGAGCAGGCCAACGTGTACGCGCACGAGGTCGTTCCCGCTATGGATACGCTGCGTGCTGCCGTGGACGCCATGGAGGAGATCGTGGCCGCCGACTACTGGCCGGTCCCGACCTACGACGACATCCTGTTCTACGTGTAGAGCGTAACTGACATATCGTCACGGTGTTGAGCCGGGGTCCGCATCGCGCGGGCCCCGGCTATTTGTTTGCGAAGGACGCTTTGGATCCCGCTTTGCAACTGATTCGCCCACACAATAAGGGGTCGTGGGCAAAAAACGTCAAATATGAGTACTGTCACAAGCCCTGTAGCATTATCTTTTTGCAAAATATGCAGTGTTACGCAACATATGTCCAAGTACTTAGCTGATAAATGCCTGCAATTCCTCCGCCGTAGGACGCCTTGTGTCCAAATCGCCTTCTGATGGCATGAAATCGCTGTTACTAAATTGGTAACAGTACTCATATTTGCTATTTTTTGTCCACGGGCCCTTGGATGACAGTGTGATTTTATGCCTTCGGGGTTCGAATCCCGGCGTATGGGTAGCAAAAAGCCCGCTACCGCGAGGGTAACGGGCTCTTCAATTCAAATGGTGCCCCCAGCGGGATGTCCGCGTGCGGCTGGCGCCGCCCGCTTCCGCTGCGTCGCTTCGCTCCTTGCGTGCTGCGCTGGAAAACGCTTGCGCGTTTCCTCAGCTCCGCACCCTGTCGGGTTCGAATCCCGGCACATGGATAGCAAAAAGCCCGCCACCGCGAGGGCAACGGGCTTCTAGTTTCAAATGGTGCCCCCAGCGGGATTCGAACCCGCGATATCCACCTTGAAAGGGTGGCGTCCTTGGCCGCTAGACGATGGGGACAGCGGGAAAGAGTATAGCAGACTTTTTTGCCGGCGCGTATATCGTTGGCAAACTGGAAAACCACCACAAAGGTACCTGTCCCCTTTGTGGTGGTGGGGTGCTAGGGGAGGAGCTTCATGGCGGCGTCGTGGGCGGCGTGCTCGTAGGTGTCGTCGAGGGGCTTGAGCGGCAGCAGGGCTGTGGCCTGCGCATCGCCGCGGCGCTCGAGGGCGTGGGTAATGAGCCAGTCGGCAAGCTCGGGGTTCTTGGGCAGTGCCGGTCCGTGTAGATACGTGCCGATGACGCCCTTGTAGATCAGGCCCTCAAAGCCATCGTCGCCGTTGTTGCCGGTGCCCGCGACGACGGACGTTCCGAGCGGCATCGCCTCTGCGTCGAGCAGGGTGCGGCCGCCGTGGTTCTCGAATCCCACAAAGGGCTCGGGCGCCAGGTCGGTCTTGACGGCGACATTGCCGATCAGGCGGTCGGAGCCGCGCACAGTCTCGGCGGCAATGACGCCCAGACCCTCAATGCGATCCTCGCCCATATAGTACGAACGGCCGAGCAGCTGATAGCTGCCACAGATGGCAAGCAGTGTGCCGCCAACCTCAACATAGGCCGCGACCTTGTCTTTTTGGGCGAGCAACTCGTGTGCCACGGCTAGCTGGTCGCGGTCGGAGCCGCCGCCCATCATGACGATATCGGCATCGGCCAAATCAAGCGTCTCGCCCATGCGGACCTCGTCCACGCGCACGGGAATGCCACGCCAGGCGCAGCGGCGCTCGAGCGCGATAACATTGCCGCCGTCACCGTAGAGGTTAAGGGCATCGGGATACAGGTAGACGATGCGCAGGGGACGCGAAAGCTCGACCGGCGCGATGCCGACAGGAAGAGCGCTGCCGTCGGCACGGACTACGGCGCGGGCAGCAACCGTGGCTGCATCGGCACCCTTCAGCCCGTCGAGTTCTTTGACCAGCGGCGGGAAGGCCGTGTAGTTGGCGACGGCGTAGAAGGTGTCATCGGCGGCCTCGTCTGCCACGGCACCGATCGCCTGCGCGATGTCCGAGATAATCGCGGCATCGATGCCGGCGTACTTGAGGCGTACCTGCATGTCGTGCGCACGCGTGCCTCCGGCAAAGGCGACAAGACCCGGCGTGTCGGCGATGCGCTCGAAGTCGACATCGTAGATCCACGAGACATCGTGGCCGTCGGCATCGTTATCGTTTAGGAAGAAGGCGCAGAGCCTGCCACCTGCCGTTTTAATGGACTGGATCTGGCGATCGAAGCCCACGGGATTCTTGGCCAGGTTGGCCTCGACGGTGCGGCCGGCAATATCCCAGCGGCCCATGCGTCCGCCGGCGGGCACGTAGGCATTAAGCGTGGGCTGCAGGTGCGCCGCGTCCACGCCCAGCTCGTGCGCCGCAAAGAAGGCGGCGGCGACGTTATAGACCATGTACAGGCCGTTGTAGCGCGTGGCGATGTGCACGGCGGGCGCGTTGGCCTCAGGTCCAAAGGCCAGGTCAAAGCCGTAGCCGTCGCAGCCGAGCTCAACGCCCGTCACGCGGCGGAGCAGCGCGGGGCGACCCCAGCCGCACGAAGGGCAATGATAGGCGCCCAGCTGTCCGTACTGCACATAGTCGTATTCCAACGGGGCGTTGCACTGCGAGCAAAAACGCGAGTCGCTAATGCGGTCGGACTCGGTGCCCGTGGCGCCGTCGATGCCAAAGGCGATGCTTGCATTGGGAACGCGCGCGGCGATTGCGGCACAAAGCGGGTCGTCTGCGTTGTAAATGAGCGTCGTTGCCGGAGAGAGCTCCAACGCATGGGCGATGACGTCTTGGGTATGGTCGATCTCGCCGTAGCGGTCTAGCTGGTCGCGGAACAGGTTGAGCAGCACAAAGTACGTCGGTTTGAGCTTGGGCAGAACGCGTACGGTGTAGAGCTCGTCGCACTCAAAAACGCCCACGCGCTTGCCGCTGGCCGTTCGCTTAAGGTTGCCGCGCGCCTCGAGCAACGCGCCCACCACGCCCGGCTCCATGTTGTTGCCAGCACGGTTGCACACCACGGTGGCGCCGCTGGCGGCAACGGCGTCGGCGATGAGGTTGGAGGTGGTGGTCTTGCCATTAGTACCGGTAATCACCACGCTGCGGTCGACAAGGCCGGCGAGGTCGCTCAGCAACTCGGGGTCGATCTTCATGGCGATGCGGCCGGGGAGTACGCCGCCCTGGCGCTTAAGGATAGAGCGCAGCCCCCAGCGGGCGATATCGCTCGAGGTGCAGGCGAGAGATGAGCGGAAGTTCATGAAGTCGTTCCTAACGTGAATGACATGGTCGGGGCGATCGCGTCGCTAAAAGCCGTAGCGGCGCGCAAATTCCTGGGCAAGCTGCGACACGTCTTCGCAGGCATTGGCCCAGGGGGCAAAGTCTGGAGTGTCCGAGATGATGCCGTCCGCTTCCCAAACGGCCTGGTGCGAAAGATCCCAGGGATCGCGTGGCTCGGGCCGGCAGGGAAGGTACGGTGTCTGGTACATGGGATTCAGCAAGAAGAACGCGCCGCCCTCGCAGCGGTTAGCGAACTCACGCAGCGCACGCGTCGCCGGGCGCATCTTGTTCGTTTTGAACAGCAAGATCGTGCGGGCGAGCAGGTACCAAGGAGAGTTCTCGAGTGCATCGGCTCCCATCTGCTCCTCGAGCTGGTGGGCCAGGGCAAAAAAGCCGTCCTGGTCTTCTAGGCGGGCGAGGGCGAGCAGCACGGTGCCGGCGGCCCGGGTGGGATAGCCTTCCGCCTTAAGAACGCGGCGAGCATAGTTGGCGGCGGCGCGGTAACGAGCGCTCGCCATGCACAGCTGCGAGATGGCCTCGAGTGTGTGAAGCCACCCGATAAGAGCCGGCTCGCTCACGGTAAGGTCTGCTGCGGTGACACCGTCGGCCAAAACATTATTGGCCCAGTAGTGCGGGGCTTCCATGTCGAACCCGGGCACGCTTTGCTGCAGGTAATCGGCCGTGGTCGCCTCGAGCTTCATCAGGTCGCCCAGGCAGGCGTCAACGGGCGTGTCGGCCAGGATGATGGCGAGCAGCTGCGCGTCGAGGACATGCGCATCGATGCGGACGATCTTGAGCAGCTCGTCGCGCATGTCGTCGAACAGGCGGTTGCGCGTCTGCTCAAACTCCTCGTCGCTGCCCATGTCCTCGATGCGATGGAGCTCGTCGAGCAGGTGGCGATGAACGCCGGCATAGGACAGCAGTGCCTGGGCATGCTCGGCCTGCGCATACTTTTGAGGATTCGCGCTAATGTCGTTATGGACAAGCTCGCGTGCTGCATCGGTGAGCTCGGGGTGCGACGCCAGATAGGTGCGCTCCAGGTAGGCGGGGATGTAGACGCTCGGATCCATTAGAGGTCCCCTCCCTTAAATGGAAGCCCCTGCTCGGCCGCGCGCAGGATGCGCTCGTCGATCTGGGAGCGCACGATGTCGTTGGTGGCGATCCAGGCGGCAAAGCTGGCGTTGTCGGGGGCGCCCAGGCCCTCCTGCAGTACCGGCGTCGCCTCGGACAGCGCAAGGACAAGCTCGTCGGTGGAGCCTGCACCCACGTTGACGCGGGCATAGACGCCATCGGGAAACTCGGTTTGGAAGTAGAGCGCCTCGGCTGCGTGCGGACACGAGCGCGCAAGGATGCGCAAGTAGTGCTCGGCGCCCTCGTAATCCAGCTCGCGCCAAGCAGCGCTCATCAGCGCGATGAGCGTCCATGGGTCCAAGTCACGCTCCGCATCTTTGGGGCGGCGGCGCAGCGGGGTATTCGCGAGGTACGGCACGGAGTGAGCGGAGCGAAAGCGCTTGAGCTCCTCGGCGGGGTATTCGAGTTTTGCCATGGCGAGCATCGCGGTGTGGCGGACACCAGCGGGGTCGTTGGGCGCAAAGTCCAAGCTGCGATTTGCGGCTTCGAGCGACATGCGATAGCGGCCGCTAATGAGGGCGCGCGATGCCAAGGCGGCAAGCCAGCGCAGATAGGGGCGGCGCGTGAGGTCGCCAGCGGCCTCGCGCTCGTAGGGGTCCTGAGCCGAGGCGATCTTGAGCGCCAGGTCATGCTCGACTTCATCGCACTTGGACACCAGGTACTGTACGTATTCCTCGTTGGATTCGGCGGTGAGCGCCGTCAGCATGCGCTGGGCATCCCAGTTGGTCGGATCGAGCGCGGCTGCCTCGCGGAGCATGTTCTCGGCTGCGGCTTCTTCTTGCTCTGCCTGGGCGTCGTCGGGGATAAAGGGGATGCGGTAGTCGACAGCCTCGACCACCTTGGCAATGAGGTGCCCGGCGCGGTCGCGGTCGTGCACGATGAGCGGTGCAGGGTTGCGGGTGAATTGTTCCATCAGACGCTCTACGGCGGCACCGTCGGTGAGCGGGATATTGTCGCGGCGCAAGGCCTCAAGAACGAGGCGATGGCAATCCTCTTGAATGGGATCGAATGCCATGGGGCCTCCTTTGCTGCGGTTAGGGTTCAAATGTCTCTATATAAGGTTCTAGTTTACCCGCATGTGGCACACCGGGGGTGCCGCACTTGGACTTGCACCTTTGCACCACGAAGACGGATGTCGCACAAATGTCGGCACCTTGGACGACCGAGTGGTATCACGGTGCCGCAAACGGTCGATTTTTGGCGGCGAACGGGGCACATTTTGGAGGAGCACCGTCCTGCCCGGGATATGTGGTCAACCTTGATAAAACGTTTGCCCAGCTTGGGAGTATGAATGCCCCACAAGGGTCTTCAGGGATAGAAAAAACGTTTCATCATTGTCGGCTTTAGGTGAATAACTGACCAACCAGAACGGTAGAATAGTGTTTGTCTGAGCGTTGAGACGTTTAGACATCGCGCATTGTCATCGCCGGCAACGCGCAAAACGGTCCTAACGGAGCCAATCGGGTGCTCCGTTATATACGCAAGTCTAAGAGGGGCTTGTTTAGGAGGCACAGTATGGGACGTTTTACCAATCCTCGCGATCTGTACTTTGGTGAGGGCGCTCGCCACGAGGTGAAGAACCTCAAGGGCAAGAAGGCCATCATCGTTTCTGGCGGCAGCTCTATGCGCCGCGGCGGGTTCCTGCAGGACGTCGAGAACGACCTTAAGGAAGGCGGTTTCGAGGTCAAGCTGTTCGAGGGCGTCGAGTCCGACCCGTCCATCGAGACGGTCATGAAGGGCGCCGAGGCCATGCGCGAGTTCGAGCCCGACTGGATTATCGCCATCGGCGGCGGCTCGCCCATCGATGCCGCTAAGGCCATGTGGGTCTTCTACGAGTATCCCGAGGAGTCCTTCGATAACATCATCCAGCCGTTCAGCTTCCCCGAGCTGCGTCAGAAGGCTCATTTCTGCGCCATCTCCTCTACCTCCGGCACCGCTACCGAGGTCACCGCGTTCTCCGTCATTACCGACTACGCCAAGGGCATCAAGTACCCGCTGGCCGACTTCAACATCACCCCTGATGTCGCCATCGTCGACCCCGAGCTCACCTACACCATGCCCGCCAAGCTGTGCGCCCACACCGGCATGGATGCTCTGACCCACTGCATGGAGGCCTACGTTTCCACCTGCGCCTCTATGTTCACCGACGCCAACGCCCTGCACGGCATCCGCGAGATCGTCGAGTGGCTGCCCAAGTCCTATGCTGGCGACCATGAGGCCCGTCAGCACATGCACGAGGCTCAGTGCATCGCCGGTATCGCCTTCTCCTCGGGCCTGCTCGGCATCGTTCACTCCATGGCTCACAAGACCGGTGCTGCCTTCGAGAACGGCCACATCATCCACGGTGCCGCTAACGCCATGTACCTGGGCAAGGTAATCCAGTGGAACTCCAAGGACCCGCGTGCTGCTGAGCGTTACGCTTACGTGGCCAAGGAGATCCTGCACCTTCCCGGCGAGACCAACGAGGAGCTCATCGCTGCGCTCGTCCAGAAGATTCGCGATCTCAACGACCAGCTCAACATTCCGCAGTCCATCAAGGATTACGCGAATGGTGGCGTGAAGGTCGACGCCGAGAACCCGCAGATGGTTTCCGAGGAGGAGTTCCTCGCCAAGCTGCCCGAGATCGCTGCGAACGCCGAGACCGACGCCTGCACGCCCGAGAACCCGCGTGAGACCAAGGCTGCCGACTTCGAGAAGATCCTCAAGGCCTGCTACTACGACACCGACATCGATTTCTAATCGACTCTTGTTATCGTAACGAGGGGCTCCGCACGTATCTGTACGGAGCCCCTTTCTTTTTTCTTTTAGAGAATGGGATAGTTATGGCTGCAATTTTCAATAGCCCCAGCAAGTACATCCAGGGTCCGGACGAGCTCGCCAAGCTCGGCTCCTATGTCGAGCCGCTCGGCGCTAAGGCCCTCGTCATCGTGACGCCTTCGGGCAAGAAGCGCGTCGGTGCCAAGATCGAGGGCGGTTTTGCCGAGGCTAAGGCCGAGCTGCTGTTTGAGGACTTTAACGGCGAGTGCTCCAAGGGTGAGGTCGATCGCCTGGTCGCGCTCGCTCGCGACAACGGTTGCGACATCATCGTCGGCGTCGGTGGCGGCAAGATCCTCGACACCGCGAAGGCCGTCGCCTATTACCTGGAGTCCCCGGTTATCATTTGCCCCACCATTGCTTCGACCGATGCCCCGTGTTCGGCGCTTTCGGTGCTCTACACCGACGATGGCCAGTTCGATAAATATCTCTTCCTTAAGGCAAACCCCAACATTGTCCTGATGGATACGACGGTTATCGCGGCGAGCCCGGTGCGCCTGACGGTTTCCGGTATGGGCGATGCGCTCGCAACCTACTTTGAGGCCCAGGCGACGCATGATGCCGACGGTGGCACCTGCGCTGGCGGCAAGGGCGGCATGGCCGGTCTGGCGCTCGCCAAGCTTTGCTACGAGACGCTTATGGCCGATGGCGTCAAGGCCAAGGTCGCGCTGGAGAAGGGTGCGCTCACGCCTGCAGTCGAGCATATCATCGAGGCCAATACGCTGCTTTCGGGCATTGGCTTTGAGAGCTCGGGCCTTGCTGCTGCTCATGCCATCCACAATGGCCTGACGATGCTGCCCGAGTGCCACGGCATGTATCACGGCGAGAAGGTCGCCTTTGGCACCATCGTCCAGCTGGTACTCGAGGATGCTCCGACTGAGAAACTCGAGGAAGTCCTGGGCTTCTGCATTGAGCTGGGCCTGCCGGTCACGATGAAGGAGCTTGGCGTTGCCGAGGTTACGCGCGAGCAGGCCATGGTCGTTGCCGAGGCCGCTTGCGCGCCCGAGGACACCATGTGCAACATGCCGTTTGAGGTGACGCCCGAGATGGTCGCAAACGCCATCCTGGGTGCCGACGCGCTGGGCCACTACTATCTCATGGATGAGTAAATCAAGCTAAGGAAGGGGCAAAGCCAACAGATGGCTTTGCCCCTTTTGCTATGGTGCAAAGGGGTCAGGTTACTTTGCACCAATCGTTGTTTGATGAAGGGCGGATTCTCGTATGGCGCTTCCTATGGTTTATGGCGGTCCCGGCCGGTATGTTCAGGGGCCGGGCGAACTTTCGCGTCAGGGCAGGTATTTGTCATGGTTGGGCTGCGCTGCCTATGTCTTGTTTGACCAGGGCACCGAGGATCGGCTGTGCAGGCAGATCGTCGATGGATTTCTGGATGAAGAACTAAGCGAGCCGTTCTTTAAAATTTACAACGGTCCGTGTACGGAAGATGCCGTTGTCGAAATGGCCAAGGAAGCGCGGGCCGAGTATTGCGACATGGTAGTCGGTATCGGTGGTGGCAAGATGCTCGATATCGCTAAGGCCGTTGCGTTTTATGCTGAGCTGCCGTTGTGTGTATGCCCCACGGCGGCTTCGATGGACGGTCCGTGCAGCGCGATTTCGGTGCTGTATCACGAGGATGGGTCGTTCGATCGCTATCTGATGCTCGAGAAGAATCCGGACCTGGTCGTGGTCGATACCAACGTGGTCGCGGCGGCCCCACTGCGTATGACGGTCGCTGGTATGGGCGATGCGCTGGCAACGTACTTCGAGGCGCGTTCGTGCGCCGCGGCGAGAGGTGCGAACGAGCACGGTGGCGCGCCGGGGCACTTGGCACTGGTCGCGGCACGTGCCTGCTACGACACGCTTATGGAATGCGGCGTCGCTGCCAAGCGCGATCTAAAAAAGGGCCGTACATCGCCAGCGGTTGAGCGCCTGATCGAGTGCAATATTTTGCTCTCGGGTGTCGGCTTTGAGAGTGGCGGCCTAGCGCTCGCCCATGCTATCGCTAACGGGTTGACGATTCTGCCCGAGTGCAAGGCCATGCACGGCGAGGCCGTAGCGTTTGGCCTGGTGGTGCAGCTGCGCCTGGAACGTGCGCCCGAGCTTGATCAGGTGCTCGAGTTTTGCCAGCGCGTTGGTCTGCCGACGACGCTCGAGGAGCTGGGCCTTGGCGAGATTTCCGATGCCGATCTGCAGGGTGTTGCAAATGCGGTCTTTAGAAACGAGCGCAACATGGCCAACGAGCAGGCCAAGGTGACCAAACAAAAGCTCGTGCAGCTCATGTGCGAGGCATAGTTTGGTGCTTGATTGACCTTGTGCAATCGAGGCGGCGATAGGCCATGGGCTATTTGCCGCAAAGGTGCTCCGCGTGTAATTTGCTCGAGGCACGGGCCGATGGCGTATCATTATTTCTTGCTTGTTTGCACTGCTCAGGGAGGGGCCGCGCATGGCGCAGGAACACGATCTGTTTGATGACATTATCGAGATCAGCAAGGGTTTCGACTTTCTTAAAAACCCGCTTGGCGGCGTGACCGATGCACTCGATCCGTCGGCTCCGCAGTGGAATCCTGCCGACTACAAGGAGCGTCCGCGCGGCAACACCATTCCGTGCCTGACCTGCAAAAACGAAAAGAGCGGCTGCACCGCGTGCATGGACGTGTGCCCGGTCAACGCTATCGAGGTCGAGGAAGACGCCATTGAGATCCTCGACTCCTGTCGCAAGTGCGGCCTGTGCGCCGCTGCCTGTCCGACCGAGGCGATCATCTCGCCGCGCCTGGCGCCCAAAAACCTGTATGACGATATCGTCTCTGCTGCTACGAGCCACGAGACTGCCTACGTTACCTGCACGCGTGCCCTTAAGCGCATGCCGCGCGAAAACGAGGTCGTCGTTGCCTGCGTGGGCGATATTACGGCCGAGACCTGGTTCTCGGTGCTGGCCGACTATCCCAACGTGAGCGTGTACCTGCCGTTGGGCGTGTGCGATAAATGCCGCAACACCGGTGGTGAGGACATTCTGGGCGAGGCGATTGCGAAGGCCGAGGAGTGGTCTGGCACGGGTATGGGCCTGGAGGTCGACCCCAAGAGCCTCAAGTGCCATAAGCTTCGCGAGTACGAGCGCAAGGAGTACATGGAAAAGATCGCTCGCACGACGGGCCTGACAGTGACCAAGCTCAACCCGGCGACGGCGGCGCTGGCCTCGGTGACGCAGAAGCTCAAAGCCCATCGTCATCAGATTACCCAGCTGGAGCGCACGCTCAACACCATGTGCGGCACCACGACGACCAAGCGTCGCCGTTCGCTCACGCACGGGCGGCAGCTGGTGCTCTCGACACTGCAGAACCATCCCGAGCTTGCCCAGAACATGCAGGTGAGCACGCCGGAATGCGATTTTGACAAGTGCACGTCGTGCGGCGAGTGCGTCAACGTGTGCCCCACGTTTGCCTGCGATTTGGTGGGAAGCGGCCGCTTTGCGTTGGAGTCCACGTATTGTTTAGGCTGTGGCGCCTGTGTCAAGGTTTGTCCCGAGCATGCGCTCAAGCTGGTTCAACACGACGCGTCCAATCTGGTTGTCGTCGACCCCGAGGCCGAGGAAAAGGCTGCCCAGAAGGCCAAGGCCCACGAAGAGGCGATGAAGGCCAAGGCCGAGGCAAAGGCCAAGCTCGACAAGATGCTCGACCAGGTGGAAAAGCTCGCGGACTAGCTGGCGACCCCAATCTCTGCTTCATTTGCGCCGCCGTGGCGTCCGGGTTCGCCTGGATGCTGCGGCGGCGCTATACTTATGCAGTTTGAAGTACCTGTACCAAAAGGAGCTGTCGTGTCCCTTTCCATCGGTATCGTGGGCCTGCCCAACGTGGGCAAGTCGACGCTGTTCACCGCGCTTACCAAAAAAACCGGCCTTGCCGCCAACTACCCGTTTGCCACGATCGACCCCAACGTGGGTATCGTCGATGTGCCCGATAACCGCCTGCAAAAGCTCGCCGATATCGTCAACCCGGGCCGCATTGTGCCGGCTACGGTCGAGTTTGTCGACATCGCGGGCCTGGTGAAGGGTGCCAACGAGGGCGAGGGCTTGGGCAACCAGTTCTTGGCAAACATCCGCGAGACCGACGCCATCTGCGAGGTCGTGCGCTACTTTAAGGACCCCAACGTTATGCGCGAGGTGGGCCGCACGGGCGAGTTCGTCGATCCCGCCGGCGATGCCGACACTATCATGACCGAGCTCATCTTGGCCGACATGGGCACGCTCGAGAAGCAGCTGCCCAAGCTCGAGAAGGAGGCCAAGCGCGACAAGGAGCTCATGCCCAAGTTCGAGGTGGCCAAGCGTCTGCTTGCCTGGCTCAACGAGGGCAAGCGCGCCGCATCCATGGAGATGACCGACGAGGAGCGTGCTGCCGCCAAGGGCCTGTTCCTGCTCACCATGAAGCCCATCCTGTACGTGGCAAACGTGGACGAGGACATGCTCAACGAGGACCTGGCGCCCATCGATGGCGTCAAGCCGCTGCCCATCTGCGCCAAGATCGAGGCCGAGCTTTCCGAGCTCGATCCCGAGGACGCCGCCGACTACCTGGAGAGCCTGGGCTTGGAGCAGCCCGGCCTGGACGTGCTCGCGCAGGCGGCCTATAAGCTGCTCGGCCTGCAGTCGTTCTTTACGGCCGGCGAGATGGAGGTCAAGGCCTGGACGGTGCGTCAGGGTGCGACCGCTCCGCAGGCTGCCGGTGTCATCCACACCGACTTTGAGCGCGGCTTTATTAAGGCCGAGGTCATTGGCTATGACGACTACATCGAGCTCGGCGGAGAGCAGGGCGCCAAGGCCGCCGGCAAGCTGCGTATTGAGGGCAAGGACTATGTCATGGCCGATGGCGACGTCGTGCACTTCCGCTTTAACGTGTAAGGACGACGCACATGTTTAAATATGGCAAAAAAGCCGGCTACATGGGTATTGCGCTGCTCGTGCTTGCGGTGATTCCGCTGGTGGTCGCAGCGTGTGTTATCCCCAACATTGGTCCCGAGGTGGCAACAAAGTTTAATGCCGCCGGCGAGGCGACGCGCTGGGGCAAGAGCTACGAGTTGCTGGCGCTGCCGGTGCTCAACTTGCTGCTGAGCGTGGCGACGTATTTTACGGCGGGACGCCAGGCAAAGAACAATGATGACTCCGCCGCCATGGCGCGCATCGTGTGCGAGCGCTACCTGCGCAACGGTTGCATCACGGGTGTGTTCCTCAACGTGGTCAACGTTTACTTTATGTACTCGGCGATTACCGGAACGGGCTTTGGCTTTGGTTTCTAGCCTGTCCTTTTAGGCAACGAGCCTGCACGCATATTCAAGGGCTGCTGCGAGGCCGCCGCTCGATCGTGGTTTAAAGACCATGTCGGCGGCGGCCTCGTTTTCGTATCCGGCGCCGCGAAGGGCGAGTGCGATACCGGCTTCCAGGAGAAGGGGCAGACCACGTTGGCTGGTTGCGATTACGGCAGCCTGATTGAGCGAGCAGCTGTGCGCTTGGCATTGGATGGCAAGTTCACCTTGCGCCGGGCAAGGGACCAGAACGGCGGCGACGCGACTTGATAGCAATGCAAATGCTGTGCGCTCATCGGGCGAAAGGCATTCGGCTTCAACGACGACGAGCTTGGGCGGTGCGCTGTTTGTGCGAAGCATGGCTCGGTACATGCGGACCGAAGAACCCGACATAGAAAACTCCTGTGTATTCGGCAAAACGTAAACTATAGTTTACGTTTATGTTCGGCTCCATTTCAAACTCGGCTGCATGGACGAACGTGCGAAACAGATTCTTGGCAGGCGGGTCGAAGAGACACGCAGGGACCTTGGTATCTCCAAGGTTGATTTTTGTGTGGCGACAGGAATCAGCCGACCCTACCTCGACCGAATCGAAGATGGGACGGCAAATTTCACGCTCAAGGTTCTATTTAAGATCGCGCCCGCACTCGGCATGACGGTATCAGAGCTTCTCGAGGGCATCGAATAGGGGATACCCGTCGACAACTGAATTACGCCATCGGGATGCGGTCGTGGTTGACTTGGCTGTAGAACAGGCGCTGAATCTCGGCCGCATCACGTGACTGGCCGAGTGCCCACATGGTTTTGGCCACGAGCGTCTCGGTGGTCATGTCGTCGCCGCGCAAAATGCCCGGATGATCGGCGTAGGCACGGCCGACCTCATAAACACCCAGGTCAAGGCCCTCTTCGGGGACCTGCGTGGTCATAACGACGGTGCGGCCCGAATCGACCCAGCGGAAAATCGCCTCTTGGAACGACTCGCCCGACTCGCCAAACTCGGGGATACCGCCAATGCCAAAGGTCTCAAGGATTACAGCGTCGTAGCTATCGGCAAGGGCGTCGAGGATGCCCGGGTTTACGCCGGGCGTGAGCTTGAGTACAAATACGCGCGGGTCGATGCTGTCGTAGAAACGCACCGGGTTTTCGCCCTGATGCGTGCCGTGAAGCCCGTTGCGCACGATGCGGTCGTTGCGGATATAGGCGATGGGCGGATAGTTGACGCTAATGAACGCGTTAAAGCTCATGGTGCGCTGTTTGCGGGCGCGCGTACCGGCAATGGCTACGCCGCCAAACACGATTGAGACGTCGTGCGAGTGCTCGTCGAGCGCATAGAGCAGGCTCTGGTACAGGTTGAGCTTGGCGTCGGTAAAGGGATTGCCCATGGGCTTTTGCGAGCCGGTGAGTACGATAGGCTTGGGGCTGTCCTGAATCAGATAGGAAAGCGCCGCCGCGGTGTAGCTCATGGTGTCGGTGCCGTGCAGAATCACAAAGCCGTCGTGGTCGGCATAACCCTCGACGATGACGTCGCGGATACGCATCCAGTCACTGGGGCGCATATTGGTGCTGTCGATGTTCATGGGCTGCACGACGTCGAGCTCGCAGAGGCCCGAGATCTCGGGGACGCTCTGGGCGAGCTCCTCACCGGTCAGGGCGGGGGAGAGGCCGTTGCCGTCCTCGGTCGATGCGATGGTGCCGCCCGTGGCGATGAGAAGGATGCGCTTCATGCTGGTATTCCTATCGGTTTTGTCGCCGCAAGGGCGGAGTCGTTCGGCAGTATTGTGGCACAGGGCGTCCAATGTTCAAACGTAATACATCATCTGTAATGTTTAGTAATACTTCAACTGCCGTCAAATAAGGGCCCAGGTCGTGCGTTTGCCGTGCGCTGATGGCCGCGAGGGACGAGAAACCCCATATAACGTGTACACTATGGAAGTTATTTTCGTTCATTCACGCGGGTGGGCACCGGCTCCCCGCCAACAAGAGGGGGAAACCATGGATCAAAAGGCTTCCGCAAAGGTCCTCGTACTCGACTTTGGTGCGCAGTACGGTCAGCTCATTGCCCGTCGCGTCCGCGACCTCAACGTGTATTCCGAGATCGTTCCCTGCGACATCTCGGCCGATGAGATTCGCGAGATGAACGCCTCTGCGCTCATCCTTTCCGGCGGCCCGGCCTCCGTGTACGCCGAGGACGCTCCGTCCATCGATCCCGCCATCTTTGACCTTGGCCTTCCCGTCCTGGGCTTTTGCTACGGCCATCAGATCACGGCCGTGACGCTCGGCGGCAAGGTCGGCCACTCCGAGGTGGGCGAGTACGGCCGCGCCACCATCACGCGCACGGCTGGCGCCAAGCTCTTTAACTCCACGCCCATGGAGCAGACCGTGTGGATGAGCCACCGCGACGCCGTGTCCGAGGTGCCCGAGGGCTTTACCGTTACCGCCAGCACCGACGTATGCCCGGTTGCCGCCATGGAGTGCGTCGAGCGCAAGATTTTCACCACGCAGTTCCACCCCGAGGTCAAGCACTCCGAGTACGGTCAGCAGCTGCTGAGCAACTTCCTGTTTGAGATCTGCGGCCTGGAGCCCAACTGGAGCATGGACAACCTGGTCGAGACCATGACGGCCGAGTTCCGCGAGAAGGTCGGCGACGACCGCGTGATTCTGGCCTTGTCCGGTGGCGTCGACTCCTCCGTCGTGGCTGCGCTGGGCGCCCGCGCCGTGGGCAAGCAGATGACCTGTGTGTTCATCAACCACGGTCTGCTGCGCAAGGGTGAGCCCGAGCAGGTGGAGGAGGTCTTCACCAAGCAGTTTGACGTCGACTTTATCCACGTCCACGCCGAGGACCGCTATGCCGAGCTTCTGGCCGGCGTGACCGAGCCTGAGGAGAAGCGCCGCATCATCGGCACGCAGTTCTGGAAAGAGTTCTTCGCGGTCGCCCAGCAGCTCGAGTGCGATGGCAAGCCGGTCAAGTATCTGGCTCAGGGCACCATCTACCCCGACATCATCGAGTCCGGCGCTCGCAAGACGGGCGGCAAGACGGCCACCATCAAGAGCCACCACAACCTGATCCCGTTCCCCGAGGGCGTGCACTTCGACCTCATCGAGCCGCTCGACCACTTCTTTAAGGACGAGGTCCGCGCGCTTGGTCTGGCGCTCGGCCTGCCGGGTCACATCGTGTTCCGTCAGCCCTTCCCGGGCCCGGGTCTGGCCATCCGCATCATCGGCGCGGTCGACAAGGAGAAGCTCGAGATTCTCAAAAACGCCGACGCTATCGTGCGCGAGGAGCTCGACGCCTACAACCAGCGTCTGTTTGAGCAGACTGGCGAGCGCAACTCCGAGCACAGCTGCTGGCAGTATTTCGCGGTCCTGCCCGACATTAAGTCCGTTGGCGTAATGGGCGACGAGCGCACCTATCAGCGTCCGATCATCCTGCGTGCCGTCGAGTCCAGCGATGCCATGACCGCCGACTGGGCCAAGCTGCCCTACGACGTGCTGGCCCGCATTTCCGGCCGTATCGTGGCTGAGGTCCCCGGCGCCAACCGCGTGTGCTACGACATCACGTCCAAGCCGCCCGCGACGATTGAGTGGGAATAGCGAGAACTGGCTTCCGGACTCGCATTTTGATGCTGCCGAGTACTGCCTGGTACTATTTCGGCATCGCCGCAAGGTAAAGCCATCAGCGAAATAACGGGAATAACGGCCTCCGAACCTTCTGGTTCGGAGGCTTTCTTTTTGCATGTCTACCTGGGGAAACGACCTAATTATTCCCGTATACCCCTACTGAGCGGTATGGCGGAGTATTCGGCGGTACGGGAATAATTGGGCCCTGCGGGAATAATTCACAATTCGGGTTCCCCGAGGGGCGATTTCGAGCGGGCGAAACTAAGTTGAAACTGCGGGGTCAATTCAAGCCCTCCTTGATTGCATTCGCCTAGGTCAACAAACGGGAATAAATAAACGCGAAAATCGGTTTACGCAGTTTCGGTAACCCCGAATGCCGCCGAATGACGCCGTGTATCTTGCCGTATTTGAGCACGCAATTATTCCCCCTAACGGTTCTTCCGGGACGTCGATTTCGTACGGGAATAATGGAACAGCTCTCGGAGAACCGGAGGCTGTTCGTAAGGAAATATCAATTTGCCTGGGGAAATGTCAGAAAGAGGTCTTCCAATCGCCACGACCAGGCCCCTCACGCTCGGGTCCAGCACGCACCAGTCCATGATCAGGTCAATGTTGGCGATGACCACGCCAAGGACTCCCTACAAGATCGTGCGCGCCAGTCGCCAGTACCACTCGTTGCTTGCCAGAAACTCGTTCAAGTCAGCCCACCTTTCCCTTCAAGGACTCGATGTCGTGCTTCGCGACAGTCATGTCCTGCTCGAGCACGTAGGTGCGCTCCAGGACCTGGTTGTGCTTCTCGACCTTCTTCGTGAGGGCGTCGAGCTTGACCTCCATGACGGCTCTGCTCTTAGAGTTGGAAAGGATCACCCCAATCAGCGTTACGACACCAGTAATGCACGCCACGATGATTGACTCCATAAAAGAACTGCCTCCCGAGATCGACTTTTCGTTCTCGGGAGACAGTGTCCGACCGTGTCACAAGTACGCAGATTATGCTCGGAGTTGTCGCTTGACCTCACGTTCTTCTATGCATGATGTCGAGCTGCTTTCTACTCATTATCTGAGGTTATAAGGACGCGTGGAATCGCCTCTTCGCTCGGAACCATCTTCTTCACCAGTGCAAAGCACTCAGCAAAGTCGTCGCCTGGCAGGCAAAAGACCCTATGCTTCTTTGTTCCATTGGGATATGCGACGGCAAACGTCGTTGAACCTATGTCGGTAACAAACTCCTCGTCATCTAGCTCTAGGATACCGGCGACCTTCTCGGCAACTTCATCGAACAGCGCACGATAGCCAAGGCCGCTTGGCTGGTATGCCCAGCTCATCGGCAAGTTATGCTCTGACATCTTACGAGGCTTGTATTTGTAGCTGATCCAATCGGGTGTGATGACAACCATGTCGGTGAATGCTTCATCAACGCTACAAAAGCCCGATTCGCCCTTGATGACGATGCGGGACATCGTAGGCATGCTAACTACAGGCAGGTGCTTGTACTCCTCAAAGAATGGATCCTCTGAGTCATCATCAGGTTCTTGGTCATAAACAGTCAGGAGCCCTCGGTCCTCTAAGTAGTCAAGCATGGCTTCAATCACATCACGTTCATCCTGCCATTCCATAGTTTGGAAGTATTCGAGATCCTCCACAGGCCTCGCATGGTCAGGAAACCAGTGGTTGAGAATTCGGGTTGTTTGTCGATCTAGTTCTCTTTCGAGCTCGTGCCTCTTATCCCAGTTTAGACCCTTGTACTCAGCTTCAGAAATGCCATGGATGAGTAGCGTATCAATAAGTTGCCGATAGGAGCCTAGCCGTAACTGCTCCGCAAGTTTGTATGGGAATTGCTTTGGATTCAGATAGTGTTCGCGCCAGTAGTCAAGGACTCCCTCTTCTTTCATGATGTCGAGATTGAGCGTCCATGCGTAGCGACCTGCAAGATAGTCTGGATAGACGTCGAGCTTCTTTGCAATCTGATCCAGCAATTCGGGACGTATTGTTCCCGACTTCACCGCACGAAGTATGGTTTTCTCTGTTCTGTCAATGTCGGCATCAGCTCCAAGCTTACGTATGCTCGAGTCAAGCCGGTGTATCACCCACTTAAACCACTCGGGGTCAATTTTCTCTCCAAAAGCATCAACTTCAGCATTGTTCATCTTGACTCCTTTAGTACGGACATTTTGGTTCCATAATGGCTGTTCACAGAACGCAACACTTCGTACTACCATGCATTATGCGGCCACAAGGTACGGACATCAAGCCGTGTAATCAATGCAAAACACTAACGGGCTCCATGTGAGCCCGAGAACGGAGAACTAACAATGGCGACTAACACGCTGGTACCGCATTACGAGGACAATGACATGGATCGCAAGGATCTCGCCGACTTCGCCAAGCAGAGCATGGATAAGGCCATGGACACCAATCGCTCTGTTGCCATGCGCCAGATGGAAGTCCTGAGCATGCAGACCGACGAGACGCAGGCCCTGCTCCAGAGCGGCAATCTGACCGACGAACAGTTCGATAAGGTCATGCAGGAGTCTGAGAAGATTCGACAGGCAATGTCCGATACCACGACGAAGCTGCATAAGTCGAACTTCGAGTTGGTTGTGAGCACCTGTGCCGTGCTGTTCTTTGGCGGTCTGTTTTTTACGCTTCGCGCCGCTTAGCCGGCATGTATGAGGGGTGATTAATCCATTGTCCCTCATACATGTTTTCATGCCGAGATGTTGCATTCCAACGTGCTTGCAGCATCTATGCGGAAGTGCGCGTGTTCCGTCTTGCTGCTGGCCCACACCGTGCCATATCCGACGACAAGTCCCTCATTGGGAAAGATGGTCGCAACTCTATCGTCCGTCTTCATCGCTGTGTATCTCAATGGTGAGGCTCAAGTTGTTACTCATCGCTGCCTTTGTCATCAATCTCGCGCAGACGCAAAAGCCAGCGTCTCATGCTCCCGCCCCCAAAGAAGCCGAGCAGTGCTCCATCGCAGAAGCGTTCTGCTCTCACGGCTCCGAGCAGAAGCGCCATCACCGCCTGGCCGTCGAGTTCCGATACATCTGCCCCAGACATTGCTTGGCTGCCCCACTCGAGTCCGTTGCGTCCAAGTATGTCGCGGTAATGCGTGAGCTCGTACTCGGGATGCTCGTCGACAAAGTCGTAGATTGCCTGTTCAACGTCAGCAACTGTCGTTCCGTAATTCACGTAGGGCATCTTGTTTGGGTTGTTCATGGTGTTCTTGCTCTCTCGGTCTACAACCCGGTTGCCAAATCCCTCGGCATTCTCAATCGCAGGCAGATGTTTTGTCAGGCTCTCAAACATAAGCCGCCTCTTTTGAGAAATGAGCTTCAGCAATACCGTCGAGCTGCGAACGTATTGTCTCGAAGGGCTGGTTCAGGTCCAATGTCCTCACGCTTATCTGGTTACCGCTCATCTGATACACACCATCAGGCTGCACGTCTTCGTCGGTCTTGGCGTAGAGCAGCATGCCCGACACGCTATGCTGCTCGTGAGTGCTGGCGAGCTCCGCTTCCTTGTTTTTCACGTAGGTGAAGATCTGGTACAGGTTGCCGGAGTGGACGCTTTGCCTGTCGAACTGCTGTTGCGTCGTGTGACTGTAGTACTTCGCGTCGATGATGAGGACGGTCCTGCCTCGTGTGAGCGTTATGTCGGTGTGCATGGCGGGGAGCATGTCATCGAAGCTGTCGTCGAGCGCCCAGCTGATGTACGGCGCCCCCGCGGAAAGCTCTGGGTGCTCACGTCTGTAGTACTCAAGGATGAACTTCTCGTACAGGTGGCTCATTCGCTGCTCGTCGAGGAAGTCCATCATGCGGAGACTCCCGCTCTCCCGCGTCTGGAGAAGGCCCTTCACGACCAGCCAGCACACGTTCATGAGCATGCGATAAGTCTGGTTGTTCCGGTCGAAGCGCATGTGCCAGTCTTCGCCCGAAAGGCTCACGTCTTCCACGTCCACGAAGTACGGAAGCAGCCGTCTAAGTGCCTTCTTGCGCGCCTTGTCGATGTCCGAGCGAATCAAGAGCATGATCGTCGCCTTGAGGATGCGGTTCATGCGCGTGTCCGTGCTGAACTCGTCGTAGCTGCAAACCAGCTGCCTGCGCAGAATCGAGCGCGTCTTCAAGGATTCGGACAGCTCAATCTTGCCCCTCGGTGAGGAGAGCATATCCTTGCGGTCGACGTACTCTCGGCCAAGGCCGCGCTTGAGCTGCAGGCTTACGCCCCGTGACAGTATCTCGGCGAGGAGGTCGGCGGTGTTGTCGAACTCCTCGGCTGCGATGTCGCGGTAGCCCTGCCCTTGCAGCGTCTGGAACGCATAGGCGAGCATGTGGTAGATGTTCTGTATCCGGATCACCGGATTGACCTGCGCAACTTGCTGGCCCACTCGTCGACCTTGGTAGGCTCGTCGAACCAGTACTCGCGCAACATCGGCACGAGCTCGTAGTTGACGATTGCCGAGAGTTTATCGTCCGTTACGTCGTCCGGGGACATGCGGCAGAAGTAGCTATGGCCGATGCAGAAGCCGTCTCCCAGCGACTCGTCGGACGCGATCGCCTCGTTCAGCTTCACGACGCAGGAGATGAGCCTATCGAACTTCTCGCTGGCAAGTCCCTCCTGATAGGCGATGAAGCTCTCCGTGTCGAAGGCGGGACGGAGGTCGAAGAACGCGAAGCGGCGGCGCAGGGCGTAGTCGAGCATGGCGAGCGAGCGGTCCGCTGTGTTCATCATTCCAATGAGGTATACGTTGCTCGGGACGTAGAACAGCTCGTGTGAGTAGAGGAGCTGCAGCGTGTTCCTGGGCCCGCGCTTGTCGTTCTCGATGAGCATGAACAGCTCGCCGAAGATCTTCGAGAGGTTGCCACGGTTGATTTCGTCGATGATGAAGAAGTAGTCGTTGTCAGAATCGTCCTTCGCATTCTTGCAGAAGTTGTAGAACGCGCCCTTCTCGAGGTCGAAGCCCTGCGCGTTCGGGCGGAACCCCTCTATGAAGTCCTCGTAGCTGTAGCTCTGGTGGAACTGCACCATCATCACACGCTCGGCGTCCTTCACGCCCATCATGGAGTAGGCCAGGCGCTTTGCGGCGAAGGTCTTGCCTACGCCTGGGGCACCCTGCAGGATGATGTTCTTCTTCGCGCGCAGGACGTTGACGAGGGTCCTGTAGTGCTCGCCGTCCATGTAGACCTCCGAAAGGAAGTCCTCGGACGTGTACGCTGGGTATTCAACCTCCTCCGTGTCTTCCTCGACTTCGCCGCCTTCGTCCTCGAAGAACGAGTTGAGCTTCTCAACGAGGTCGGGATAGGCGGTGATGTCCGTCAGGGTCTTCACGGCGAGGAAGTCTTCCGTGTGCCACTCTCCTCTGTTCGTCCAGCGTACCCTGCGGGTGTTCGGATAGGAGTCGCCATTTTCGTCGAATTGGTAATCCCCCTCAACGATGCCGCGACCAATAATTACGCTGCGGCCCCGCTTAGCAAAGACAACGTCGCCCGGCTTGATTTCGCGCGAGAACTGCCAGAGCGCGAGCGCGGAGTTCTTCTGCGAGTACTTGCTACTGTACAGGGTGCGCAGGTTCTTGCGGATGTCTTCCTTGCTGGCGTATTTCTCGACGTCGCCGAGCTTGCTCCAGCCGACGCCCATTACGCCACGTGCGTAGAAGTCATCCCACCTCGCGGCACCGTCTCCCGGGGAGTAGGTCCAGTAATGTGTGGTCTTGATCCCCTCGTCTCCAAGGGAATTTTCTTCCGCCTTCTCGGCTGCAGCCTTCTCGGCGACCTTCCTCTCGCGGTTGACGCGCTCAGACTCCACGAAGGCGGCAGCCGTCAGCGAGGGGAAGTCTGCATACGAGCACTCTTCGCTTCCGAGCTCCGACTTGATGGTGTCGCAAATGGCGAGGTAGCGATCTCCGTCATGAACTGGCGAGTCCTTCTCCTTCGGCACTATGCCGGCGATGGCGGTGCCAGCCTTTGCGACGTCGGCCATGAACCAGCGGTTGCGCGAATCCAGGCTGATGAAGTTGTAGGGCCTCGCCCAGTAGAGGCCCATGGTGAGCTTCCAGCCAAGTGTGAACTGGATGACGGTGGTATCGAATGCCTCGACGAAGGCCTTCCGGGTTTCCTCGTTGTCGTCGTCGGCCAGTGCAAGTTCGGCCTCGAACACGTGCCAGAGGTTATCGATGTCGTGCTCGCCGCGACGTTCGTCGTTGGCGAAGGCATAGAAGGTCGCGTTGAGGTTGTTGAGCACGGGGATGCCCTCGAAGTCCGTGGGCTGATCTGCCTCAATGTCGAACACCTCGGCGATGCCGGCGATGATCTTTTGCCGGTTTGCGTCTGTGATGCCCTTGTTGAAGAGGCCGAAGACGGTGAACGGATCGATGTCTTGCAGCGCATCTGCCTCAAGCTTAGGGAGACTCATCCCGATCGATTCATAGACAGTTGCTAGCTTGTTTATCAGATCGTCGCGCCTGTCTCGATAGGTCAGCAGCTTGTCAGATAACTCTTTATAAAAGCTAATCCAAGTAAATTTTGTGCTGGTCATTATAGTCACTGCCTATCTTGTGCCTCTGCCGAGGCGCCTTGCTTGCAATGTTTCTCCATATGCGTCTACATGCGCGACGGGTATCTTCATCGAATCTAAGTATACCAACGAGTATCTCTGCATCAATGTAATCCAATGCTTCGTCGATATTGCGCCCATTTCTTACTACTCCGTCAATTACGCTGATAACGTTTCTTTTTAGCTCGGGATTAATGTTCAATAGACCGGTATTGAGAACAGGGATATTGCCAACTTTCTTGGGCAGAATCTCAAGCACACCGCCCCCACAGCTTCTGCCGTAAAGCTCCGTGAATGCGAACGCAATGCTGTTGTAATAGGCGATAATAGAACAGACGTTCGATAAAATAATATAGTATCAGATAGCGGGCACGGTTTCAATCGAATCCGTGCCCGCTGCTGTATGCGTGTCCTTGCACGCCCAATATGCGCCGTAAAAGCCGTCTTCTTCGACGTCAAAGTGAATGCGCTTCGTTTTTGCCTCTCAAAATCTTATTTTCACGATTTGCATTTTCATCCCGTTGTCACCGACCCTTGCGAGAAACCGGAAAAAGCCGCTGACAGAAGGGTCTCTCAAATCGTTGTAGCCCAGCATATAGCCGCGACTTGTGACCTGCAGACGGCTGTCCCACGTGCCGATTTCCTTGGCGGCATCCGAAACCGCAAAATATGCCCCCACATCCTTGATTTTTGCGGTCTTTAGCCATGTTTTTGCGATCATCTTTACTGCCGTCCGATTGGCAGCATCAAAGACCAGCACACCGCCGGGGAAAGCGTCCGCCATCCCCCGCACCAGTTCCCGGACCTGCTGGGTCGGGAAGTAATAGAACACCCCGGAGGCAAAGAACACCGCCCCGCCGGAGGCATCGATCTTGTCAAACCATGCGGGGTCTTTCAGGTCGCAGGGGATGTTTTGCTCCCGCTCCCCGGCGGGCAGCAGCTGCTGCCGCAAGGCAATCACATCCGGGAAGTCCAGATTGTAGATCTTGCATCTGCCGTTGTCGCAGGCTCTGCCGGTGTTATCCAGCCCACAGCCCAGATTGACCACCGCCGCGCTGGGATGGGTTTTCAGATAATTCCGTACCTCCCACGCAAGGTCATTCTGCCGCATGGCGACCTCCAGCGCACCGAACCGCTGCATCAGGCTGCGGGAGTTTTTCTCTGCCTCTGAAAAGTCGTAGTCGATCTGGTCGATCAGATGCACCGCTGTTTCGTCTTGGTAAAGGTTCGGATACAGCTCCGTACACAGCTTCCGGGAATACAGCGGGAGGATCAGCGTCTCCTGCACGGTGTTTTTCTCAATTATACATTTCATAGGTTTCTTCCTTAGTGAATAAAAACTGTCATAATTGCCGCCAGCACAGCCACTATGACCGGCATGCCTAACTCATGTGCAGGATGGATGCAAAAATGCCCGTGCTTGATGCCCTTACTTCCGCGCCGTGACGCAGAGCCACTTTTTCTTTTTGCGTATCTGCACCTCATGAAAACCCGCCTGCTCCAGATACGCCTTTAATTCAATGTCCTTGTAGATGGTCATGCCGCCGAT
>DXMU01000047.1 GCA_019414025.1 Collinsella sp.
GACGGCACCGAGCCGTACGCTTGAACTTAGAAGGGGGAGGCCTCGCGGCCTCCCCCTTTTTGCGTTTACGCGCAACATTCCTTCTGCAATTAAATCAATTTAATCATCCACCGCTGAATATAGACGTTCACCGTTCTTTGGTCGGTTCTTTGTTCTCAATGGACTAATATTTGCTTTAGCGCACTGCTGCGCTTGTCCTGTTTTACACGGGTCGTTTTATTGATTGTGACGGAAGGACTCATATGGCAGATGTTCATGAGCTGCTTGATACTTGGATTGCCAATGTCAAGGACGAGGAGCTCCTCGCTGAGCTTAATACGATGAAGGAGCAGGGTGATGAGGACGCCATCACCGACGCTTTCTTCCAGGCTCTCGCCTTCGGTACTGCCGGCCTTCGCGGCACTATCGGTGCGGGCACTAACCGTATGAATATCTATACGGTCGGTCGTGCGACCCAGGGATTCGCTGACTACCTCAATGCGACCTTCGAGCATCCGACGGTCGCCATCGCTCGCGATAGCCGCAATAAAGGTGAGCTGTTCGTCAAGACGACGGCTGCCATTCTTGCAGCAAACGGCGTGACTGCCCTCGTGTATCCCAAGATTTCTCCTGTGCCGACGCTCTCCTGGGCCGTCCGCGACCTTAAGTGCTCCGGTGGCATTTGCATGACTGCTAGTCATAATCCGGCGCCTTATAACGGCTATAAGGCCTATGGCCCCGACGGCTGCCAGATCACCAGCGAGGCCGCCGATGCAATTTCTAAGGCTATCGCCGAGACCGATACGTTCACCGGCGTGAAGTCCATGGACTTCGATGAGGCTCTTGAGCAGGGTCTGGTCAAATGGATCGATGACTCGTGCCTCGAGCGTTATTACGACGCCGTTCTCGCCCGCGGCGTGACTAACCTTTCTGCCGAGGAGATCGCTGGCGCTCCGCTTAAGCTCGTCTACACTCCGCTCAACGGCACTGGCCTCATTCCCGTCACGACGGTGCTCGAGCGCGCTGGCATCACTGATGTCACGGTTGTTCCCGAGCAGAAGGAGCCTAACGGCGATTTCCCGACCTGCCCGTATCCTAACCCCGAGATTCGTCAGGCCATGCAGAAGGGCATTGACCTGTGCGAGCAGGTTCACCCCGATCTGCTGCTTGCAACCGATCCTGACGCCGATCGCGTTGGCGTTGCCGTTAAGAATGGCGATGACTATCTGCTGCTGACCGGCAATGAGATGGGCGTTCTGCTGCTTGACTATATCTGCAAGACCCGCGCTGCTCGCGGTGAGGACCTCACTAAGAAGGTTGCTGTCACTACTATCGTTTCTTCCGCCATGGTTGACGCTCTGGCCGACGAGTACGGTTTTGAGCTCCGCCGCTGCCTGACGGGCTTCAAGTACATCGGCGACATCATTACTTCTCTTTCCGATGCTGGCGAGGTCGATCGCTTTATCTTCGGTTTTGAGGAGAGCTACGGCTATCTGGCCGGTGACCACGTGCGCGACAAGGACGCCGTGAGCACTTCTCTTCTGATTTGCCAGATGGCGCAGTATTACAAGCTCCAGGGCAAGAACCTTGCAGATGCGATGCACGAGCTGTACGAGAAGTATGGCTACTATCACAACAAGACGATTTCGCTGAGCTATCCGGGCGCTGAGGGTGCGGCAAAGATGGCCGGCATCATGGCTGGTCTGCGCGAGAACCCGCCCGCGGAGCTCGCCGGTTCCAAGATTGAGGCTGTCGTGGATTACAACACCTGCGTGAACGGCCTGCCGAAGGCTAACGTCATTGAGTTCGATCTTGAGGGCGGCAACAAGGGTATTGTTCGTCCTTCCGGCACCGAGCCCAAGATTAAGCTGTACATCTTCGCTAAGGGCGCGGATGCCGCCGAGGCTGATGCCGCACTTGACGCGATTGAGGAGTCTGGTCGCAAGTTGTTGGCCTAAGGCTTTGAAAGCCTATTTCTACAGTTAGACGGAGGAGGGGATCTCGGAAACGAGGTCCCCTCTTTATTACCGGCAAACACAGCTGAGAATCACAAAATGTGTAGGAAATGTGTACGCCCAGATTCCCGCCCGCGGGGCCCCTCCGGTCTGGCAATATATCTCCTTGCCGCGCGGC
>DXMU01000048.1 GCA_019414025.1 Collinsella sp.
GGTCATGCCGCCGAAGTTGAAAGGCAGATTGCCGCTCTGGCGGGTTTGCAGCGTCAACTGGTTACGCGGTTCGTAGAACCGCGTAACTGCTAGGGCCGCTGGCCCATGCCACCCTCGAGGGTGACGGTCTCGCCGTTCATGTACTTAAAGTCGGGACCGCAGAGCTGAACGACCACGCGGCCGATTTCCTTCTCGACGTCGCCGTAGTGACCAGCCGGCGGCATGTGGACGTTGGCCTTGAACGCCTCGGGATAGGCATCCTGGAAGTTCTCGAGCGCAGCGGTCCAAGCAAGCGGGCACACGATGTTGACGTTGATGCCGTCCTTGCCCCACTCGTTGGCGGCAACGCGGGTCAGGCCGCGGATGCCCTCCTTGGCGGCAGCATAGCTGCACTGGCCATAGTTGCCAAACAGGCCGGCGCCCGAGGCAAAGTTGACCACGGAGCCCTTGGTCTCCTTCAGGTGCGGATAGGCCTTCTGCATGTACAGATAGGTAGCATACAGACCGGAGTAAATGGCCAGGTTAAACTGATCCATGGTGTGATCGGCGATGGTCACGCCCGAGGCGCTAGCCTGAGCATTGTTGACGACGGCGTCGATGCGGCCGAACTCCTCAATGGCCTTGTCGATGACGTTCTGGACGACGGCCTCGTTGTCCTGACCAGCCGAGACATCGGCCTGAACAGGCAGAACCTTGACACCGTACTCGGCCTCGAGAGACTCCTTGGCGGCCTCGAGCTTGGCGACGTTGCGGCCGGTGATGACGAGGTTCGCGCCCTCCTTGGCAAATGCGATATCGATGCCGTAGCCGATGGAGCCAGCGGAACCGTCCTTAAGTGTGGCCTTGCCGCCGCCGGTGACGATCACGGTCTTACCAGTGAAAAGTCCCATACAAAGTCCTTTCAAATCGCGACGGGCACGCCCGCCGACTGCGCGTATCCAACTTCACGCGCCAAAAGCTGAGATGCAACTTTAGCGTGTTCAAGCAAAAATAAAAGACCGCGGTAGGCGAACGGCACCACGTAGTTCGGCGAAGGGATTGTCAAGTACAAACTGGATAAAACGGCCGAGTTATTGTTATCAGATCGAGCCATCGAACACGTTTTGAAACTTTGCTGCGGCGCGCGGGATGTCGGCGCGAGACCTTATCATAGGGTGACAAACAACGATGAGGAGCACATGCCTATGACAGACGAGCTGGACCCCCAGACTCAAGAGCATATTGATCATTCCGCAGACGCCGTCGACGACTGCGATACTCCTACCTGCGTCGACGCCTCCACCGATGCGCCCGCCACCGCAGATGCGCCCGCTGCCGCAGATGTGCACGCCGATGCGGATAAAGCAACAGACACAGACGATACTGTCGAGCATGACGAAAGCGAGCAGCCGGAGCCGAGCGATGCCGAACCCGACACAGACCCCGCGCCACAGGCGGCAGGCCCTATCGAGGTGTCTTCGGAAGAAGAGCTCGACGCCGTCATGGACTCCATGATGGATGCCGTCAAAGCGATGAAAGACGCCGTCGCCGATGCCGATATTGATGCCGAGGAAGAGGAGGCCGCCGAGGCGGCCTCGACCTTTGTGCCCGGCGAGACTCCGGTTGCCGACCAGGGCAGCACCATGCCCTCGTTTCTGCAGCTCGAGCACCCCACGATTGGCGCCGATGCGGTCGACCCGCACGCAGCAGGCTTTTCTGTGATCGAGGGCGGTGCCGGCAATATCGCCGTGCCGCAGGCTGCCGATGCGGACGCTGCCGGCACCGCTCGCCCGACCGTCCCCCACTCCCCCGCCGCGAGTCGCGATCTGGGGACCGCTGTCTCGAACACCGCGAACGCCGTGGGCACCTTTATCGCCCAGGGTGCCTCGGCCATGCGCGAGATGAACGCCGCGAAAAAGGCACTTGCCGATGCCCGCGCCCATCTGACCGAACTTGAGCAGCGCATTGCCGATCAGGCCGAGGAACTCGAGACGCGCCAGGATATCGGAGGCCGCTACGACCAGATCGTCGCCGACCAGCGTCAGGCGATCGCCACAGCGCAAAAGACCGCTGCGGCAGCCGAGATTGACCGTGATGCCCACGCCGCCAAAGCGACAGAGCTCAAGGGTCAGTTCGAACAAATGAAGACAGAGGATGACGCGACTGAGCTCTGCCTGAAGGCTGCGCTCGATGCCGTGGAGGCCCGCGAGGCGAGCTCTCGCGATACCGGCAACCGCCTCGTTCGACGTCTTGAGGATTCCAAGCGTATCCGCGACAAGGTGAAGGCCGAGCGAGACGCCGGCATTGCGGCCGCACAACAAACCGTCGACGCCACGCGCGCCCAGCTCGAGACGCTGCGTCATGAGTATGCCGAACTGCAACGCAATCCCTCGGCAAATCCCGCCAACTATACGGTGCGCACCAGCGAGCTCTCGATGCAGATCTCCGACACGGCAGATGCCCTGCGTAAAGCCGAAGAAGATGTCCCGCGCATCACCGCCGACCTTGAGCACTCGCTTGCCGCAGCCGAGCAGGCCGTCGAGCAGGCGCAAGCCCCCATCGCCGACGCCAAGCGAGCCCATCAGGCCGTGACGGCAGAGGCCGATGCCGCGCGCGACGAGCTGCAGACCGCAAAAACCGCCGCTGCAACGCGCCAGCGCGAACTGCGCGAGAAGATCGCCGCCGAGGACAAGGCACGCCGCGACCAAGAGCAGAGCATAGCCAACGCCCAAGCAGATGCCGCGCATGCGCAGTCGATTATCGAACAGGCGACCGAGGTGCACGACCACCCAGAGATCACCGAGTCGCTTGCAGGATCCTTGGCCCGAGACAAAGCCGAACACGCCGAGACCGAGCGAGAAGTCGCCCAGCTCGAGGCCACCGAGGACGCGGTGCGCGAGCGTACCCGCGACTCACGCATCAAATTCACCGGCGCCATCGTCTGCATCGTCGCCGCAATCCTGGTGATCATCCTAGTCTGGCTGTTCGCAAGCAAGTAAACCGGCTGCCAAAAAAAACGCTCAACGCAGTTGCGGTGAGATAGTTCTTGAATTGGCCTTTTTTGAGGCTAAACAGGAACTATCTCACCGCAACTTATTTAGATCGACGCAAGGCAACCTATCCCTCTTGCACCGATCTCTTGACATAAGGACTGTCCCCAGGTGCCGACACAAAAGGAACGTCCCCAAGTGCCAACAACGGCGATGCCGATGTTTTGGCAAAGTCAGCGAAAACCCGCCAGAGCGAGCAAGGTGCCTTGAAACAAGGCGGCATTGACCTTCTGGTCATGCCGCCGAAGTTGAAAGGCAGATTGCCGCTCTGGCGGGTTTGCAGCGTCGGCCGGTTACGGCGTTTGGAAAACGCCGTAACCTACTGAATGAGCATCGCGTCGCCAAAGCTGAAGAAGCGGTAGCGCTCCTCGATGGCAGCGGCGTAGGCATCCATGATCTGGTCGCGGGTGGCAAGCGCGCTTACGAGCATCATGAGCGTGGAGCGCGGCACGTGGAAGTTCGTGATCAGCGCGTCGACCACGTGATAGGTCGAGCCGGGCATGAGGTAGAGCTGCGTCGTGGCGTTCTCGCGTACCACGATGTCGCCACGGCCGAGCGTATCAGCCCCGTCCTCGCGGCCCTCAAAATAGCGCGCCGTCACGGCTGGATCGGACACCGACGCCTCCGCGTCAAACGCGCTTTCGAGCGAGCGCACCGCGGTGGTGCCGACGGCGATCACGCGATGTCCCTCGGCCTTGGCCTTGTGCACGGCGTCGACCACCTCCTGCGATACGTGGTAGCGCTCGGTGTGCATGACGTGCTGCGTAGGGTCGTCCTCCTCCACCAAGCGAAAGGTATCGATGCCCACCTCGAGCTCGACGGCGGCAAACTTCGCACCCTTGGCCTCGATGGCAGCCATGAGCTCGGGGGTAAAGTGCAGACCCGCCGTGGGAGCGGCAGCCGAGTGCTCCTCCTTCATGGCGTAGACGGTCTGGTACTTCTCGGGATCGCCCTCGTAATCGGTAATGTAGGGCGGCAGCGGCACGTGACCGGCAGCATGAATGGCCTCGTCGAGCGTGCGCGGATCGCCGGCGGCGTTGCAACCGGCCGGCTCAAAACGCACCAGTCGGCCGCCGCGGCTATCGGTGACAAAGTCGACGACCTCGGCCGTCAGCACCACGGGAGCCCCCTCGGGCGCATGAGCGCCACCGGCGCGATACTCAATTTGGGCACCGGGCTTCAGACGCTTGCCCGGCTTGACCAGGCACTCCCAAACGTGACCCAGCGGGTCAACATCCTCGCGGCGCTTGAGCAGCAGCGTCTCGACCACGCCGCCCGAGCCCGTCTTGCGACCGATCAAACGGGCCGGCATCACGCGCGTCTGGTTGATGACGAGCACGTCGCCCGGCTCGATATAGTCGATGATGTCGCGGAAGATGCGGTGCTCAACGGTACCGCCGTGCTCCAGCGGCGTTCCCGCCTGGGAGCCCTTGCGATCCACCACCAGCAGGCGGCAGGAGTCGCGCGGCTCGGCAGGAGCCTGGGCGATGAGCTCTTCGGGCAGGTTATAGTCAAAATCATCGGTACGCATAGACACGTCGGATACTCCTTATATAGTTAAAGTCCGCTCTACATCCTAGCAGGCTGCCAGCCCAAAAGAACTACTTTTTGGACGCTTTGCGCTCGTCGCGGATGCGGGCGCGGTCCATGGCCGCCTCGACGGCCGAGAATCGGCAGCCGCAGTAATTCTGCCGATACATGCCCAGCTCGCGCGAACGACGCGTGGCCTCGGGGTAATACGGGCGAAAATCGCGAATCACCGGGGTGAGCCCATGTGCCGCCGCCAAGCGCTCGAGCACGTCATTGCAGGTGTCGAACAGCTGATACGGCGAGACGGCGAGCGTCGTGCCCACAAACTCAAACCCGCGCTCCTGGGCCACACGGCACGCCTCGGCCAGACGCAGGGCATAGCACGCGCGACAGCGACGGGCTCGGTCGGCTCCCAGCGGGGCCACGCCGGCCTCCCAGCGCTCACGGTCCTCCCCCGCCTCGATAAGCTCGATGTCGCCATCGGCACACCACCGGCGCAGCTCGTCCAAACGCCGCTGCCATTCATCGTGAGGCTGAATATTGGGGTTTGTCCAGCAGATTGTGGGCTCAAACCCTTCCTCGCGCAGCAGGCGGACCGGCTCAAGCGAGCATGGTGCACAGCACGCATGCAGCAACAACGGCTTCATCGACATCTCCTCACCCGAAAAAGCGCACGCCGAAGGACGTGTCCTCGCAGGCGACAATGCGGCGGTCGCGCAAGATGGTCCGCACGTAATACCAGTCGCCTACACAGCCCGACAAATGCAAGCCGGCCGCCAAATAGCACAGCAGCGGATAGCCCGAAAACGCAAACCCCAGGGCAAACGCTGTCGTCACAACAACCGTCGGCGCCAGGCAAACCGCCACGTACCGCCGGCGCGAATACACAACGCCCTCGGCGCAGGCATAGATCATCGCCGTCTCGCGATTCGCCCCAAAGGTCACCTTCGCGCCCGCAGGCGCCAGCAGCTTAAAAAACACACCGTGCACCAGCTCGTGCACGGCAAATGAAGCCGCCGAAACCGCAGTCAAGCCGACCATCCAGCCCAAGACGGCCATCCAGCCGCCCGCGTCAGCCACATCCAAGTCTGCAGGCCCGCCCAGCAGCATAAACACCGGCACCAGGCACACGGCAAACACGCCGACTACGACCATCCCCCACACGAAGCAAGCGTGCAGAAAATCCTCGTCCTCAAACGCATGTATGTTGGAAATCTCATTCATAGCATCTTAGGATAGCGCCCCTGCCACGTACCCGTCCGCATGTGCGATAATGTCGAACGATATGCACGAATTGACCACCGCGTCGCCAGGCCTTGCGCCCGGCCGCGCTCTCACCATATGCGAAGGAGTCCCATGGCATCCAAATACTCCATGAACGACCGTCCCAGCTGGCCGCGCCGCGCCATCGTTACCGCCGGCGAGCCCTACGGCAACAAGGGCCTTCACTTTGGCCACGTTGGCGGCGTCTTTGTCCCGGCCGACTTCTTCGCCCGTTTCCTGCGCGACCGCCTGGGCCGCGAGAACGTCATCTTCACCTCGGGCACCGACTGCTACGGCTCGCCCATCATGGAGAGCTACCGCAAGCTCAAGGAGAACGAAGGCTACGATAAGTCCATCGGCGAGTATGTCGAGTCCAATCACTCCCGACAGGCCGCGACCCTCAACAACTACAACATCAGCTGCGACATCTACGGCGGCTCAGGCCTTGAGCCAGCTGCGCAGATTCACAACGAGGTTACCGCCGAGATTATCGAGCGCCTGCACGAGCAGGGCACCATCTCCAAGCGCTCCACGCTGCAGTTCTACGATGCCAAGGCCGGCACGTTCCTCAACGGCCGTCAGGTGATCGGCCGCTGCCCCATCCAGGGCTGCAAGTCCGAGAAGGCTTATGCCGACGAGTGCGATCTGGGCCACCAGTTTGAGCCCGAAGAGCTCATCGCACCCAAGAGCCAGCTCACCGGCGAGGTGCCCGAGCTGCGCCCGGTCGACAACCTCTACTTCGACCTACCCGCCTACCTCGACTTTATGAAGACCTATACCGCCAAGCTCGCCCAGAACCCGCAGGTTCGCTCCGTGGTCTCCAAGACCATGGAGGAGTGGCTGCTGCCGGCACAGCTCTACATCCAAAACAAGTTCCGCGAGGCCTTCGATGCCGTCGAGGATCAGCTCCCCGAGCACACCGTGCTGGAGCCCGAGGGCAACAAGAGCAGCTTTACCGTCACCTTCCCCAGCTGGAAGGAGCGCGACGATGCCCACGCGGTGCTCGCCAACGGCGGCGTGCGCTTCCGCAGCGGCAAGGCGCTCGTGCCCTTTCGCATCACCGGCAACATCGACTGGGGCGTTCCGGTGCCCGAGGTCGATGGCGTCTCCGACGTCACCTGCTGGTGCTGGCCCGAGAGCCTGTGGGCGCCCATCAGCTATACGCGTACCGTGCTCGCGCGCGATGCCAAGGCCGCCGGCGTGACCGAGGGCGTCGCCGCCCAGGATGCCGCCCTCATGGGCGAGCCCGCTGCCGATTCCACACAGGTACCCGCACCCACCTACCAGCACAGTTCGCTCGACTGGCGCGACTGGTGGTGCTCTGACGACGCTCAGATCTACCAGTTCATCGGTCAGGACAACATCTACTTCTACTGCATCGCGCAGACCGCCATGTGGGAGGCCCTGGGCTGGGACCTCACGCAGAGCACCGTCAGCGCCTGCTACCACCTGCTCTACATGGGCAAAAAGGCCAGCTCGTCCTCGCAGACGCCTCCCCCGCCGGCAGACGACCTACTCAACCACTACACCTGCGAGCAGATGCGCGCGCACTGGCTGTCGCTCGGCCTGTCCGAGAAGCCGGTGAGCTTTAGCCCCAAGGCATACGACACGCGTGTGACCGGCAAGGACAAGGACGGCAACGAGGTGCGCGCCTGCGACGACAAGCGCGTTATCGATCCGGCCCTTAAGGAGAGCGCCCTTTTGACCGGCGTATTCAACCGTCTGGCCCGCAGCTGCTTCTACGGCGTTGCCATCAAGGAAGGCGACGAGAGCCCCTACCGCAACGGCTGCATCCCCGCTGGTGCCGCTTCTGACACCGTGGTCGAAGCCGCCCAGCAGGCAACCCTTGCCTTTGAGCAGGCCATGTACAAGTTCGAGACGCACCGCGCGCTCGCCGTGTGTGACGACTACCTGCGCGCCGCCAACAAGCGCTGGAGCGACGCCTCCAAGGCCGCCAACAAGCTCGAGGGCGAGCCAGCCAGCGCCGCAATGACGCAGGCCCTCGTCGACGCCTTTACCGAGCTGCGCGTGGCGACCGTGCTCATGCACGGCATCGTCCCGGCCGGCTGCGAGCTCATCTGTGAGTACTTCGACGTCGACCCGGTCGCCTTCTTTAGCTGGGACAACATCTTTGCCTCCACGGACGAGTTCGTGGAGAGCCTGGGCGAGAAGCCCGGCGAGCACCGCGTGAAGCCACTGCCCCCGCGCTTCGACTTCTTCAGCAAGCACGAGAGCCAGTACTAAAGCACGCTAGTAGCAACGCGCCCGGGAATGATTATTCTGGGACGGGGATTAAAAAATCATTCCCGGGCGCCACAGTACAGTCTTTTTGTGACGGGAGTCATGGAATGATTATTTAATCCCCGTCCCAGAATAATCATTTAGGTGGAAGGAAAGACGGATGTCCAAGCCGCGTCGTCGTAAGCAGAAAAAGCAGGTCAAGCCCGAGCTCAAGCTCAGGCAATTTGCCGCCACCGAGCTTTCCGACCAGCTTGCCGCCCTTCCCTGCGCCGCCGACCTGCCGCGCTTTATGGTCGACACGGTCGCCGGCGCCTATGCCCCCACCGATGCCGAGCTCATGATCGAGGGCTTCGGCGCCGCGGCCACACGCCCGGTCACGCTGCGCGCCAACACGCTCAAGGCAACCGCCGAGGACATCGCTGCGGCGCTCGATGCCGCCGGCATCGCGCACCAAACCGTTACCTGGTATCCGGACGCCTTTATCCTGCCCGAGGCCCAGGTTTCCGATCTGTGGGATCTCGACATCTACCGCGACGGCAAGATCTATCTGCAGAGCCTGTCGTCCATGATGCCGCCTTTGGTGTTGGGTGCTCAGGCCGGCGAGGACATCCTGGACATGTGCGCAGCCCCTGGCGGCAAGACGACGCAGATCGCCGCCCTCACCCAGGGCCAGGCACACCTCACCGCCTGCGAGATGAGCATTCCCCGCGCCGAGAAGCTCGAAGCCAACCTCCACCGCCAAGGTGCCAAAAACGTGCCCGTCATGCGCATCGACGCACGCGAGCTCGACGAGTTCTTCCGCTTTGACCGCATCCTGCTCGACGCTCCCTGCACCGGCACGGGCACCGTCATCAGCGGCAACGAGAAAAGCCTGCGCGGCCTGACCGAGCAGCTGCTGAGCAAGTGTGCCCGCTCGCAGCGAGCGCTTCTGGACCGCGCCACGGGAGCCCTTAAACCGGGCGGCACGCTCGTCTATTCGACTTGTTCGATCTTGCCGCAGGAAAACGAGGACGCCCTGCAAGAGGCGCTCGACAAGCATATGGACTGCGAGCTTATCCCCCTCGACGGCACGCCGAGCGAAAGCGAAGCGCGTCGCGCCCAGGACGCCGGCGAGGAGCCGCATATCGAGAGCAACGCTCTCACCGAGGCCATCGCCGCGGGTCAGGTATCGGCCGTCGCCAACGGCCTGCCCGGCACGCTGACCATTCCGCCTAGCCGCGACTTTGAGGGCTTCTACATTGCCCTGATCCGAAAACGCAGCTAGCGCACGGATCCAAAACTCAACAAGCTATCTCTGTGCGCGTTTGCCCTGCTGGTCGCGATGCTGTTTAAGCATCGCGCGCTCCTTGCGTTCGGCCCTTTTGCCCTTAATGGCCGTGACCACAAAGTAGATGACCGCGGCGGCTACGATTGCGCCCACGCATAGGCCAATCGGGCCCAACATTGCCGAAAATTCCATACCGCGTCACCTCTCTTTTAAACGGGACTTTCAAGATAGCACCTCGATACCCGCCACCACAGCTCCTTCACGTTCGCCGGCCCTTCGGTCTAACGGATGGCGCGGCGGGGAAAAATCAACTCGTCAAACGATTTAGCATTCGCAATTCCGGCTGCATAGCGCCGGCCGTTATCACATAGAATCGAGCCTCCATGGATACCCTCAACGACCTAAACGAGCGCGTCGACGCCTTTGTCGGCACCAGCTCCTTCGACACGCCCACCGCGACAAACGACCAAGCTCCCATCGATGTTCCCGCCGAGGTTCACGAGGACATCGTCGCCTCGGTCGACTTCTCCGAGGTAGAGCTTGCAGACGAATTTACCGAGCCCCAGGTGGCCGTAACTCCCAACGGCCTCTTGCCCATGGAGCCGCTGCCCATCGACGGACGTCTGCGCAAGGCGGCCCTCCGCATGCCCGACGAGATCGAGGAGGCCAGCGGCTTTACGCTCTTTGGCCGCCGCATCAAGTCGCTTATCTACACTACCGACGTCGCGGTCATCCGCAACTCCAATGCCGACGCCGTGTTTGCCGTCTACCCCTTCACGCCGCAGCCCGCCATTACGCAGGCGCTGCTGACCGTCGCCGAGTGCCCGGTCTTCGTAGGCGTGGGCGGTGGCACCACCACCGGTAAGCGCTCCGTGCAGATGGCAGCCGTCTCCGAGATGCAGGGCGCGGCGGGCTGCGTGGTCAACTCCCCCGCCACTGCCGAAATGGTCGAGCACATCACCAACATCGCCGACATCCCCGTCATCGCCACGGTCGTTCGCTGCGATGACGATGCTCACGCCAAGGTGCGCGCCGGAGCCAAGATTCTCAACATCGCGGCCGGCAAGAACACGCCCCAGGTCCTGCGCGAGCTGCGCGAGCACTATCCCAACCTGCCGCTCATCGCACCGGGCGGCAAGACGCCCGAGAGCATCCGTGAGACCATCGCCGCCGGCGCCAACGCCATCATTTGGACGCCGCCTTCGGCCCAGCAGCTGCAGACCGACATGATGCAGCGCTACCGCAAGATGAAGGAAGACGCCACGCCTGTCATCTCGCGCGACGATGTGCCCATTATCGACCAGGTCGCCGCCGCCGAGGTCAGCCAGGTCGAGAACATGAATCCCGACGTGCCGACTCCCGACGAGGTCATCGAGCGCGTCGCTTCGATCCACGATCATATCGAGGAGCGTCGCGCCAACCGCGGACTCAAGCCCTCGCTGCACGGCTTCTTCTTCCGCGGAAAGAAGCGCTAGCAAAACATCTTGGCCCGCCCCACAAACGTGAGGCGGGCCGTTTTCGTTTGAGCAATCATGCGGCGACGTGATGCGGCAAATTAATCCACGCGCTTGTCGCCCATAAAGAAGAGCGCCACCGTACCAGGTCCGGTGTGCGAACCGATCAGAGCACCAATGCTATTGATCTCAATCTTGCCTTTGAGCTGCGGAACCTGTTCCTCAATCAGCGCCGCAACTGCCTCGGCATCCTCGCGGCACGCCGAGTGCGACATGATGCACTTACCCGAATAATCCGCACCGTCCTGCACGTGCGCCATCATGGTCTTAGCCATCTCGGAAATCGCGCGCTTCTTAGTGCGAATCTTCTCACGTGGCGACAGCCTACCTTCGCAATCGACCGTCATAAGCGGGCAAATCTTAAGCGCCGTGCCGATAATCGCGCTGGCCGCCGAGATACGACCGCCGCGCAAATAGCTCGATAGGTCAGTCGAAAAGAACCAGTGATGCAGGTTGAGCTTGTGCTCCTCGATCCAGGCAGCCGTCTCGTCGAGCGAAGCGCCGCTATCGCGAACGTCGGCGACATATTCCAGCAACAGGCCAAAGCCCGAAGACGCCCCCAGGGAATCGATGACGCGAACCTTGCCGCCCTGGGGATAGCGATCCGCGAGCATCTGTGCCGCAACGCAGGCCGATCCATACGTACCCGAAATACCCGACGACAACGTCAGGTGCAGCACGTCTTTACCCTCGGCAACAAACGGCTCCCAAAACTCCTCGTACTCACCCACGCTCACCTGAGACGTCTTGGGCATGGCGCCCGCGGCAATCTGGGCAAAAAACTCGTCCGGCGAAATCGACTGGTACAGATCGTCCGTATAGACAACATCATCGATCTCGTAATGAAAACACACGACAGGGATATTGTGCGACGCAAAGAACTCACGGGTTCGATCGGCGGCGGATTCACAAGTCAGGACAAAATCACTCATATGAGGCTCCTTACGTATTACTACGAAAATTATCGCACAGCGAGCCTGGATACGGTACAAATGTCCACTATTTACCAAATCGAACCATCTGTATAGAACATCTTTACCATCATCATCTCCACCAAACCATAGACAACCGTCCACAAAGACACCCTCGGTGTCTCCACCCAACCGCCATATCTACCTTAACTAAATCGATTTAGCAAACCGCTCATCCGACAATTGAGCCGCCAGCGCAAAATTGAAACAAAGGCGGCGCATACTGATAAACGTTTGACGCTGTTTATCAGTTTTACCAACCCCATCGGAAGGTGTTTCATGGTCGCATCCGATCGCAATCCGCAAGACTTCAAGTATCTGCGCCTGCTGTCGAGACAATTCCCCACCGAGCAATCCGCGTTTACCGAGATCATCAATCTCTCGGCCATCCTCAACCTGCCCAAGGGCACCGAGCATTTTATGAGCGACCTGCATGGCGAATACGAAGCCTTCATGCACATCCTCAACAACTGCTCGGGCGTCGTGCGCGAGCATGTCGACGAAATCTTTGGCGACACGCTCTCCTTTGACGAAAAGGGCAAGCTGTGCACGCTCATCTACTATCCGCGCGAGAAGATCGATCTTGTCCGCAGCCAGCACGACGACTCGCCCACCTGGTACAAAACCATGCTCGACCAGCTCATTGTGGTGGCGCGTTCGCTTTCGAGTCGCTACACGCGCTCCAAGGTGCGCAAGGCCATCCCGCGCGATTACGCCTACATCATCGACGAGCTCCTGCACACGCATCCGGATGAGAACAACTACCGCGTGCGCTATCACGAGCGCATCGTTGAGTCCATCCTGGAGACCGCCAGCGCCGACGACTTCATCGAGTCGCTCGCCTCACTCATCAAGCGCCTAGCTGTCGACCACCTGCACCTGGTGGGCGATATCTTCGACCGCGGCGGCGGCGCGGCAAAGATTATGGACCGTCTACTCACCTACCATTCACTCGACATCCAGTGGGGCAACCACGATCTGCTGTGGATGGGCGCTGCGGCAGGAGAGCCCGCCTGCATCGCCACGGTGCTGCGCAATAACCTTCGCTATGACAATTACGAGATCCTGGAGAACGACTACGGTATCTCGCTGCGCGAGCTTGTCGCCTTCGCCGACGCCACCTATACCGCCGGCGAGTCCATCAGCCCGCTGATCAAAGCCATTAACGTCCTGCTCTTTAAGCTCGAGGGTCAGATCATCCAGCGCCATCCCGAGTTCGATATGGCAGACCGTCTGTTGCTCGACAAGGTCGATCGCGACGCCGACACGGTCACGCTTGCCGACGGCAGCGTTTGGCCACTCACGACCAACGACTTCCCCACCGTCGATCCGGCGGACCCCTACACGCTCACGTCTCAGGAGCAGCACATCATAGACAAGCTTGTGTCCGAGTTTGTCACCGCCGATCATCTGCATCGCCACATCGATTTCCTCTATACCCACGGCTCCATGTATAAGGTCGCCAACGGCAATCTGCTCTTCCACGGCTGCGTGCCGCTCAACGAGGACGGCACGTTTAGCAGCATGAACTGCCTGGGCACGTGGCACGCCGGTCACGACTACCTCGATTTTTGCGACCATATCGCCCGCCGTGCCTGGCGCAACGGCGACTGCGATGCCCTCGACTGGATGTGGTATCTCTGGATCGGCATGAAGTCGCCGGCAAGCGGACGCGAGGTTCGCACGTTCGAACGCGCCTACATCGCCGATAAGAGCACCTGGGTCGAGCCGATGGACCCGTACTTTACGCTTACCAAGTCGCCCTCGGTCTGCGACGACATCATGCGCGAGTTTGGCGTCACCCCCATGGCATGCTCGCCGACAGGGCACATCATCAACGGCCATACGCCCGTCAAGACGACCAAGGGCGAGCAGCCTATCCGAGCCGAGGGCAAGCTACTGGTCATCGATGGCGGCTTCTGCCGTGCCTATCACCCCAAGACGGGCATTGCCGGATACACGCTTATCTCCAGCTCGCGCGGATGTCGCCTCAAGTCGCACCAAGCCTTTACCACGGTTGCCGAGGCACTTACCCGCAATGTCGACATCGAGAGCGAGACCAACCGCTTTGACGAGGCCGACCGTCGCCGCATGGTCAGCGATACCGATACGGGCGCCAAGATCCGCAGCCAAATCCAGGACCTGCGCCAGCTGCTCGATGCATATAGAAACGGTGCCATCGAGGAGCGCGCCTAGCCCCGCCTGCGGGGATTGGCTAAACTTGCTAAGTTTGTCATCCCCACGGTGCTGCGGCGCCACCCTAAGGCAGGTACCATGCAAAAGCTCCTTGCGCAGATCATGAAGTTTGGCGTCGTCGGCGTCATTGCCACCGTCATCGACTTTGGCATTATGAATCTGCTCCACTACGGTCTGGGCCTCAATATCCTAATCGCCAACACCAGCGGCTTTATCGTCTCGCTCATCTTTAACTACGTCGCGAGCATGAAGTACGTGTTTGCACACAAGGAGGGCATGAGCCGCCGCCGCGAGTTCATCATCTTTGTCGTGCTGTCCGTTATTGGCCTGGTGCTCAACGACGGCATCGTGCTGGCCCTCAACGCCGGCCTGGGTCTCGAGGCCAATATCGCCAAGATTTGCGCTACCGCACTGGTCATGGTCTACAACTTTATAACGCGCAAGATTTTCCTGGAGGGCGAGCAGACCAAGTAGCTCGGCCTCCTCGTTGCACTACGGAGCCCACGTATGACGTGCGTTGAGCGCCGTGTTGTTCGTGGGCCTTGCTCGTTTACGGGAAGATTTGCAACGTTTGCGGATTACCTCTTGAATATTTGGCGAGTTCGTATAGTTCTTCCCAGAGACCTTACGTTTCCCGTGCAAAAGCTCTAAAGTAACTCGTTGCTCGATTCATCAACGCATTGGATGTGATTACGTGCGCAAGGCACTGGCACAACCTCATACCAAGCAGTTCCTCAAGTTCGCTGTCGTGGGTCTCATCTCCTTTGGCATCGACTGGGGCATGCTCATTGCGCTCGTCGAGCAGTTCCACCTCAACTTTTTGGTGAGCACCACGGTCTCGTTTACCACGTCCGTCGTGGTCAACTACTGGCTCAGCATGAAGTACGTGTTCGACCATCGCGAGGGCATGAGCCGTAAGCGCGAGTTCACGATCTTCACCATCCTGTCGGTGATTGGTTTGGGCCTCAACGACCTGTACATGTTTGTCGGCGTCACGTTTTTGAGCATCGGCTACCAGGCCATGAAGGCCATCGCCACGTTCCTGGTCACCTGGTACAACTACTTTAGCCGCCGCTTTTTCCTCGAGGGCGCACAGTCGTAGACAGCCCAACATAATCTCGCTTCGCAGCCGGTTGGAATTCACGTTCCAACCGGCTTTTTGTTTGCAGAGCCTGTCGAGGAAGGCGTGCGAGGCGGGCTACAGCGTCGAAATGGGACGCAGTTTCCCCAGGGGCACAGTTCCGGAAACTACATCCCAGATCGCACCCTCAGAGTGGGACACAATTTCCGCAACGCCATCCTAGCGGAAAGCATGTCCCAGAATCGGAGCCCGAAACGGGCCGCACTTTCCCTGGAGGCGCCATTACGGAAAGTGCATCCCAGTTTGCAGCCTCAGAACGGGACGCAGTTTCCCCGGGAGCGCTGTTCCGGAAATTGCATCCCGGAACAGCGCTTCAAAACGGGACACGGTTTCCGGTTGAGGCACGATCGGAAAACAATTTCCCATTCCCGGCAAATCAACCGATCGACAATCCCTCAGCCCCTACATGACAAAAACGGGCAGCCCGGATGTTTGTCCGAACCGCCCGTTTGGCGTGTTATGTCGAGGCATTTAGCCTGTTACGTAATACCAGACGACACTGTCGCCGTTGGATAAAACATAGTTGCTGCAAGCCGTGTTGGGCGTCGCGCCGTTAACGGAGTACATCCAACCACTCTTGCCGCCGTGCTCCTTCTCGGCCAAACCGCCAATGGCGGCGACATACGTGCCGTACGACGAACCGCGAGCATTCACGGAAAGGCCCAGAGCGCACAGGGCATCGTAGACCGTAGCGCCCTCGTTAAAGGTGAAGGTGCCGCCAGAAGACACAGGATTTCCCACAGCGCTTGATGTGACCGAAACCGTCACCGTGACGTAGCCAGGCTGCTGTGAGCCGCTCTGGTTACCCGACGAGGCATTGCCGCCGTTGGACGCAGGCCCACCGCCGGTCGCCGAGCCACCGCCCGAAGAGGCGCCGCCAGAAGAGATGGATCCACCAGTGGATTCCGTGCCCTGCCCGGCAGGCGTCTTTTCGGACTTCTTACCGCCCTTGCCTTCGGACTTCTTGCCTTTCGAATCCTTATTTGAGTCCCTGTTCGAAGACTCGGAATCGTCTTTGGAGTCAGATTCATCCGACTCCTTAGACTCGAAGCCCGCAGTATCAGAAGACGAGGAGCCCGCCGCCCCTGTCTTGCCAGAGGCAGCAGAGCCAGAGTCGGCAACGCTCTTCCCCGTCACGGCCTGAGTAATCCAATCGATGGACCAAGCGCCGCTGGCAGAAGGCTGGACAAAGCCCAGCGAGACAACGATCAAGACGATACAGGCGGTTGTCAGGATGCCAGCGAGCGCCTTGCGCCGCGGGGCGGACGCCGCCGGGGCGGCGCCCTTTTGCTTTGCATCGTCGAGCTGGATGAACGACGAGTCGGGCTGTTTGGAGCCGGCGTCCTGAGATTTATCGGACACGGTCCTCACCTACCGACGCTTGGTGAGCACGAACACACCGATGACGGCAAGACCGATCACACCGGCAGCAACGCCAACAATAGCGAGCGGGTTGAAGCCAGACTCCTGCGCGGAAGCCTCGGCAGACTTCTTAGCGGCAGTCGCAGCAGACGAGCCCGTGTCAGACTTGCCGGACTTGTCGTCCTTCTTGTCAGACTTCTTATCCTTCTTGTCGGAATCCTTCTTGGAATCCTTGCCGTTCTTGGTCTCCGTCGCGGTCGGGGCAGACACCGGCTTCTGACCCGGAGCAACAGCACCGCCAGTCTGCTGGCCGTTTGTGCCGTTACCGGAGCCAGAACCAGCGCCGGTATTACCCGAACCGCCATTGGAGCCGCCATTGCCGCCATTGGAGCCAGAGCCACCGTTACCGCCAGGGTTAACAGCATTCTTGACCCACTTAGCATACAGCGTCATATCAGCCGTCACCGCAGTCGCGAAATCGTACGCCTTAGTGCAGGCTCCATCGGTATACCAACCGGCGAAGGTGTAGCCCTCACGCGTCGGATCGGCAGGCTTGAAAATGGACGAGCCAGCAGCCGTGGTCTGATAGCTAACCTTGGAGCCCTCGCCGGTCTCAAACGAGACCTTGACGCCGCCGTTCAACTTGAACAGCGTGCCGGAATCGTTGATGTAATACAGGTTGCCCTTGGCGTCGCAAGCAATCGGCGAGTCGCAGTAATTGTTGTGACCCGTTGCGCCATACGCGCCCGAAGCCTGCACGTCGCCCATCTTGTAGCGATATACGCCGCCGCCCGCGGTGTAATTGACGTAGTCGGTGGTCTCACCATAGTTGACGGTGAAATACACATAGGTCCCATCGGTCTGAACACTCACCAGCGGAGCACCCTTAATGCCGCCCGCGGGAAGCGCGGAGCCGTCTGCGGCCGTAATGAGCTTCGTCGCATAATTGCTCGCAAGGTCGACGATGGCCAGCGCAGATCCGCCGGAAACCTCGCCGCCAACAACCAATTTGCCGTCATACAGGGTGGGAATGCAAGCACATCCCGTAAGGCCCAGATCGACAACGCGCTCTTCGGAAATGCGCGAGGACGCCTTTGCCTTTACATCAGACAGCGCCAACACGTGGAGCTTGCCGTCACGCGAAATCACATAGGCATGCTTACCGTCTTTGGACAGCACGCAGCTGGAGTTGACGATGGCGCCAATCGAAACGCTGCCGAGCACATCGCCCGTCGACTTGCTCAGCATCTCAACGGTACCAGCACTCGTGGGAACCAGAATGAAGCCGTCGCCCACCGTAGCGCCCGTCCAGTAGTAGCCCTCGCCGGCGTTGACATGCTGCCAGGAAACAGCACCGGTCAGGATATTGATGCGCGTCAGGTGACCGTTGTTGTACGTGTTTGTGCCAAAATCGACATCGACGGTACCGACGTACAGATAGTTGCCATCGACCGTCAACTGAGAGTTCGACTGAGTAAGGCTGCCGATGGAATCAGTCAGCCAAACCGTCGTAAGCGTATCGGCCGTCAACGCCTGGACCGCGCCGCCATCGAGCGGAACGATGATAAGGCCCTTCGCATAAACCGGACGCGTGGTATAGCCAATGGACGTCTTGAGGTTGGCCTCGGCGAGAACCTTGCCCGACTCGGCATCAATCTTGAGCAAACGCTTGTTAACGGCGAGATATACGTTACCGTTCACAACGATAGGCTCACTCGCGTTGGGGTATGCGGCGCCCGAGTACGCTTTCCAATCGAACGTCCAGGTCGCCGAAAGGGCACCCGTGGGCGTAGAGGCATTCTCGGTGACAGCATTGGAGCCACCGTCCCAATCGGCCTTCCAGTCAGTCGGGCGCGAAGCGCTCGGGTCCACGACAACCTCGTCGGGGTTGGGCACGGTGTCACCGGCAGCATATGCCCAAACAATCGAATCACCCGACTTGAGCTCGTAATCGCTATCGATCTGGCTGGCGGGAACACCGTTGACGAAGAACGACCAGGCGCCGGCCAGCTTGGTGCCGTCAAGCGGAGAGACAAGGCTATGGACGCCCCAATAGCCCAGCCGATCGCACATCTCGGACTTGATGCCCAAGGCATCAAAGTAGGCGGCAGTGGCGTCCTTGATCGTCGTGCCTTCAACAAACACCTGCGTCGAAGGATCGGTCCAGCGCTGTGCCTTGTCGTCCTTCTTGCCGATAATCTCCATCGTGACCGTTACCTGGCTCGAAGGCGTGCCCGTGGGATCCTCGTACACCAGCTCGATGGTGTCGCCATCGGTCGGATAGTAGCTCGTAGCATAGGTGCTCGCGGGCTTACCGTTAATGTCGAAACGCCAGTATTTATAGCCCGAAGCCGCACTCTCCATTGCAAGCGTGCGCGTCTTATCGGGGGTCGTCACCGAATAGGGAACGCCGCCCTCAGTGCTATAGCTATAGCCAGCATCATCGAGGACCTTCGCAAAGATATCCCATGCAGATTTCTTTTGACTGCTCGGCCACTCAAACGAAGTCTGCGGCACCCAGTCCTCGACATTGTAGGACTGACCAACACCGTGCTTGCTGACGCCCCGCACCCTTACGTTGACGGAAAGGGGCCTCTCGTCCGAAGAGCTGACGAGACGCGGTATGCTCTTGACATCGTTGTCGCCGGCGTTTGCCACCACGTAGGCGTATTTACCCTCTGCAGATGCAGGCAGCACGACCGAGCCAGATGCCTCGTCAACGCCAAGCAACTCGTGTGCATACGCGCCTTCTGCGTCGTCGGCGAGATACCAACGGTAATCGACAACAGCGCCCTCGGGCAAAACGGTCTCGTAATCGCCCCACTCACTGGTCGCCATGTACTTAGCGGTAGGAGTTAGCGTTCCTCCCACCTGCGCTATATTGCCACTCGAAGCCACATCAACCGACGTCAAAGTGTAGGTCTTGACGTCCTCGCCCTTAACGACAGCGTAGCGCGTGGCAGCCGAATCAATGTTATAGCCGCCATCGACAACGCACTTGAGGTACTTGCCAACGTACTTCTTCGCGATAACAAACGACGGCCTGTGAGCATTTTCGTCCGTCAACGTTGTGAAGGGGCCTTGGGCGCTATCGGCAATCTGCCAGGTGTACGTTAACTGGCTCGCATTAAGCTCAGCACCCTTTGTTCCCGCAGGCGTCTTCTCAAACGCCGTGACACCGATCTTTTCGCCACTCTTGTAGGTAAACTTGCCTTCATCGCTTTGATCGCCGACGATCTTCGTTAGATACGTTAGGAAGATCTCATGCGAACCAGCAGCCTTGATGGCCACGGAGGCCTTCGCCTCTACGGTATTGTCTCCAGCGGTCGCAGACACGCTCACCCAACGGTTCGCATAATCCCCCGGAATCGTAAAGCTTCCGTCGGTCTTGCCCTCGACTACATGCCAATCGACCTTCGCATCAAAGTCGGGTGAACTCGGGTTAACAGACGACCAGCGCCACGTATAGGTGACGCCTTCGGTAACCGGTTCGAACGAAAAGTCGACCGCCTTGTAGGCACATGCCTCGATAGTGGAGCCCGTGTCCTTAGCGCCCTTACTCGCATTGACAAATTCGACCGACGCGAGCGTCGTCGCGCCCTTGGGCAAGATACAGCCAGGCTTGGTCTCGCAACGATCCGATCCGGGAATGCCCTTTTTGGCCTGAGCGACCACCTTAAGATAACGGTTGGCGCATGCTTCGGTAACCGTAAATGTATCGCCTGTTGCGACCTGCTCATACGCCCCGTCGGCGGTATCGGCCGCCCACCACGAAAAGTCGACCTTGTCAGAGCCAAACAAATCGGTCGGTGTATCGTAGTCGAGGTAATAGGCAGCCGCCCTAATCGTATCGCCAACATTGGCGTTAGGGACGTTCTCGTAGTCATCGCCAAATCCGGCACCGTTATAGGCAAGAACAATGTGTCCCAGCGCGATCTGATCGTCTGTCGCGACAGGGCCGGGAGTGTTATAGCCCACAGATGCCGGCGTCTTCAACGAGCTGCTCGGGCCATACAGCTCCTGACCATTGCCAACCACCTTGACGCGAATGTACCTGCCAGCCAGTTGGTCGGCAAGCTCGTCGGTAATCGTCAGCGATTGGCCGGTCTGCCCGGTAATTACATGGTAGCTGGCATCATCCGCATCACGTGTCTCGGACGAAAGCCACTGATACGACCAGCCCGACTGTGCCGCAATGCGCTTGCTGGGACGTGCCTCGCCGTCGAAGGCATTGGCCCAAAGCGTGGTGCCGGGACGCAAGATCTGAGCCTTAGCAGACGAGGACGAGCTCGTTTCGTCCGCAGAAGACTGAATCAGGATATAGGACTTTGCATCCAAAGCCGTCTTGGTAGGCACGGGCGCCTTGATAGTATTTGTGGCCGTCAGTGTCTGGCTGTTGAAGCGTTTCGTCGGTCCATAAACGACGTTACCGTGCGCATCGACGATGCGCACGCGAAGGCACTTGCCACTGAGTTGGGTGCGGAGCGCATCATCGAGAACAATCGATGCGCCCGTCTGGCCCTCAACAGGAACAAAGGCGGAGCTGTCCGCATCAAACCTATTGCTTATGTCGGCAGCGAGCCACTGATAAGTAGCTCCCGAAACATCGGCCCGCCTGCTGGAGGCGGACCAGACATTGGCATAGAGCGTCGTCGTCTGCTGGATAAAGCCGGTCAGGTTGGAGCCGACCCAGCGAGCAGGTGCCGGGCTCATCCCGACGCTAACGCCGTTCTTTGAGGACAGCTGTGGGACTGCGCGCTCTTCATTCGCATTTTCGGCAACCTTGCCGGAAGCGTCCCCAGACCTGGTGTCACCGGACACCTCGTCCGGTTTTGCAGCGACCTGACTACTGTCCGCGGCATCGGCACTTTCGGCAGCAGCGTCACTGGTACCCGTGCCGTCCTCCACGGCAGCACCGTTCGCACCGGTATCGGCGGCACCGGTGCCCCCATCAGCCGCCGCGCCCTCGCCGGCCGTCGCAGTCTGAGCCACGGCCTGGGCAATGCCCTCGGCGCCCTCGGCCCAAAGTTGCGCCGGCGTGGTGCCAAAAGCCATGGCAAAAGCCAGGAACGCCACCAGGCCGCGCTTGGCTACACCGCGTGCAATCGCGCCACGGCGATGCAACGAGGCGCGCTCGCGCTCGTCCTCAAACATATCCATTTGTCCCCCATTGTCTGTACTTGGAGCGTTGCCTTGAGGCTGCCCCACGTCATCGCGCATGTTGCGCTCGAGTTCCCCCATCGGGATCTCTCTTCCCTCCAGAGCCCTATGCACACCGGCAGCATACGCCGCAGCCGCATGCAAGATGGGAGGCGATCCGACTTAACCTTAACGGCTCAGGCGCGCCGTCCGATCTGCGACGCGAACATCCCGAGCCAAGAGGAATTACGGTTACTGGTACAGCCGGGGACTTGCACCCCGATTCTCCCAAACGCGCAGGAAAACCGCGCATTCGTGCGTCTCCGCACCACCATCTAGGCCATCGATTATTACTGTCGATATGGTAGCACGCAAAAGGGCCTCACACGCAGGCGAAGCCCAAGGTAAAAGCTATTGTTTGCGATAGGAAAATGCGGTGACGGTCGCAGCCTCTAGTGCTTGCCACCGTGACTGTTGAGCCAGATATTGCGGCCCAGCATAAGCGCCAGCACCAGCGCGCTCACGTAGCCCATAAAGCCAATGACTGGGATACCAAACACAACCGGCTCGATGCGCGCGTAGTACACCACCGACGAACCGATAAACAGACCGGCGATCACAATTGCCATCGACATGCGGTCGATAATTCCGCCCAGCTGTCGCAGCGCCTTATCGCTGCTCATGATCTGCGTGTTCACCTTAAGCTGGCCGCGCGTGAGCATACGCGAAGCCAAGCCCAGATACTCGGCCGCCTCGAGCGAGCCTTTTGCCGCGCGATAGCTGCTCGCGGCAAGATCGCGTCCCATGTCGCGCACGCGCGCATAAGTGCTTTTTTCGTTTTTGATATGCGTCTGAATGATCTGGATCATGTTGACGTTGGGCATATACTCGGTCAGCAAGCCCTCGAGCGTCACCATGCCGCGCGCGAACATCGTCACCACGCTCGGCAGCTCAACGTCATTCTTACGCGCGAGGTTTAACAGCGAGGTCAAAAACTCGCCGATATCCAGATCCTTCAGGTCAAGGCCAGCAAAGTCAGCCACGATAAAGTCAAGATCGGACAAAAAGGCCGAATGATCGAGCTCGGCTGAATCGCCACGCGTCACGGCAAAGCGCATGAGCGAATCCTTGAGCTTGGGCACGTCACCCTCAGCCACGGCGAAAATCATGTCCTTGACGATACCGCGATCGTGACTCGACATGCGTCCGACCATGCCCAAGTCGATAAAGTAAACGATGCCGTCCTTGAGAATAATGTTTCCCGCATGCGGGTCGGCATGGAAAAAGCCGTCGTCGAGCACCTGCGTTGAGTAGTCCTCGACAATCGCGGCACCGATCTTTTCCAAGTCATAGCCCTCGGCCACCAAGCGTTCAGGATCGGCGATCGAAATGCCGTCGACGTAGTCCATAACCACCACGTGCTCGGTACACAGGTCCAGATAGGATTTAGGACACGTCACGCCATGAACACTCTTATGGAACTCGTAGAAGTCGTTGAGGTTTTTGGCCTCGGCCAAAAAGTTGGTCTCCTCGCGAAACGAGGTCCACAGCTCCTCGACTACGCCGTGCAGGTCAACGAATTGATCGGTGTTGACGAACTTGGAAACGATACGCACCACCGAGCGGATGATATCGATGTCCTGTGCCATAACCTGCTGCGCACCGGGGCGCTGCACCTTGACGGCCACGTCCTCGCCCGTCACCAGACGAGCGCGGTGCACCTGCGCGAGCGATGCGCTACCAAGCGGATTGGGGTCGATCGCATCGAACATCTCCCCCAGGCGCAGTCCGTATTCTTCTTCCAGACAACTGAGTACGACCTCGTACGGCACCGGCTCCACGTCGGAGCGCAGACGACGTAGCTCGTCGCAAAAGCGTTGCGGCAAAATCTCGGACCGGTTGGCCAGAATCTGCCCCATCTTGACGAACATGGGGCCGAGTTCCTCAAGCAGGCGGCGCAAACGAACCGGCGTGAGGTTATCCCACACACGGTACTTTTTGACCAGGCGAACAATCTGCCCGATGCGTTCGCGACGACCCGCCGGCGTGAGCTGGTATTCCTCGTCCGGCGCCATCGCGTCGGGCTCCTCGGGGACCATATCGACAGCGCGCGGCTTCTTGCGAGCGCCCGAGACGGCGGCATCGACCTCATCGACAACCGCCGCCTCGTCACCCAAGGGATCTAGATTGTTGTAATCGGTGGTGGAATCTGCCATCTGCGCTGCTACTCGGCCTCTTCGGTATCCTTCGCATCGTCGGGCTCAACAGACTCGACGGGCACCGAAGTCACGTTGTCCTCGACCGAATCGACGATGTCGCGCACATGGGCCAAGAAGGCCGTGCGCTCGGGGGCTGTCATGACGCGGACGCGAGCCAGAATGAGCTCGTCGAGCACGCGCTGGGCCGCGGTCTCGCCCTGCATGCCCAAGCGCTCGGTCAGATCGGAGATGGTACCGCCGGCCTGTTCGAACATGTCGGACACACTGCGGGCGATACCGGGGGCGCCTGCGTCCTTGCGCACCTGCTCGCCCTTGGTGTTAAGGTCGTCGAGAACCTTCTTGCTGCCCTCGACGGCAACGGCGGCAGCGCCGAAGCCAACGTTGATGGCGCCGTTAACAAGCTGATCGAGTTTCATAACCATGGTTGTCTCCAATCACAAACAACTGCATTGGTGTTCTTGTACCCAAGATTGAGTGAAAGCGACAAAGCGTTTTAGCGCTATTCGATCGACGGGAAATCCCTACCTCACGTTGTCGTTCATCGCGAAAGAGTTCTTCATGGCGCAGCTCGTGGTGTAGAGCACCTTGCCCAGTAGAGCATCGGTCTCTACGCGAACACGCTCGGCAAACTCCTCGTTGGCGCGTGCAAGCTCGGCGGGCACCTCGGCCTCGGGCAGAACGGCTACGGCAGCGTCGACGTCATGGATCTGCTTGTGGCCCATGCCACCGACCTTCTCCTGGTAGTCCTCCACAGCGCGGCCGCACTCATGGAAGCGGACGTCGGCCAGCGCGCCGATCAGGCGGTTGGCCCAGTAGAAGTTATCGGACGTCACGCGAGCCTGCGTGTCGGCATAGTACTCGGGCATGGTCTCGACATTGGCGTACAGCGGCACGAGTGCGTTAAACGAGTTGGAGCCAAACGCCATCCACTGCACGGCGCGATACGCCGGCTGCGCATAGGAGCGCAGCTGCAGCACGGCGAGCTGGCTGTTGCGGTTGATGCCGATGGGGCGATAGGCGCCACGCGTGGCGGGCGTGCCCTTGCTGCCGTAGCAGTCGTACTCCGTGCCCTGGTAGTGGCTCGAGAGTACGTACTTGATGTCCTCGATAGTCACCTTGCGCTCGGGCACGCGGCTCCAGGGAATATCGTCGCTCTCGGGCGTGTAGTCGGCCTCGGGACCGTCCCACACATCGCTGGGGTTAAGGCAGCGCTGCATATACCAGGCGCGCGGCGTGTTGTAAACGTGGTCGCTGTCGCTGTGCGAGCCAAAGGCCTCGCGTGGGTTAAAGACCGCGGCCGGACCGTCGCCCTCAACGCCCAGCGTCAAGTCCAGATGCCACTCGGCCATCCAAGCGCGCAGGTCGGCGGAGCACATGTGATCGGCCTGGGCGCCCTCGGCGTCATCCAGGTCAAAGCTGTCGATACCCAGCTGGTTGGGCATGGTCACATAGGCGTCATCGGGCACGCGCTTGGCGATCCAGTGGTGACCGCCGATGGTCTCGAGCCACCAGATCTCGTCCACGTCGCTAAAGGCGATGCCGTTGTTCTCGTAGGTGCCATAGCGCTCGAGCAGGTCACCCAGAATGCGTACGCCGTCGCGGGCGGATTTGGCATATGGCAGCACCAGGGTCACCATGTCCTCCTCGCCCAGACCGCCGGGCTGCGCCGGAACATAGCCGTCCTCGTCCTCGTTGCCCTTGGCGGGCACGTAGTCGACGAGCGGGTCGGCGCCGCGAACGCGCTCGTTGGTGGTGAGCGTCTCGGTTGCGGACATGCCCACATTGAGCTCGTTGAAACCGGCCTCGGCCCAGATGCCGTGGCCCGGGACAACATCGGGGACGCTCGTGTAGCGCATGGGGTTATCGGGCAGTTCAACGGTCAGGTGACTCAGGACGCTCGTGTAGACGCGCGGCTGCTCGTCGGGATGCACCACGCGCATACGCTTGGGCTCAAACACCCCGTTGGACGAGTCCTCGTTGCGGGCAACCAACGTCGACCCGTCGTAGCTCGCGTTCTTACCAACCAAAATCGTTGTGCACGGCATGCGCATCCTCCTTGAGCGAAGAAATCAAACGATAACAGTGTATCGCTTCGGCGCAGAAAGGGCGAAACCGCGGCGCTGGCAACCCCTGTGGTCAAAAAATGCCAAATGTGAGTACTGTCACCAATTTAGTAACATCAATTTTGCTACGTATGGGTGCCAAAAGTCTACATTTGTTCAAAAATTAGATGATGTAATTCCTCATAGGTCCAATAAAATAGGCTCTTTATCGATAATAAATATCGTTAGAGAGCCTATTTGACCTAAAGAATATGTGACTATCTTGGCAACAGTACTCATATTTGGCATTTTTTGTCCACGGGGTATAGAGCTAACCCCTCAAACAGCCCAAAACGCCTATTTCGATGCGCGCTCGGCCGCCTCGATCACGTGTTTGGCGAGGATCGCCGTCGTCACAGCGCCCACGCCGCCCGGCACGGGCGTGATGGCGTTAACGACCGGCTCCGCAGCATCAGAATCGACGTCACCCACCAACTTGCCAGCGGCCTCGTCCCAATTAATGCCAACATCAATGATCGTCTGGCCCTCTCGAACCGCATCCACGTCAATCGTACGCGCGCGTCCAACGGCGGCAACCACAATGTCGGCAGCACGGCACTCGGCAGCAAGGTCGTGCGTATGCGTATGGCACGTCGTCACTGTGGCATTGCGAGCCGTAAGCATGGCGGCAACGGGACGGCCAATCACCAGCGACCGACCAACGACCGCGACCTTGGCCCCATCCAGCTCAACGCCGTAATGATCCAGCAGCGCCAACACGGCTTCGGCCGTGCAAGGGACAAAGCCCTCGCCGTACCCCGAAAGCGTGGTGAGCAGCGAAGCCGGCGTCATGGAGTCAACGTCCTTGGCAGGATCGAGTGCCGCGGCAACCGAATCCTCGTCAAGGCCGGCGGGCAGCGGGCGGAACATCAGACAGCCATGAACAGCCGAATCGGTATTGATGTCCTCAATGGCCGTCAACAGCTCGTCCTGCGAAACATCGGCAGAAAGCAAAACGCGACGAGCCTCAATCCCCACTTTTTCGCAGCGCTTGAGCGCACCGCGCTCGTAGGATAGGTCGTCTTCGCGTTCACCTACACGCACGATAGCCAACGTCGGAACAACGCCCCGCTCGCGCAGGGCTGCGCAGCGAGCAGCGAGCTCCTCAGTCAAAGCGCGAGCAACGGGAGCACCCTTCAGCAGTTCAGCCATGGCTATCCTCTCTTCCTTGCAGCGTCGGCGGCGCGGCGCGCCAGCGCATCGGCGCGCGGCAACCACGTGTCGAGCAACTCATCACACGCCGTCTCGAGCTCCTCGGCACGAGCGCGATCCTTCATAGACGTGGTGTTCGCAAAGAGCGTCAAGCTCGCGCCCTGCATAGCAGAACGGCAGAACACGGCGCCGCACGCCACATCGGACAGCAGCTGACGCGAACCCTTGTCGGCCATGTCCTCGAGCAGCGCCAGTGCACGCCCGCAGGCATCCATAATGCGATACGGCGGCATAGCGGCCACATGCAGCGCGTCCTGAATCGCGGTCGCTCGAGCCGGATCGCCACGCGGAATACCGTACGCCGCGGACACCTGCCCATAGGCACGAACGTCCTCGGCAACCAACTCGACAAGCTCCTGGGCCAGCTCATCAGCCTGGGCAAATGCGCGCGTCAGGTCATCCGCGCGATCGGCAAGCGCAGGATTGGTCGCGCCGTAGCGCGCGACCATCCCGCACAGCGAGGCGCCCAGCGCACCCACAAAGGCGCTCGCGCTGCCACCGCCGGGAACCGGCTCGCGTGCGGCAAGTGCCTCGGCAAACTCTCGACAGGTTTTATCCATCATCTCTTGGCTCATACGCACGCACCTTCAAGTCATATACATCGGTCAGGCGGCAACCGCCGACCAACCGCATCGAACACGTAATGGTGCTAAGTCTAGCCCATAAGCACATGGGCGTCAGCGCACCTGGCCATCGCGGATTTCTATGACGAACGATAGGCCATGCCAACGCAAACATGGGACACATGGCCCACGTTTCGAGACTCCCGGGCAGCGGCAACTGGGGCATACATATAGGTAAGGAGCCCCATGTTGGGGCAACGCTCATCACGGCACCGGACGACGAATGGAGGAATCACCGCACAGCAAACAAAGTCATCATGTGCACGCGCAACCGCCGCCCCAGCGATCCGCGGCACACGATGTCCCTGGCAGACAAGGAGGACGCCACCATGAAGAAAAAGACCCTATCAATCCTTTCCCTTTGCATCGCCCTCTTTGCCGCATTTGCCCTTGTCGGCTGCGGCGGGAACGCATCGGGCGGGGGCAGCAGCGCATCCAAGAGCGAGGGCAAGGAAAAGGCCCCCGTCGCCAAGAAGACCGACTTTATCTGGTTTAAGGTCGAGATGCCCGAGGGCGTCGGCGTAAGCGACTCCGCCGGCAAGAATGCCGACAGGGTCCAGCTCACCTTCCCCGAGAACGAGAACACCACGGTTGACCGTTTCATCCCCGTTTGGGAAGAGAAGATGACGGCAGAAGAGGCTCTTGCCGATGAAGGTCGAAAGAGTAGCATGTTCCAGTGGGAAGTTGGCGACCCCGTCGAGTACAACGGCAGGACATGGCTCACTGGAACGTGCAAGGACAATGGCGGTACTTATACCTACCTCTTTACCGACGTCGACACGGGAAGCATCTACATCATGATTAGGAACGTCGACCTTCACGTGAAAGAAGCCGAGGCGCTCCTCAACTCCATTGAGTTCCCCGACGACATGAAGGAAGCCGTGAAAGAGGCGCGCGGCGTCGAGATTTCGAGTATCGAAATCAAGTAGCAAGGGTTCATGCACGTCCGCACACACACCATTAAAGGTGCAGGCACCTAATCCCGGGGAGGACCGACAACATCGGCCCTCCCCTCTTTTTGTTCAACAAAACATTGCAACTTATCGGCGCAAATCCAGCCTCCAGAATGGGACACATGGCCCACCCGAACGAGCCGCTCGCGCGTACAGTAAAGGCAGGTAATCCATGGGCGGTTACAGATCGAGGAGGACACGACCATGAAAAAGAAGGCCTTTGCGATTCTCACCCTCTGCATCAGTCTCTTTGCCGCAGTTGCCCTGGTGGGTTGTGGCGGAAGCGGTGGCGCTACCGGCAGCGGCGGTGGTGGCGGCGCGGAAAAGCCAGCCGTGGATATGAGGACCGACTTCATTTGGTTTAAGGTCGAGGTCCCCGAGGGCGTCGAGATCACCGACGTTGCCGGCGACACGGTCGACAAGGCCCAGTTTAAGTTCACCGAGAGCGAGCACGCCAGCGACCGCTTCATCCCCGTCTTCGACTCTGACAAGAACGCCGACGAGCTGTTCGACTACGAGGCCAAGTGGAAGACCGACTTTGAGTGGACCGAGATTGATCCCGTCAAGTACAACGGCAAGTCCTGGCGCAACGCTTCCTACACGCACACGGGCGGTGTGACGACCGAGTACTTCACCGACGTTGACGGCGGCAGCGTGTACGTGCGCATCGACAACGTCGAGGAGCACAAGGATGCCGTCGAGACCATGATGAAGTCTCTGGAATTTGCCGACGACATCGCCAAGGCCAAGACCGAGGCCATGGACGTCAAGCTCGACGATATCGAGATCAAGCGCTAAGCGACTCGCGAGCGCAACGGGAAACACGAGCGCAGTTCAAACAAGCGACGGTACCCCAGCGCTTCGTACTAAGGGAGGGCCGGCTCGCCGGCCCTCCCTTTCTTATGCCGATAGCCGACGAACGCGAGGGTGCCGGGCGGCAAAACCACCCCCAGCGCGGTAGCAGCACAAATAGACAAGCACCCCAACGCGTCCGTCCACCGTTTTATTGCGCCGCGCAGACAATTAAACCTGCATCTTTAAACATCTGGGCAGTATAGTGACCAAAATGAGCGCACAGCCGCACCTTGCGAACGGAGGAGTTATGACCGAACACCATGCCATCAGCCGCCGAGCATTTACGCTGGGCTTAGGTCTTGCGGCGCTGTCGCCGCTTGCAAGCCTGCCAGAAACCGCGGCACCGGGCATTCCCCTGCGAGCGGCATTTGCAGACGACACGCCCAAACCGGCGGAGCACCTCGGTAATTTCGTCATTCGCCTTCGCCCCGCGGGCTATTTTCGCACTGCAAGCGTCAACCAAGACGGCAACGTTCGCGGCAACGTCTGCCACCTGTTTAATGACGGCACGTCCAACAAGCTCATCCTTGAGAACGTAACGACCAAGAATGACGATACAAACTGGCATGCTATCCGCACCTTGCTCAATTTCGAAGAGCATAAAAAGACGGGCTACAGCATTTGGTCGGTCGACGACGACTCGGACAAAGATGGAAAGGTCATCCACGTATGGGGCGGCGAGTATGACAACAAGCCCAGCCGCGCTTTTGCTTTCGAGCGCCAGGAAAACGGAACCTACATCATCCGAGACCGCACAAACGAGAAAAAAGACATTAATTACCTGGCAATAGAAAAGGACGGCAAAGACCAAGACAACAACAAGATCTGCCATAAGAGAAAGAGCATTCCGTGGGAGCTCGAACTTGTCGGTTACGACATGAAAAAGAACGATGCCACGGTTAGCAGCCTCGACTGGATCACGTACAGCAGCTACGTCGATGGGCCATGTTGGATGAAATACGTCGACAACAACAAGTTCCTCGACGAACTGAGCATCCCGGGCACGCACGATTCGGGCACCTGCAGCGTGGACAACGACACCGAGCCCCAATCCTCCCAAGCAAAATGCCAGCAGGATTACATCCCCACGCAGCTGCTCGAAGGCGTTCGCTATTTTGATATTCGACTCGGAAAGGGTGAGAACCCCGGCATCGACCACGGAGCTTGTTACCTGCTCAAAAAGGACGGGAACTTTATGCATCTCTCCGATGTCATCGGGTACTTCAATACGTTTTTGAGCGAAAACCCAACAGAAGCGCTCATCATGCTCGTGTCGCGAGGCAATGACGAGGCTACCGACGAAAGCCTCACGACGGCCTTGGGCAAGGTTTTTGATGAGAACCCCGACCTGTTCTACACATCGAGCCGTATCCCCACGCTGGGCGAGGTGCGCGGAAAGATCGTCCTGCTGCGTCGGTTTGGGCTCGCCGGCAACAGCGTAAGCAGCCACACATGGGGCCTCGACCTCACCCAATGGGACAACAAAATCGCAGCACACACCGACAGCACCTCTATGTGTCTCGTTCGAGACGAGCGGGGCTTTGAAGCCGTGGGGAAAACGGGTGACGAAGAGCCCTATTGCACCAAGGTATACGCCCAGGACCATTACGAATGCACAGGAACCGACAAAATCGGCTGGGTCGATATGGCGCTGCAGGAGACAACCAAGCTCGCCCGCATCATGGTGGACGTCGAGGGCAATGACGGGGCCAAGGTAAAGGTCCTGGAACACAGCTGGTGTATCAACTACACTAGCTGCACGAACTACAAGCAAGGAAGCAATCCTTTTACCGCAGCACGAGTGGTCAACGAGCATCTATACAAGAGCCAGTATATAAACAGCACCGGAAATGAGAGCACAAAGGAGGACTGCCTCAAGCACATTGGCATCATTGCGTCCGACTTTGTCGATGCGGCACTGGCCCGAAGCATCTACCAGCGCAATTACGATGCGAAGCACAAGCAGACCGTTTCGTACTACCTCCCGACCCGTATACGCATGACATACGGCGACTCGTTGAGCGACGCCTCACTCCAGGATGGAAAGACCGTTGGCGAGGGTCGTTTCCGCCTTGTCGACAGCAGTAACGTACTCAGCGTGGCGGCTTCGGGCAACACGTTTGCTATCGAATACGTGGATGTCGACGCCCTGGGCAACGAGACCGTTACGGAACTGCAGGGTTCCGTGCCCATCGATATCGACCCGCGCGCACTGACGCCCCACTTTGAAGGGCTCGAAGGCCTTAAGGCCGGTGAGGATGTGCGCGCCAAGGTCACGGCGCCGCTCGACGGCAAGCTCGAAAACGATGCTTGCACGGCCCAGCTCGAGTTTATGCACGATGCAAACGGCGCTCCGGGCACGGCAATGGCCGAGGGCGAGGCATTTACCGCAGGGACGTACTGGGTGCGCGCGAAAGGCCTTTTGGGCGACGCGGCGCAAAACTACAAGCTTGCTAATGACGGAGCCGCGAGCTTTACCGTGACGGCTTCGGGCAACGCAGGCGCTACGGACACCGGCGACGGCAACGGCACCAACGCAGGCGGCGCCGACAAGAACGACAAGGGCAACAAGCGCAAGGGCTCAGGCGAAAAGCTTGCCGGCACAGGCGACAACTCTGGCATTGCCGCCGGGCTCGCTGCCGCCGCCGTGGCGACAACGGTCGCCGGCGCGGCGATGCTTGCCAGTGACGGTGAAAACAACGAGGACGTTGTCGAATAGGCAAGCCGGCCTTTTAGACACATCGACTCAATCGGGGGCGCAGAACACCGTTCTGTGCCCCCGATTTTTACCTTGGCCCGAACGCCGCTATCGGCTACATCACCATGTTCAGCGCGTTAACAAACTCCTGGGCCTTCGCACGGCTGTTCAGGCTAAAGACGCAAGCGGTCAACAGACGATTGCGCAGAAAAACATCGCGGCCTTTGATTCTATTGACGCCCGTAATGTCCTTAAGATAAACAATCTCGGTGTGCTTGCCGCCAAAAGTGCCCTTCTTGAGTACCTCAATGCGGTTAGGGTAGATCTTGACGTCTTTATACCTACCCGAACCTTTGTCCTGGAATAGCAGCGTGTTGTTGTCCATACACGTCACTCCCGTGGGGTTCGCTAAAACTGTCTCTATGGCCACATTTTAGTCACCGCAAGGCCCCATGCAAAGGTGCCAGACAGCAAAGCAATTCGTGTCCGCGCGAGGCTTTAAGATAGACATAATCGGCTGCATCGATGCGACTGGAATATTCTAGGAGCACGCCTCGTATTATTCGCCATTAGAGGAGATCTTACCTGGTTTACGTATGGGAATTCGAGTTCTTTGATTCGGACGGCATTGAACTTCCCGTGCCAGACTTCGGACATGAGCCGCGACACGGCGGCAAGATTGTCGCTGTAGCCGTCAGCCGCGAACTCGACGACATTCCCGCCGTCACCGCAGCGGATGCCGCGCGCATGCTCGGTGTTAGCTTAGCACGGGTGTCACAACTGCTAAATGCAGGACTACTGGATTCATGGAAGGATGGCACCAAGCGCATGATGTCCAAAGCCTCCATCGAGGCACGACTCGCCAATGCACCAAGGGTGGGACGCCCCAAAGAGGCCCCGTTGCCGTGTAAGGCAATGCCGCTGTGGACTTTCATCACCTGACATGCATGGCAGCCAGGAACGCTCGATTCGGGACTCACTGCGCCCCGAATCGAGTTGGGCCCATTGCTGCAGGCTGATTCGCATCCCCGATCCCAAGAAGACAGAAGCGCCACTTGCTTCGTTGAGCCCCAACATCCGACCCCGGCTCCCCCTCGTATCCCCAGCGGCATTTCAACTCCAGGATATGTCGCGATCATGCCCGGTCATCCATGCAAATGGACACCACTCTAACACTGGGGTCAGATATCCCCCGCTGCGGCGTATAGGGTAAAATCTTGTCTGCCGCGGAATCCGCCTGCGGGCAACGCTCCGATCTCCGATTGGGGTGAAGCCTATGAACTTGTTTCTTGAAATCCTGCGCCTCTCGATGTATGTGACCGGCATTGCCCGGAACCTCTACTCGCTCTGGCGGGAATATAAGCAGTAACGGATAGCGAAGGGAGTCATAGAAAAGGGTCGGTTGCAGCCGACCCTTTAAGACGATAGCACCTGCGTTGCCCGCGCTTCCAAAGTTGACCGACTGAGGAGCGGGTTCCGCGGCACAACCTGATTTTACCCAGTGAGGAGGCTCTTTTGCAGCCGCTCCACTGTTTATTTACATCTGGCACCCTCAAACAATCAGACGGCAGCCCGCGCTCCCGTGAGCTGCCCCATACCTCTGGCTATCGCGTCATAAGACTAACCAGCACCGCTTCCCTACTTCCCAAAGATCGCCGCAAACAATCCCTTGCGCTTGGGCTTCTCCTCTCGATAAGAACCCTCAGCTGCCGCTGCAACCTGGCGCGGTTGCTCGCCGTCTCCACGGCGCACAATCTGGTATAGGAACGGCGATTTAACGTATTTGACCTCGACAGGCGTGGCGTGCACGGTGCTCTCACCGGACAGATGCAGACTCGGGCTGAGCGGCGCCACAATATGCGTCTCGCGCTTGTCGCTAAACACCACCGCGGCCGCACGACCCGTCTGGCCGTTTACGGCGATGCGCACCTGCTCGCCGTCGCGGCTGTCCGTTGCCGGACGGTCGACAAAGTAAACCGGCACCATCACCAGGCCGTCCTTATGCTTGCGAGCCTTGCGCGCCCAGGTACGGATGCTCTTTTAATTGAGCCCCAGTACAACCTCGGCGTCGTTGCCCGCAACGTCGAGCGCCAGCTTATCAATGACCACCTGGTCCTTGGTAGACGCATCGACGGAAACGACGCGGAAGTCGCCTTCCTGCATGGCGGGATCGAACGGCCCAACCTTGGCAAAGTCCCACGGCTCCAAAATGCCCATAAGGCGAACGTCCAGGTAGTTTGCCCGCGGATATGCCCAGTCAAGTACCTCGTAGTACACCAGGGTCTCCTTGCTCAGGCCCCTGCCCGGGAAGGACGCCATCATGCGCAAGTCCGCCAGCGCCATGGGGAAATAGAAGAGCATCATGTCGTTTTGGATCGCGTCTTCCACGTCGTGCCCGGCAAAGGCTTCCGCATACTGGTGCACCAGCTGCAGCGCGTTGGCACGTGCCTGCTGCGGCGAGATTTCGCAGGAAATACCCTGCTCAGGTACATACTCCGCACCAACACCCATGGTCAGGCGCTTGCTGAAGGTGCCGGGTTTAAGCAGGTCGGCAACGCCGATCTTATTGCCGCAGGACGGGCACTCAAACACACGCTGCGTTGACTCGCCCTCAAAGGACGCTCCGCAGAAGGGGCAAGGAATGCTCACGTGCGTGGCTTCTTGGAACTCCTGAGCCGTGCCGCGGTCCTCCCACAGTAGATGCTCCAGAACCGACTGATTGCGCCAGTACGAATTAAAGAAATACCAGTCCGGGTCCTCCGGGCGCTCGAGCTGCGACACATGGGTGAGCTTGAGCAGGCCATCGACAACCGTCAACGGCGTATGGCGAATGCCCAGGGCGCTCTTGGGCTCTCCGGCGTCCGCCTGCCACGGAATGACCGCACCGCAATAGGCGCACTCAAAGCTGCGCTTAGCCTGGTGCGAGTACATAGGGCCGCCGCAGTTTTGACATTTAATGGCAAACATCTCGTCCATGGAAACGTCCTCCTTTGCACAGGGGCTGTCGACATTAAGTATGTCGAGCAAACAGGCACATGCCCATACCCATGTGGCCCAAAATGGACCACCCAAGCAGACGAGAAGGTTCGCTCGTTAGCACCGGCAGACTATTGCTGCATTTTCTGAGCATCGGTGCGCGGCGCCTCCGCGCGAGCTACACTATCCCCTTAAACATGATTGTGAGGACGACCGCTATGCTATTTGTAAATCGGCTGGTACATACGCTTGTTCCCGGCAGCGAGGGCGAGCCGGTCGATACCTCCTGCCGCACCAACGCGGGCTTCGCCGCAAGCCTCATCTGCATTGGCCTCAACATCACTCTGTGCCTGGCCAAGGGCATCGCGGGCCTGCTCGCCGGCTCTGTCTCGCTCATCGCCGACGCCTTCAACAACCTCTCCGACGCCTCGAGCAACATCGTGAGCCTGCTCGGGTTCCGCCTTGCCAGCCGCCCGGCAGACGAAGGCCACCCCTATGGCCACGGTCGCTACGAGTACCTAGCCGGTCTGTTCGTCGCCGTTCTGGTTTGCGCCGTCGGCATCAACCTGATCCTCGAGTCGGTCACTAAGATCATCAAGCCTTCCCCCACTGCATATTCGGTGCTCTCCTTAGCCGCCCTCGTCTTGTCCATGCTCGTTAAGCTCTGGATGGCCGCGTTCAACCGCACGCTGGGCGACCGCATCGACTCAGAGACGCTCATCGCCACGGCGCAGGACTCCAAAAACGATGTCATCACCTCGGGCTCGGTCTTGGTGGCGGCGCTTATTTCGCAGACGACCGGCTTCGACCTCGATGGCTGGGCAGGCCTGGGTGTGGGCATCTTCATCTGCATCAGCGGCATGGGTCTAGTGCGCGACGCCATCAGCCCGTTGCTGGGACAAGCGCCCGACCCCAAGCTCGTCCAGGCAATCCGCGACAAGATCATGTCCTATCCGCAGGTCTTGGGCACACACGACCTGATGGTGCACGACTACGGCCCCGGTCGTCAGTTTGCCAGCGCCCACGTGGAGATGCCCGGCGAGGGCGACGCGTTTGAACATCACGAGATCCTGGACACCATCGAGCACGACATCAAGCGCCAGATGGGCATTGACATCACGCTGCACTGCGACCCCATCGCGACAACCGGCGATGATTTGCGCGGCTGGGTCAAGCGCGGCATCATGCAGATCGACCCCGCACTCTCCATCCACGACCTGCACGAGCACGACGGGTTCGTTTCGTTTGACCTGGTGCGTCCCGACGGCTTTGATATATCCGACGAGGAGCTGCTGGAGCTCGTCACGCGCATCGTGCACGAGCGCCGGCCCGACGTCTCATGCGTCGTCACGTTTGATTCGGGCTTTAGCTCGCCCGACCGTCCAGCAGAGCAGCTGTAGCCCACTTAACAGCTAGTTTCCCTGCGCGCCCGAGATGCCGTTTTGCAGCGCGTTCCAGGCATCCGTCGCCATATCACCCAGGTTCTGGGCCGTATCACCCAGCTCTTGGGCCTTATCCCCAAGCTCCTGTGCCTTGTTGCTCAAGTCCTCCAGCGTATTGGAGCTCGAGCCGTCGGTACCGCTTTGGCCGTCGGACGAGTTGCCCGAGCTGTTCTTGTGCGTGAGCTGAATTTCGAGGTTGCCGCTGTCGTTATAGTAAGCAGAAGTAACGATCCAGTTGGCATCGACGACGGGCGTTGAGCCATCATCAGTCAGGACCACGGCATTCGAAAGATCGGCGCCGCGCGACTTAAGGAGCTTCTTGGCGTTGGACCAGTACTGCCCCGGGATATCGCTCAGATCGACGGTGCTAGACGAGGCGGACTCGGTTTGCTCGGCAGCGGTATCGGCCGTTGAACTCCCTCGCTTGTTGAGCATGCCCGACACAATGGCAAACACAACCGACAGCGCAAAGAAGATCGCCAGCACGATGAGGATCTTCTTGATCACGCTCGACGAACGCGACGGCTTCTTCTCCTCGTCCTCGCCATATTGCGGAATCGACTTGGGGTACCCGCGATACGGCTCGCGCGACTCGTAGCGAGGCTGCGCCGTGCGAGGCATATACGTCGTCTGCTGAGGCTGCGGAATAGGATTCTGCGGCAGGTCATCATAGGGATTCGGTGTCGAGGCGGCATAAGAATCCTGCGGCGCATAATCAAACGGGTCCGGAGCTGCGTTGCCATAGGGGCCTTGCGAAGATGTAGCGTAAGAATCCTGCGCCGTGTCGCCATAGCCCATAACCCGGGTGGGCTCGGCCGAAGGCTGCGTCGCGGCGGGGTCGGTATAACCGGGGTTGGGAACAACGCGGGTCGCATCGGCGCTATCGCCAGCCTGCGCGGAACCGTAGCCGCCCATCACGGTTGTCTTGTCCTGATCCATGCAACGATTCCTTTCCGTCGCGCGTGAGCCTCAAGTTATCCATGCATTCTACCCGCGCAAAAGCCTATGATGGGCAGAGTCCGTCGGTATCTACAAGACATGCGCGGGCCTAAGGATCAAAAAGCCCCGCCGGGCCTTGTGGGCACGGCGGGGCGGACAAGCAGCTATGGACAGCAGACTTAGAACAGGCCGGTGATGTTGCCGTCGTTGTCGACGTCGATGTTTTCGGCCGCGGGCACCTTGGGCAGACCCGGCATGGTCAGAACACTGCCGGTCAGCGCGACCACAAAGTGGGCGCCGGCAGAAACCTTGAGCTCACGCACGGTGATGCGGAAGTTCTCGGGAGCGCCCAGGGCCTTGGCGTTGTCGCTAAAGCTGTACTGCGTCTTGGCGACGCACACCGGCAGGTTGCCAAAGCCATTCTCGCGCAGCTCGGCGAGCTGGCGCTTGGCGGCCGGCGTAAAGTCAACGCCGTCGGCGCGGTAGACCTTGGTGGCAACGGCCTCGAGGGCATCAGCGACATCAACGCCGTCCTCATAGGCAAACTTGAGCTCGCTCGGCTGCTCAATCAGACGCATGACCTCATCGGCAAGCTCGAGCGCGCCCTCGCCGCCCTTGGCCCAGACCTCGGAAAGCTTAACGTTGACGCCGAGCTTCTGACACTCGGACTCAATGAGCGCAAGCTCGGCCTCGGTGTCCGTCGGGAAGCGGTTGATGGCGACCACGCAGGGCAGACCATATACGTTCTGGATGTTGTCGACGTGGCGCAGCAGGTTGGGCATGCCGGCCTTGAGGGCCTCGAGGTTCTCCTCGTTGAGGTCGGCCTTGGCGACGCCACCGTTGTACTTCAACGCACGAGCGGTCGCGACGACCACGACGGCGCTGGGGCGAACGCCCGTCATGCGGCACTTGATGTCGAGGAACTTCTCGGCACCCAGATCGGCACCGAAGCCGGCCTCGGTAATGGCAACATCGCCAAAGCGCATCGCCATACGCGTGGCCATGATAGAGTTGCAGCCGTGGGCAATGTTGGCGAAGGGACCGCCGTGGACAAACGCGGGCGTACCCTCGAGCGTTTGCACCAGGTTGGGTTTGAGCGCGTCCTTAAGCAACGCGGCCATGGCACCCTGGGCCTTGAGGTCGCGGGCACGGACGGGCTCGCCGGCAAAGCTATAGCCGACGACAATCTCACCCAAGCGTTCCTTGAGGTCGCTGATGCTCGTAGACAGGCACAGGATTGCCATGACCTCGGAAGCGACGGTGATATCGAAGCCGTCCTCGCGCGGCACGCCCTGGGCCTTACCGCCAATGCCGTCGATGACGTGGCGCAGCTGACGGTCGTTCATATCGACGACGCGCTTCCAAGTGATGCGCTTAACGTCAATACCGAGCTGATTGCCCTGCTGGATGTGGTTATCAAGCATGGCAGCCAGCAGGTTATTGGCGGCACCGATAGCGTGGAAGTCGCCGGTAAAGTGCAGGTTGATATCCTCCATGGGGATGACCTGAGCCCAGCCGCCGCCGGCAGCACCGCCCTTAACGCCAAAGACGGGGCCGAGCGAAGGCTCGCGCAGGGCCACGGCACTCTTGACGCCGCGACGACGCAGGCCGTCGGCCAGACCGATGGTCGTGGTGGTCTTGCCCTCGCCCGCGGGCGTTGGGTTGATAGCGGTCACGAGGACGAGCTTGGCCTGGTGATCAGTCGGCTCGTTGAGCAGTGAATAGTCGACCTTAGCCTTGTCGAAGCCGTACGGAATAAGGTGCTTAACGTCGACGCCGGCGTTCTTGGCCACCTCGGTAATAGGCAGTGGCGTGACAGAACGTGCGATTTCGATGTCAGTAGGCATGGGCGGTCCTTTCGTTACCGAATGAGAAAAAGGCCAATTCAGCATAGCACGGGCGCGCAATAGTAAAACGCCCATAACCGATGAACGGCGATATGTTTACCCGATGCCCAGCGATAGCCCAACAGCTAGCCAAAACAAAGCGCCCTAAACGGTAGGCTCAATCCCCAGGTGCTCAAAGGTGCGAAGCGTTGCCTGACGGCCCTGCGGCGTACGAATCATCAACCCGCACTGCAACAAATAGGGCTCATAGACATCCTCGAGCGTGCCCGGGTCCTCGCCCACCGCGCTGGCAAGGGTCGTAAGTCCCACGGCACGACCGGAGAACGTCTTAGCGAGCGTCTCCAAAATGCGAATATCCATCCAGTCCAGACCGAGCTCATCGATCTCGAAGAACTCAAGCGCCTGGCGACAGATATCGAGCTCAATGGGACCGTTGCCGCGCACCTGCGCATAGTCGCGCACGCGCTTGAGCAGGCGGTTGGCAAGACGTGGCGTGCCGCGCGAACGCGAGCCGATCTCGAGTGCACTGGGATGGTCGATCGTCACGCCCAGGATAGTCGCCGAGCGCGTCACAATCTGCGCGAGCTCCTCGACCGTGTAGTAATCCAGGCGATACGAAATGCCAAAGCGGTCGCGCAACGGGCCGGTCAACATGCCTGAGCGGGTCGTTGCCGCTACCAGCGTAAACTTAGGAATATCCAGGCGAATCGAGCGCGCCGCCGGACCCTTGCCAATCACGATATCGAGGGCAAAGTCCTCCATCGCGGGGTACAGGACCTCCTCGACCGAACGGTTGAGGCGGTGGATCTCGTCGATAAACAGCACATCACCCGGCTGCAAGTTAGTAAGGATGGCCGCCAGGTCGCCCGTGCGCGCGATGGCAGGGCCACTCGTGGTCTTGATCTGAGCGCCCAGCTCGTTGGCGATAACGGTGGCCAGCGTGGTCTTGCCCAGGCCCGGAGGACCCGAGAAAATCACGTGGTCGAGCGTCTCGCCACGGCTCTGCGCCGCTTCGATCAACACGCGCAGGCTCTGCTTGATGTGCTCCTGGCCGCAGTAGTCGTCCAGGCGCTGGGGGCGCAAAGTGCGGTCGACATCGAGGTCCTCGGCCGTCAGCTCCGAGCCCACCATGCGCTCGCCGTGCGCCATGGATGCCGCCGGCGAGTTGCCGGGCGTCGCCCACAGGTCCTGAGAGTCATCGGCTTCCCACATCACGCATCCATTCCAAGTCGCTTAAGCGCCGCGCCGAGCAGATCCTCGACACGCATATTCTGCCCATCATACCCGCTCAGGGCAACATCGGTCTCCTGCGGGCTAAAGCCCATGGAAAGGAGCGCCGCACGGGCGTCATCGATCGCCGAAGGAGCGGCGGCGGGAACCGGCATCGCAACCTGGCCGGGAATCACGTCGACCGGCACAAAGCCCTTATCCTTGGCAAAGGTGTTCTTGAGTTCCAGGATCAGACGCTGAGCTGTCTTTTTGCCCACACCGGGCACCTTGGCCATGCCCTTGTCGTCCTCAGCCATCACCAGCGAATACAGCTGCCCCACGGTATAGGTGGAAAGCACGGCGAGCGCCAAGCGCGGGCCAACGCCCGAGACGGACACGAGCCGGTCGAACATCGTGCGCTCATCCTTTGAGGAAAAACCGAAAAGTGTCATGGCGTCCTCGCGCACCTGCATACGCGTGTAGAGGCGGACCTCGCCGCCGGGCGTCGGCAACGTGGCCGCAGTGCTGCCCGAGATGCCGAGCTCAAAGCCCACGCCCGACACATCGACGACAGCAGAGCTCATCGTGGACTCGACAAGCGTTCCGTGGAGCTGGGAAATCATCAGTATCCGGTTCCTCTCTGTTGATAGAACTCGCCACCGGTGAGGGCGCGGGTGCGGCTGAGGTTTACGTGGCAGATGGCGCAGGCCAGGGCATCGGCGGCATGGTCGGGATGCGGGTCGTGGTCGAGCTGTGTTAGAGTGCGTACCATGTAGGCGACCTGCCGCTTGTCCGCGGCGCCGGTGCCCACCACAGCCTGTTTGATCTGCATGGGCGTGTACTCGCCAATCTCGAGCGCGCATTCCGAAAGCGCTACGAGTGCAGCACCGCGGGCATGCGCCGTGGGGATGGCCGAACGAACGTTGGCGCCAAAGTAGATACTCTCGACAGCAGCCGTGTCGGGTCGATAACGCTCGACGACATCCTTAAGGTCACGGGCGATATGCGACAGGCGCACCGCGAGCGGACTTCCGGCACTGGTCTCGATGCAGCCATAGGCACGGCAGCGAACCTCGCCGCGCCGCTCCTCGATAATCCCCCAACCCGTATGAGCCAAACCGGGGTCAATGCCCAAGATAACCAAGCCGACCTCCCCTCGCCACAAGCACAGCGCAAGACAAGGCCCCGCGCATCATTCACGAACGTCTGTTCTAGAATAACACAACGGGGCCAAGATGCTTAGTTGAAGTGTCGGGGCTGGAAGCGAATCCTATCCCATAGTTAGTTCTGCGAGAAAAAGGGGAACTGCCTCGGATCAACCGGCGGATGCGGCATCGGGCCACCCTGGGGACTACCTTGCGAGCCGCCCTGACCGCCCATCATCTTATCGATGGCGTCCTGAACCTCGCCCTCGAACTTTTTCATTCCCTCGTGCAAACGACGCTGACCGTCCTCAGAGCGCAGCTCCTCCATTTGCTCGGGCGAAATACCCAGTAGCTCGCCCAGCACGCCCATCATCTCGTTTCGCACGCGCTCGCTCGTATCCTCGTCAGCAAAACGGCGCACCTCGGCGCGCGCCAGCGAATCGACCGTCATACGCTCCTTGCCGTTAAGCCCCAGGTCGGACCACGCGAGCATATACGGCCAGGCACGCTCGGCAAACGAACGGGCCGAGACGATCGGCGCCATCGGCAACATGCGGCGGGCAGCCTCACCCTGTCGAACGAGCATCAGCAGCAGCGAGCAAGCCTCAGGCTTGCCAGCGGCCATCGGAATGTCGTCGAAAGATCGATTGCGGTCCACGTGCGCCTCGAGCGCGCCATCGACCTCACCCGGCTCAAGCCCGCCAAGCAGCTGTGCCGCGCGGTCGAGCATATCGACCGGACCGTCGAGCGTCGAGAGCGCCTGCGCCAGCACGCGCTCCATACAATCTTCCACCGCGTTGAGCGTCACGAGCTCTTGGGGCACCACGGCAGACGTGCGGTTGCGCACACGCGCCACAAACTCAAGCGTCGACAGGTACACATCGCCAAAGGGCGCAAAGTCGCCCTGGTAGCCGCCGCAAAGCGCCGGCGCCGCCAGCGCATACTCGGTTTTGGACAGCGGGCTCAGCGCCATCGCACCCAGCTCGAGCGCCGTGTCCTCCAGCATGAGGCCCAGCGCGCGCGAGCGCAGACGCCCGGCATCGCCCGCCGACACGTCGCGATCGAGCACACGCGCCGCATCCGGTGCATCGCGCTCGACAGTGCGAATGTGCAGACGCTCGGCAATGGCGCGGACGGCGGCACAGCGGGCAGCCTCGGCCTCTTCCTGCGCCGGCGTAAAGATACGGTTGCGTCCCAGCACCAGGCCAATCACATTGCGCGGGCCCAGAGCGTCGACGGCCAGCGCCGTCAGCAAAGACGACGGCAAGTCACCCTCGAGTGCCACCACAGCACGCGAAGCACCGTGGGCTCGGGCGTTGTCGCGCACGGCGAGCACCAGCGCCTGCCACAGCCACTCCTCGGAACGGAACTCGGGCAGTTCGTGATCTTCCAGGGCATCGAGCATCACGCCACGCTGAATCTCCTGAACCAGCAGGCTCTCCTCAAAACACGGTGCGTGGGCCACCACGCGACCGCAGTCGTCGAGCACAAACGAACCGCCGGTATACACCGACTCGTCATAGGCACCGACCGGCGCCATGCAGGCAAACCACACGCTGCGCTTGGATGCGATCTTGCGGTAGCTGCCGCTGCGAACGGCGGCAATGGCGGCAGTCTCGCGGTCGGTCATATCAAACGCGTTGAATTGGAAATACGCAATGAGGTCAACACCAGTCGGCAGCATCTCGAGTTCGCGGTCCAAGTCAAAAATCACGGCGATGCGCACGCCGTCCACGTCGAACACCGGCGGCGCCCAACGCGTGTCGTTGTTCTCACCACGCTGCAGGGCAATGCTCGAACGCGCCGGCACCACATGACCGTCCTTGAGCATCATGTAGTCGAGCAGCGGCTGGCCCTCAAACGAAACCGCCGCGGGCACGATGCAGATCATGTCAAGCTCCTGGATACGCTCGGCGACACCAGTCAAGCCGGCAAGCATGTCGTGCTCAAAGTCGGCAGTGCCCACCAGGCCCCCGGGCATGGCGCCCATAAAGAGCGGAGCCGGAACGCACAGCACGCGCGCCCCGCGCTCGTGGGCCAGACGAGCCTGGTCCTCGATGCGGCCGCAAATGCCCTCAATATCACCCAGGCGCATATCGATCTGTGCAAGCGCGAGCTTCATGGCTCAGCCCTTTCCGTCGTAAACCATCGAAATCGTAGTAAAAGCGCCGGCCGCATGATGCAGTCGGCGCTCGCATGTGCATATGCTAGCTATGATACCCCGAGCGGGGGCGCGCTCCTAGAATGTCGCGGACCACAGCCCGTGCAGGTTGCAGTAGGCATAGACGGTACCGGTCTTGGAACCGCCGGCAAAAAACGTCGCGGGCTTCATGCCGGGCTCAAGGTAATGGACCTCTAAGCGGCCCTCGGCCTCAAGGGCGATCCACTCAATATAGTGCTCGGGCAGGCTGGGGTGCTCGACCGAGCCAACGCGTGCGCGAATCACGTGACCGTCGCGCTCGGTCTCGACAACAGGCACGTGCTTCTCGTGCGCCGCGTCCTCAGTGTTTGCGGTCAGTTCCGTGCAACCGGCAGGGGTTGCAACGTCGTTGCCAAGGGCGGCAATGAGCTTACCGTCGGGGTCCTTAAAGAATTTCGCCATGATGTTCTCCTTTGCTGACGTGCCAATGTTCTTGACGGTTCTTATGCCCAAAGGCAGACAAACCATCCACGACATTGCAAATGAACACATAACGGGCGGGGACGATGGGGCAGCGTGTGCCATCCGTCCTGGCGGCCCCACCCGAGCGGGTTAGCGCCCGTCGCCGCCCAGCAGCGCCAGAACATCTTCGCGGGTAAAAAGCGCCGAGGAGATGCCGTCGCCGCCGAGCACGCTGTTGACCAGGTCGCGTTTGGACTCCTGCATCTGCATGATGCGTTCCTCGATCGTGTCCTTGGCGATGAGCTTGTACACGGTCACGGTATGTTGCTGGCCAATACGGTGCGCGCGGTCGGTCGCCTGGTCCTGCGCCGCCACGTTCCACCACGGGTCGTAGTGGATGACCACGTCGGCCGCCGTCAGGTTAAGGCCCACGCCGCCCGCCTTGAGCGAAATCAAAAAGACCGGAATCTCGCCCGCTTGGAACTGCGCGACCATCTTGGCGCGGCTCTCCTTAGACGAAGCGCCCGTGAGCTTAAGGAAGGCGATGTCCTCCCTGGCCAAGCGCTTACCGATGATATCGAGCATACCCGTGAACTGGCTGAACAACAGGATGCGATGCCCGCCGTCGAGTGCGCCGTGCACGAGCTCCATACACGTATCGAGCTTGGCGCTCCCCGCCTTGTAATCCTCGTAGTGTAGACGCGGGTCGCAGCAGATCTGGCGCAGCTTGGTGAGCTCGGCGAGCACCTTGAGTTTGTCCTTCTTAAACTCCCCAGCCTCGCGGTGCTGCACCTGCTGGGCGATGCGGTCCTGGTTGGCCAGGTAGAGCTTGCGCTGCTCGCCGGTAAGCTGCGCCATGACGGTGTCTTCGATCTTCTCGGGCAGGTCGGCCACCACGTCTTCCTTAACACGGCGCAGCACAAACGGCGACACGAGCGCCTGCAGGCGAGCGGCGCTATCGCCCTCGGCATGCTCGACGGGGCTTTCGAATCGCTTTGCAAACGATTCACGCGTGCCCAGCAGGCCCGGCATCAAAAAGTCGAAGATGCTCCAGAGCTCGGACAGGCGGTTTTCGATGGGCGTGCCCGTCAGGGCAAAGCGCACGCCGGCAGGCAGGCGCTTGGCGGCGCGCGCCACCTGCGTGAGCGGATTTTTAATGTACTGTGCCTCATCGAGCACCACGCGGGCAAAATCCTGCTCGACGTACTCGTCGATATCGCGCCGCATAAGGTCATACGACGTCACGACCACGCTATGCTCGGCCACGCCGGCGATCTGCACGCGGCGTTGAGCCTTGGCGCCCACAATGGCGCACACATCGAGCGACGGGGCAAAGCGCTCCAGCTCGGCAGTCCAGTTGTACACGAGTGAGGCCGGGCATACCACGAGCGTGGGCTTGGTGTCCCCCGCCTCCACGCGCGCCAGAATATGCGCAATCATCTGGAGCGTTTTGCCCAGGCCCATGTCGTCGGCCAAGATGCCGCCAAGGCCCAGGTGTTCGAGCGAGCCGAGCCACTGGTATCCGTCGACCTGGTAGCCGCGCATCGTTGCCTTGAGCGATGCCGGCACCGTAAAGTCCATCTTGCCGAGCGTGTCCAGGCGCTCGACGGTACGGCGGAACGCAGCGTCGCGATCGGCCTCGAGCGCCGGCGTGCGTGTGAGCATGCTGTCGACGAAGAGGGTGCTCGACGCGGGAAGCGACACGCCGTCGAGCAGGTCGACGGCATCGACACCCAGGTCCTCGGCAAGGCCAAACGCGGCGCGCGCCCCCTCGTCCAGGCGAATGATGTCGCCGGACGTAAGGCGCGCAAACGTTTGATGGCGCTTGTACGAATCGAGATAGACGGCAAGGTCCGCGGCCGAAAGCGCGCTCGCGCCCAGCTCGACATCGAGCAGATTGCTCTTGACGGTCGCACGAACCGAGAGCTTGGGCGCGGGGCGCACCGAAATCTGGCGCAGACGGTCGCTGAGCATGACCTCACCCAGCTCGGACAGGGCGGACAGACCCTCGGTCAGCAGGCAGAACAAGCTCTCATCATCGCGCTCCTCAAACGCCAGACCGCCCTCGTAGAAATCGAAGTACATGGCAGCCGTGTCCATAACGCGAAACTCCGCCAGCGTATCGCGGGGCGGAACGCCGGGGCGTTGCTCTTCGAAAGGACTGCCCGGAGCACCAAGACTAAAGAGATCAGCCGACCAATCGCCGTAGGTAACCGTAATTTTGCAGGTCACAAGACCATCGTCGACGCCGATTGCCATGGCAAAGCTCGCCTCGGGTGCCACAGTATCGAGCGCGGCGGGCGCGGTGAGGTCGGTATAGTCGCGCAAAATGGGCAGCGCCATACGGCAGAACTCACCCACCTGCTCGGCGGCAATATGGGCGGGCGTGCGGCACGGCAGCAAGCGCGACAAAAAAGGTGCGGCATGCTGAGCAAATGCAGCGTCGGTACGGCGCGCGCGGCGCGTGTCAACCAAGTAGGCGGCATCGCCCGACGCAAAGCAGTACATATCGGCGGGCAGGGGCCGGGCATAGCCACCCCAAGCCCCCCGCGCGGTTTTGGGGGGGAGAAGGGGGGGG
>DXMU01000049.1 GCA_019414025.1 Collinsella sp.
GGCCGTGTTCCGCTATGCGGTTGTCAATTTGCGAAAGAAATTATGCGTCACCCAAACTTAAACAGCGGGCGGCCCGTTCCGGGAATCCAACGTGCTCGTCGGGGCAACGTTCCCCACCAAAAAAGACCCGCTCCCCTGTTGGGAAACGGGTCTTTGGAAGGGCAGTTAACGTACTAGGAAGTTACTCCTCGTCGTTGTCCTTGGCCTCTTCGGCGTCGTCGGTGTCCACGAGCTGATTGAGCAGCTCGTCGAGGGAAGCCATGTCCTCGTTGATCGCGCCGTTGGCGGGAGCCTTCTTGTCGTCGATCGGGGCGCCCAGGAGCTCCTCGTCGGCGTCGGCGTGATGCGTCGGAGCGGAGGTACCCAGCAGGATATCGTCCGGACCGTCGGGGCTAAAGACCATCTGCAGCAGCTGCGAGAGGTCTTCCTCGTCGGCAACGTCGTCGTTGTTCTCGAGGATGTAGAGCAAATCGTGGGCCTCGAGGCCGTCACGGAGCTCCTCGATCGCCTTGGCACCGATGCCGTCGATGCGCAGCAGATCCTCCTCGGACTTGCCGACCAGGTCGCCGACCGTCTCGATGCCGACCTCGCTGAACTTGTTGGTCCAGCGCTGCGACACGCCCAGGTCGTCGAACAGGTACAGACGAGCCTTCTCGGCGGAGATGGTGTGGCCGTTGCGGGTGAACGAACCGTCAGCACCACCGAACTCGTCGTAGCCGGCCCAGTCGAGCTGCTGCGGGAGCTGCTCGTCCAGGTCCTTGAGCTCCACAGGAGCCCACTCGGGCAGCGACTTGGCGTTGGGCGAAGCCGGGCCGTCGATGTCCACGTAGCCGTCGGCCGTGCGATACGTCAGCTTGGCGTTGGCGTACGGCTTGAGGCCGGTACCAGCCGGGATCTTCTTACCGACGATGACGTTGGACTTAAGGTCGAGCAGGTGGTCGACCTTGCCCTCGATGGCAGCCTCGGTAAGGACGCCAGCGGTACGAATGAACGAAGCGCTCGACAGCCAGGAGTCGATGTTGGACGCGACCTTGAGCGTACCCAGGATGACGGGCTCGGCCACAGGAGCCTGACCGCCCAGACGGGCAACGCGCTCGACCTCGTCGGCAAACTCGTAGCGGTCGACGTACTGACCAAGCAGGTACTTGGAGTCGCCGGGGTTGGTGATCTGAACGCGACGCAGCATCTGGCGTGCGAGCACCTCGATGTGCTTGTCGTTCAGGTCGACGCCTTGGCTGGTGTAGACGTCCTTGACGCTCTCGACGAAGGTGTGCATCGTCGACTCAATGTCGGTCAGCTTGCGCAGGTTGCGGAAGTTGACGAAGCCCTTGGTGATCTGGTCGCCAGCGCGAACCTCGCAGCCGTCCTCGATCTCGGGCATGAAGCGCACCGAAGCGGGGACGCGACGCTCGTCGAGGACACGGGTGTGATCCTCGGAGTCGGTGAGCGTCAGCACGTACTCGGACTTCTCGGGCTTAATCGAGAGGTGACCAGAGTACGGAGCCAGCTCGGCCTCGCGACCCAGGATCTTCTCGTTGACGTTGCCGACGATATCGAACATACGGCTGACCGTAGGCAGACCCTGCGTAATATCGTCGACGCCAGCGACGCCGCCGGAGTGAATGGTACGCATCGTAAGCTGCGTACCGGGCTCGCCGATGGACTGGGCGGCAATAATGCCGACCGCGGTACCGATGGCGACCGGACGACGGGTGGAAAGATCCCAGCCGTAGCACTTCTGGCACACGCCGTACTTGGAGCGGCAGGTGAGCAGCGCGCGAAGCTTGACCTTCTTAAGGCCGGCATCGACCATCTTCTGGATGTCGGCGACCTTCTCGATGTAGCCGTCCTGCTCAAAGAGCACGGTGCCATCGGGGGCCACGACGTCCTCGATGAAGCAACGGCCGACGAGGTCGGTGTTGAGGTCGGTGGTGCCGGGGATGATGAGGTTGTAGGTGACGCCCTCGTGCGTACCGCAGTCCTCCTCGCGGACGATGACGTCCTGGGCCACGTCGACCAGACGACGGGTCAGGTAACCAGAGTCCGAGGTGTGGGATGCGGTATCGACCAGGCCCTTACGGGCGCCGTAGGTCGAAATGAAGTACTCGAGCGGCAGCAGGCCCTCGCGGAAGTTCGCCTTAATGGGAAGGTCGATCGTCTCGCCGGACATGTCTGCCATCAGGCCACGCATGCCGCCGAGCTGACGCAGCTGGGTCTTAGAACCACGGGCGCCGGAGTCGGCCATCATGTAGAGCGGGTTCTCCTCGTCGAACAAGTCGAGCATGAGCGCTGCGACCTTATCGGTACAAGCGGTCCACTCGTTAACGACTTCGATGTGGCGCTCCGTCTCGTTGATGAAGCCCTCCTCGAAGTACTCGTTGATCTGGTCGACGTTGGCCTGGGCGCGATCGAGCAGCTCCTGCTTCTCGGCAGGGATGAGAGCGTCCCACACCGAGATGGTGAGGCCGGCGCGGGTAGCGTAGTGGAAGCCGGAGTACTTGATGGCGTCGAGGATCGGACCGACCTTGGCCTCGGGGTAACGATCGCAGCAGTCCGCAACCAGCTTGGCCACGTCGCCCTTGACCATCTTGTAGTTCATGAACTCATAGTCTTCGGGCAGGCACTGGCGGTTGAAGATGATGCGGCCGATAGAGGTCTCGAAGCGCGCGGTCTTGTTGCCGGTGACGTCGTAGTCGACAAACTCGTTCTTGCCGTTCTTGACGCGGAAGATACGGGTGCCGTCCTCGTTGATGACATTGGCGTCGGCAGCGGACACGCGGACCTGAATCTTGGCCTGCATGTCGACCTCGGAGCGGCAGTCATAGGCGTGCAGCGCGTCGTCGAAGCTGGCGAACACGTGGTTCTCGCCCGGCAGACCGTCGCGGACCTGGGTCAGGTAGTACACACCGATGATCATGTCCTGCGAGGGGATGTTAACCGGCTTGCCGGATGCCGGCGAGCGCAGGTTGTTCGCAGAGAGCATAAGCACGCGAGCCTCGGCCTGAGCCTGGCTGGACAGCGGCACATGGACAGACATTTGGTCGCCGTCGAAGTCGGCGTTGAAGGGCGAGCAGACCAGCGGATGCAGGTGGATAGCCTTGCCCTCGACCAGCACCGGCTCAAAGGCCTGGATGGACAGACGGTGCAGGGTCGGTGCACGGTTGAGCAGCACGACGCGGCCGTCGATGACCTCTTCGAGGATATCCCACACAAAGGTGGCACCGCGGTCGATAGCGCGCTTGGCGCCCTTGATGTTCTCGACCTTGCCGAGCTCGACCAGGCGCTTCATGACGAAGGGCTTGAAGAGCTCCAGCGCCATGGTCTTGGGCAGACCGCACTGGTGCAGCAGCAACTTGGGGTCGGTAACGATTACCGAACGGCCGGAGTAGTCGACACGCTTGCCCAGCAGGTTCTGACGGAAACGACCCTGCTTGCCCTTGAGGGCCTCGGCGAGTGACTTGAGCGGGCGACCGCCACGGCCAGAGACCGGGCGACCACGACGGCCGTTGTCGAACAGGGCGTCCACGGACTCCTGGAGCATGCGCTTCTCGTTGTTCACGATGATCGCAGGGGCGTCCAGGTCGAGCAGGCGCTTGAGTCGGTTGTTACGGTTGATCACGCGACGATACAGGTCGTTGAGGTCGGACGCGGCAAAGCGACCGCCGTCGAGCTGGACCATCGGGCGCAGATCGGGCGGAATGACCGGGATGACATCCAGGATCATGTTCGCGGGGCTGTTGCCACCCTTCAGGAAGGCGTCAACGACCTCGAGGCGCTTGACGGCCTTCTCGCGCTTCTGCTTCTGGGAATCCTCGTCGGCAATGATGGCCTTGAGCTTCTCGGCCTCGGAAGGAAGGTCGATGGCAGCGAGCAGGTCGCGGACGGCCTCGGCACCCATGCCACCCTTGAAGTACATGGAGTAGTAGCGGGTCATCTCGCGGAACAGCGGCTCATCGGAGATGAGGTCGCGCTCGGTGAGCTTCATGAAGGCGTTGAAGGCGTCCGTGCGGAGCTGCTTCTCGTCCTTGCACTCTTCCTCGATGTCGACGATGCCAGAGGCGATCTCCTCGGGGGTCAGCGGCTCCTCGTCGGAGAACTCGTCAAAGTTCTCGGGGTCGCCCTGCTCCTTGAGGGACTCGATCTGGCGGGCGCACTCGGCATCGATCTCTTCCAGATCGGCGGCGAGCTCCTCGCGCAGGTCGTCAGCGTCGGCCTCGCGAGCCTCGTAGTCAACCTCGGTGATGATGTAGCTGGCAAAGTACAGAACCTTCTCGAGGTCCTTGGACTTGATGTCGAGCATACGGCTCATCGGGAAGCTCGTGGGGCTCTTGAAGTACCAGATGTGGGACACGGGAGCGGCGAGCTCGATGTGGCCCATGCGGTCGCGACGCACCTTGGCCGAGGTGACCTCGACGCCGCAGCGCTCGCAGACGATGCCCTTAAAGCGGATGCCCTTGTACTTGCCGCAGGAGCACTCCCAGTCCTTGGCGGGACCGAAGATCTTCTCGCAGAACAGGCCGTCCTTCTCGGGCTTGAGGGTACGGTAATTGATGGTCTCCGGCTTCTTGACCTCACCGTGCGACCAGGAACGGATCTGGTCGGCGGAGGCAAGGGAGATCTTTACCGAGTCAAAATCAGTAGCTTCGAAATCTGCCACAGTCAACTACTCCTTATCAGTGGTCGTGGCGGCGACAGCCTCGGGTGCCTCGGCGGTCTCGGCATCCTCGGCCTCGACGTCGGTGTCAACGCCGGCGAGCGCAGCCAGGTCGTCGAGAGCAGAGGTCTCCTCGGCGGTCACAGGGGCGGAGGCGTCCTCGTCGGCATCGTGCATGGGCTCGATGTCCAGCGCGAGGGAGCGGATCTCCTTGACGAGAACCTTGAAGGACTCGGGGATACCCGGGACAGGAACGTTCTCGCCCTTGACGATGGACTCGTAGGTCTTGACGCGGCCCACGGTATCGTCGGACTTGACGGTCAGGATCTCCTGCAGGACGTTGGAAGCGCCGTAAGCGTACAGTGCCCAAACTTCCATCTCGCCGAAGCGCTGGCCGCCGAACTGGGCCTTGCCGCCCAGAGGCTGCT
>DXMU01000005.1 GCA_019414025.1 Collinsella sp.
GCCGCGGCGTGCCGCAGATCGAGGTCACCTTCGACATCGACGCCAACGGCATCGTCAAGGTCTCCGCTAAGGACAAGGGCACCGGCAAGGAGCAGCAGATCACCATTTCCGGCTCCACCGCTCTGTCCGACGACGAAGTCGATCGTATGGTCAAGGACGCCGAGGCTCATGCCGAGGAGGACAAGAAGCAGAAGGAAGAGGTCGAGGTCCGCAACCAGACCGACAGCCTGTGCTATTCCACCGAGCAGACCCTCAACGAGCTGGGCGACAAGGTTTCCGCCGATGTGAAGTCCAAGGCCGAGGCCGCTATCGCCGACGCCAAGAAGGCGCTCGAGGGCTCTGACGTCGAGGCCATCAAGGCCGCAGGCGAGTCCCTGCAGTCTGTGGCCTACGAGCTGGCCCAGGTTGTCTACGCCGACGCTCAGCAGCAGACCGACGGTGCCGCCGGTGCCCAGCCTGCCGACGATGACGTTGTCGACGCCGACTACGAGGTTGTGGACGACGAGGACAAGTAATCATGTCCGCCCGTAAAGCTCGCACGGAGGCGGCTGCCGCTGGCGCCGCCCCCGTTGACTCTGAGGAGAAGGACGTGAAGATTCCCGTAGAGGCCGTCGACGATACTGAGGTCAACGAGGCCCCGGCCGCCGAGGCTGCCGAGAACCAGGTAGAGGATTCCAACAAGGAGGCGACGATGACCGAGGACGAGATGGTGGAAGCCGCTATCCGCGCCGGTGAGGAAGCCGCCGACAACGACTTTAAGCTCAAGTTCGAGCAGGCCCAAAAGGAGCTTGCCGACGTGCGCAATGAGCTCGATGCTGCGGCAGAGGCTCAGAAGGCCGCCGAGGACAAGGCGAAGGACGCCACTGAGCGCACCGCTCGTCTGCAGGCCGACTGGGAGAACTTCCGTCGCCGCACCGCCAACGAGCGCATCGCCGAGCGCGAGCGCGCGACCGAGAAGCTTGTCACCGCGCTGTTGCCGGTGATCGACGATATCGAGCGCGCGATCGACCATGCCCGCAGCCAAGAGCTTTCCGACGACTTTAAGCAGTTCGTCGATGGCGTTGACGCGGTACATGCCAAGCTGCTCGATGTGTTTGCGCACGAGGGCGTTGAGCCCATCGACCCCAAGGGCGAGGCGTTCGATCCGCTCGAGCACCAGGCTGTGGGCCGCGTCGAGGACGCATCGCAGTACGACGAGACCGTCAACGATGTGTACCAGAAGGGCTACCGCATGGCAGATCGCATCCTGCGTTCCGCGATGGTGACGGTGACCTACGGTGGCGAGAAGCGCCCCGCACCGGAGCCCGAAGCGGCGCCCGAGGATGCTACGGCCGATACGGCCGAGAGCACCGAGGAGTAATTGAGAAGGGCCCCGGGGCAACACCCGGGGCCCTTTCTGGCCAAGTGCCATATGACAGCATGAGCCGCCGTCCGCAGGGGCGGCGGATGTAACAGGAGAGGAGCTACGATGGCTGCAGGCAAAACCTTCTATGACATCCTGGGCGTATCCAAGAGCGCCTCCGACAAAGAGATTAAGAGCGCGTTTCGCAAGCTCGCGCAAAAATATCACCCCGACGCCGGCGGCGACGAGGCCAAGTTTAAGGAGATCAGCGAGGCCTACGAGACGCTTTCGGACGAGAAGAAGCGCAAAGAGTACGACCAGATGCTCATGTTTGGCGGCATGCCGGGCGCGGGCGGCGCGTATGGCGGCGGCTACGGTGCCGGCGCGGGCGCCAGCGGCTGGGGCGATATCTTCGACAGCATCTTTAGCGGTAACGGCGCCTGGGGCAGCGATTGGGGCTCGGGCTTTGCCGGGGCTGCAGGCAATGCCGGCGCGGGTCGCAGTCGCGCTCGCAAGGGCGGCGACCTGTCGCTGACCGTCGATGTGACGGCCGAGGACGCGTTTCGCGGCGTGACGCACAAGGTCACCTACCGCATTCCCTCGACGGGCGAACAGCAAACCATTACGGTCTCGGTGCCCGCGGGCGCGGTCGACGGCGGCAAGCTGCGCTACAAACGTCGCGGCGAGTATGGCGTTGCCGGTGGCGAGCGCGGCGACCTGGTCGTGACCACACATGTGGAGGAGCACCCGCTGTTTAAGCGCAAAGGCGCCGACGTGACCATGGAGGTACCGGTCTCGGTCTACGAGGCGGCGCTCGGCTGCACGGTGGACGTGCCCACGCCCGGCGGTGCGACGGTTCGTCTGAAAGTGCCTGCGGGCACCCAGACGGGCAAGAAGTTCCGCTTTAAGGAGATGGGTGCGCCCGACGTCAAGCACCGTGGCCGCACAGGCGCGCTGCTCGTCGAGATTAAGGTGCAGGTTCCCACGAACCTGTCCGATGACGAGCGCGATGCCATGACCAAGCTGCGTGAGGCCGACACGCGCGACTATCGCGAGAAGGTCAATCGTTACAAGGCGACGTACTAGGGCGGTCGCGGCGCACGCCCACGCCCGCGGGCTTATGATGGACGATAACGAGACGGAAAGGGGTCAGGTGGCATGGCCGAGGACAATAGGAACAAACCGCTGTACATGATCAGCGTGGCGGCCGAGCTGACCGGCATGCATCCGCAGACTCTGCGCGTCTACGAGTCCAAGGGCCTGGTGAACCCCCAGCGCTCGGGCGGCAACACGCGTCTGTATTCGCGTGCCGATATCGAGCGCCTGGAGCTCATCAACCAGCTGACCGATGAGGGCATCAACCTTGCCGGCGTGGTGCGCATTCTCGATATGAAGGAGCGTGCCGAGGAGCGCGATCGCGAAAACGAGAAGCTTCGCGCCCGCGTTCGCCAGCTCGAGGACGAGCTACACGAGTACAAGATGCAGAAGAAGATCACCGCCCTGGCCCCGCGCGACGGCTCGGTCAACCCCGAGCAAGTCATGCGCAAGCTGCTAGGTACGGGTAGCGACCTATAGCTCCGCCGACGCTGCCGGGCACTCATTGGGGACAGACTTAAATGAGTGCCCGCAGAATGAGAGTGGATAATCTCCCGTTTTTGGCCTGTTTGCAGGCTCAAAGTGGGAGATTATCCACTCTCGTCATTTCGGCGTCTAAGTCTGCCCCCGGCACCCAACTCGTTCTTTGCTTTACTGAGATAAAGTGAACGTACAGATTCGTAACCCGCTGGCAACCGTTCTATGGCACGATATTGAACGAATGTATGCTATGCGCCCAAATCTTTTGGGCAGAGTGGGAGACAGTATGGTCAAGCTGTACGAGGACGGCATCTACCTGCGCGGCGGTAGCGAGGTTGTGCCTGTGGCCGAGGCTGCTGAGCGTGGCATTACGCAGGCGCCCGAGGATGCCAAACGCGGCACCATCGCGTATTCGATCCTCCAGGCACACAATACGTCGGGCGACCCCGAGGCACTCAAGATTCGCTTCGATGCCATGGCGAGCCACGACATCACCTTTGTCGGCATCATCCAGACGGCGCGCGCTTCGGGCATGGAGCAGTTCCCGCTGCCTTACGTGCTCACCAACTGCCATAACTCGCTGTGCGCCGTGGGCGGCACCATCAATGAGGACGACCACGTCTTTGGCCTTTCCGCAGCCAAGAAGTACGGCGGCATCTTCGTTCCGCCGCACATCGCCGTCATCCACTCCTTTATGCGCGAGAACTTCGCCGGTTGCGGCAAGATGATCCTGGGTTCCGACTCGCACACCCGCTATGGTGCCCTGGGTACCATAGCCGTGGGCGAGGGCGGCGGCGAGTTGGCAAAGCAGCTGCTGCGCGACACCTACGATGTCGCCTATCCCGGCGTCGTGGCCATCTACCTCACGGGCGCCCCGCGCCCCGGCGTCGGCCCGCACGACGTGGCGCTCGCCATCATTCGCGCCGTCTTTGCCAAGGGCTACGTCAAGAACAATGTCATGGAGTTTGTGGGCCCGGGCATCGCGAGCATGACGACCGACTACCGCAACGGCGTTGACGTCATGACCACCGAGACCACCTGCCTGTCGAGCATCTGGGCCACCGACGAGGACACGCACGCGTTTTTGACCATGCACGGCCGCGGCGACGACTATCGCGAGCTCAAGCCCGCCGATGTCGCCTACTACGACGGTTGCGTCGAGGTCGACCTGTCGAGCATCAAGCCCATGATCGCACTGCCGTTCCATCCTTCCAACGGCTTTGAGATCGACGAGCTCAACGAGAACCTCGAGGACATCCTGCACGAGGTGGAGCTCGAGGCCGCCAAGATCGGCGAGGGCAAGACGCACTTTAGCCTGCTCGACAAGATCGTCGACGGCAAGCTGCACGTGCAGCAGGGCGTTATCGCCGGCTGCTCGGGCGGCAACTATGACTCCGTGGTCCAGGCTGCCCGCGTGCTCAAGGGCGCCAATACCGGCTGCGGCGAGTTCTCGCTGTCGGTCTATCCCACGAGCCAGCCCGTGGCGCTCGAACTTACACGCCGCGGCTACATCTACGACCTCATGGAGGCCGGCGCAATCGTGCGCACGGCATTCTGCGGCCCGTGCTTCGGCGCCGGCGACACGCCCGCCAACAACGGCCTTTCGATCCGTCACACCACGCGCAACTTCCCCAACCGCGAGGGTTCCAAGCCGGGTAATGGCCAGCTGAGCGCCGTGGCCCTGATGGACGCCCGCTCCATTGCGGCAACGGCTGCCAACGGCGGCGTCCTGACGCCGGCGACCGACCTGCCCGAGGACACTTGGGACGAGGCCTGCGAGTACACCTTTGACGACGCGCCGTACAAGAAGCGCGTGTACTGGGGCTTTGGCAAGGCGGAGCCTGCCGACGAGCTGGTCGAAGGCCCCAACATCAAGCCGTGGCCCGCGATGGAGCCGCTCGGCGACGACATCCTGCTCAAGGTTTGCTCCAAGATCATGGACCCGGTCACCACGACCGACGAGCTCATTCCCTCGGGCGAGACGAGCTCCTTCCGCTCCAACCCGCTGGGCCTGGCTGAGTTTACGCTGAGCCGCCGCGACCCGGCCTACGTGGGTCGCTCCAAGGAGGTCGACGCTGTGGAGAAGCGTCGCGTTGCCGGCGAGTCCGCGGGCGACCTGGCGGCGTTCGATGCCGAGCTTGCCGGTGTGTTTGAGGCGCTGGCCGGCGCGGGTGTCGCGGCCGATGCCAAGGCGACCGAGTTCGGTTCCATGATTTACGCCAAGAAGCCTGGCGACGGCAGCGCCCGCGAGCAGGCCGCGAGCTGCCAGCGCGTAATTGGCGGCCTGGCCAACATCGTCCACGAGTACGCCACCAAGCGCTATCGCTCCAACGTGATGAACTGGGGCATGGTGCCCTTCCAGATGGAGGCCGAGCCCAGCTTTGAGGTGGGCGACTACGTCTTTGTGCCGGGCATCCGTGCCGCGCTCGATGGCGACCTAAAGGACATCGCCGCCTACGTGGTGCGCGCCGATGGTGCGGTCGAGCAGATTGTGCTCTACATTGCCGATATGACGGCCGAAGAACGTGCCATCGTCAAGGCCGGCTGTCTGATCAACTACAACAAGTTCAAGGCCGCTGCCGAGTAACTCTGCTGTACGCCCCTGCCACACCTTTCCCTCGTGCTCACGCGCTTCGCGAGGGTCGCCCGAGGGAAAGGTGTGGCCGGGGCTACCGCGATGTTCTCGTTGGGTCTTGAGGGACGCCAAAAATAGACTTGCTTGATGCCGCCTCTGCTATCGGGGCGGCTTCTTTTTGTCGAAAACCACCACAAAGGGGACAGGCACCTTTGTGGTGGTGGGGACTAGCTCGATGTTGTTGTGATCGTTGAGCGGCATGTTAATGGGCGTCCCTACAGGATTTCATCCAAGCCGGGAGTCTTGGTTGTTTTGGGGATGCCGAGTTTGGATGACGCGAAATCGTCAACATTGTCCTTAATTCCGTCTTTGGTGTAGACAGTGACTATATAGGTGCTGTGCCCAAATTCGCTCTTGTCGCGTATCGCCCAGGCCTGCCAGTAGGCAGCTCCGCCTCGCTCTCTGATTTTTCCAATGCGGCGGAGTTCTGTTCGCTTTAATTTCTGGTCGCTGTCGACGGTTCGGCCGACCTCATCGGTGAGCCCGCACTGTTCAAGCAGTTTGTCGAGGACTTGGTTCATGTGACGCTCATCGGTGTTTGGAGCATAGTCGTAAGCGAGGGTGATGGAGTCGAGTGGCTGGTCGTCGATCAAATAATTCATCGTCTGAGGTTCAAGGCTGAAATGGGGGAAGCATCCATCAATCGTTCCGAGCAGCGGTAACATTGACCGCCAAATTCCGGTGGGAATTCCATCTTCGTAGAACACGCCGCGACAGATAAAGGAGAGCGAGGTGGCACGCGAGCCGGCGTCGACCATTCCGCATAAATCGAAGGGCGAGGCGATGCCAAGGGAAAAGGGCGTGGCGACGATAAGGAAGAGCATCACGATGGGTATGGCGAGAATGGCGATGACGTTGCGACCGGTGGAATGAGACGGCTTCATATGCGCTCCTCGAGACAAAGATCTGTTGAGGATAGGCAGAAATGGATATGTTCAGAGAACAATTCAAGTTTAATCTCATGGCGCGAGATGGTCGACCGTTAGCGTCGAAAACCACCACAAAGGTGCCTGTGAACTGCGCCCCGAAACTTGGACTGAATAAATAGCGACTACGCC
>DXMU01000050.1 GCA_019414025.1 Collinsella sp.
CCATTTCCCGATGTCCAAGAAATGGGAGGCAGTTCACTGTCCCCTTTGTGGTGGTGAGGAGCGCGCGGCTTCTTTTGGTAATAATGCTGGCTGGCGATATCATTAGTGCAGGTAGCGAAGGTTTGCGTTGCGAGGTGCTTTGCTGTGAGAAGTCCTGCCCGTATTGGATTGATTGTTTTGGCGCTTGCGATTACCGTGGTTGGCATGGGCACTGTCGGCATGGCGTTTCTACCTGCTGCGGTGACGGAGCCGGTGGTCAAGCCTGTGACTCAATCTGTCGAACTTCTGACCGGCGACGACAAGCCCGAGACCATTACCGTTGATTTTGATGAGCAGCCGGCTGTGCTGGGTATTAGCAATTATCCGCGTATTCAGCTTGGGGCCATGCGCTATACCACGGATACAAGCCTGATCGATAGGGCGTCCGAGCTACTCAAGGGCAAAACATTTAAGCGTTGGTACGGATATGCGTCCTATCGGGCAAAAGCGAACGACATGGTTGGCGGATGCCACTCTTCCATCGAGCTGGACACTGCAAACGGCGCAAAGTTATGTGATGTCTCGTACGATCCGGGCTACGAGGGCAATGAGGGTCCGGGCATCTACATCATGGACGGCGATGTCGCCTATGTCATGGAGGGCGACCAGACCGAGCTCAACGATTTTATGGGTCAGTGTATCCAAGATGCCTATAAACAGACCTGCTTGCCTGACCCGCAGACTGCACGCGATAGTGGGTCTGCCCGTACATGGCTGTTCGAGGATGAGATGCCCTGGACCGTCGAATCGGGAAGTACGGGTTCGGCGAAGGAGTAGAGACCGCGACTACCACAAAGGTACCCGTCCCCTTTGTAGTAGTTCTCGGTTTGTCTCGATCTGTAACATCTTGGCCGCTAAAAGTGGGCCTGGTGTTACAGATTTAGATTTTCGACTCAGGTGTCTTCGTTCGTCTCGATTTGTAACAGTTAGACCCTAATTTGCCGAGTAGATGTTACAGATTGAGACAAACGGTTGCCGCTGGTCATTTCATCTTGATCCGTAACATCTAGGATCAAAAATGGCTGCTAGATGTTACAGATCGAGACGGTAGTGCGCCTGGGCAGCGGCGGGCTGACATCTCAGTACCCTATCCATCAATCACTCAGAAAATCTTATATATAGAGACTTAGATTTGTGTATAAGATCGCGCAAAGCTGGCAACAATACTTCTCGAACAACGTGAAGCCGCCCCGTAGGGCGGCCGCCCCAAGAGAGGTGATTCCATGAGAATCGATAAGCTAGCAATGACGTCGCGCGAGGCGCTGCAGACCGCCATGAGCACAGCTGCCGACGCGCAGGCCGGCGCGGTGGAGCCGATTCACCTGCTGTCCGCCCTGCTTGGTGCCGGCGAGCGCAATATCTCCGTGATCATCGAGCGCATCGGCGCCGATCCGGCCCAGCTTGCACGCTCCACACAAGATGCCATCGACCGCGCGCCCAAGGTTTCGGGCGAGGGCCAGCAGATGGGCCTTTCCAATGAGCTCGTCCGTGTCATCGAGAAGGCCGAGAAGAAGGCCACCAAGATGGGTGACAGCTTTGTGGTGACCGAGCATTTGCTGATGGCGCTTGCCGAGGACAAGGGCGAGGCGGGCCGCGTACTGCGCGACGCCGGCGTCACCAAGGAGCGCATCGAGCAGGTCTACGAGGAGCTGCGCGGCGACGACCGCGTGACGTCTGCCGAGGACAAGACCCAGTTTGAGGCGCTGGAGCAGTACGGCCGCAATATCTGCGACCTTGCCCGCGCCGGCAAGCTCGACCCGGTCATCGGCCGTACCGACGAGATTCGTCGTACCATCCAGGTCCTGTCCCGCCGCACCAAGAACAACCCCGTGCTCATCGGCGAGCCGGGCGTCGGCAAGACGGCCATCGTCGAGGGCATCGCCCAGCGTATCGTGGCCGGCGACGTGCCGAGCACCCTGCGCGACCGCGACCTTATCGAGCTCGACATGAGCGCGTTGGTCGCCGGCGCCAAGTACCGCGGCGAGTTCGAGGATCGCTTAAAGGCCGTGCTCAAGGAGGTACAAAAATCCGAGGGTAAGGTCATCCTGTTCATCGATGAGCTCCACACCATCGTGGGCGCGGGTGCCACCGAGGGCTCTATGGACGCCGGCAATATCCTCAAGCCGGCGCTCGCCCGTGGCGACCTGCATGCAATCGGCGCGACCACGCTCGACGAATACCGCAAGTACATCGAGAAGGATGCGGCGCTCGCCCGTCGTTTCCAGACCGTGATGGTCAGCGAGCCTACCGTCGAGGACACCATCTCGATCCTGCGTGGCCTCAAGGAGAAGTACGAGATCTTCCACGGCGTGCACATCACCGATAGCGCGCTCGTGGCCGCCGCCGACCTCTCCGATCGCTACATCGCCGATCGCTTCCTGCCTGACAAGGCCATCGATCTGGTCGATGAGGCTGCAAGCCGCCTGCGCATGGAGCTCGACAGCATGCCGGTCGAGATCGACGCTACCACGCGTCAGCTCACCCAGCTGCAGATCGAGGAGCAGGCGCTTATGAAGGAGACCGATGACGCCTCCAAGGAGCGTCTTGAGGCCCTGCGTCAGGAGATTGCCGAGGTCCAGGAAAAGCTCAACGTGCAAAAGGCCGGCTGGCTCAACCAAAAGAACGCCATCGACCACGTGCAGGAGCTCAAGGGACAGCTTGACGAGGCCAAGAGCGAAGAGGAGCGCGCGACGCGCAACGGCGATCTGGGCCGTGCGTCCGAGCTGCGCTACTCCGTGATTCCGGGTCTGCAGCAGCAGATTCAGGATTCCGAGGCCGCGCTCGAGGCGCAAAAGCAGCAGGACGGCGAGGGTCTCAACGAGCAGGTGACCTCCGATGAGATCGCCGAGGTCGTGAGCGCCTGGACCGGCGTGCCCGTCTCCAAGATGATGCAGGGCGAGCTCGACAAGCTGAAAGGCCTGGAGGGCGAGCTGCACAAGCGCGTCATCGGCCAGGACGAGGCCGTGTCCGCTGTCGCCGCAGCCGTGCGTCGCAGCCGTGCGGGCCTCTCCGACCCAGACAAGCCCATCGGCAGCTTCTTCTTCCTGGGCCCCACCGGTGTAGGCAAGACCGAGCTCGCCAAGGCGCTGGCCGAGTGCCTGTTCGATGACGAGCGTGCGCTCGTGCGTATCGACATGTCCGAGTACATGGAGAAGTTCAGCGTCCAACGTCTGATCGGTGCGCCTCCGGGATACGTTGGCTACGACGAGGGCGGCCAGCTCACCGAGGCCGTGCGTCGTCGTCCGTACTCCGTAATCTTGCTCGACGAGATGGAGAAGGCTCATCCGGATGTCTTCAACGTGCTGTTGCAGGTGCTTGATGACGGCCGTCTGACCGATGGCCAGGGTCGCCAGGTGTCCTTCAAGAACACGATTATTATCATGACGTCCAACGTGGGCTCCAAGGCCATCGCCGATCTGTCCGGTAAGGACGAGGGGGAGATGCGCCATCAGGTCGACGCCGCCATGGCTCAGACCTTCCGCCCCGAGTTCCTCAACCGTATCGACGATATCGTGGTGTTCCATCCGCTCGGCATGGCGCAAATCGAGAAGATCGTCGATATCCAGCTTGCCGATGTCCGCGCACGCCTGGCCAACGAGCGCATGACGCTTGCCGTCACCCCGGCGGCCAAGCAGATGCTCGCCGTGGGCGGCCTGGACCCCGTGTTCGGTGCCCGTCCGCTCAAGCGCCTGGTCCAGCGCGAGGTCGTGGACGCCATCGCCGCCGCCATCATCGACGGTACGGTGCGCGAGGGCGATCAGGTGACGGTCGATGTCGACAAGGACGGTGCTTTTACCGTCGTGTGCGATAACACGCCGACGGCCACCTACGAGGTCCCAGACGCCGAGTAGATTTTGGGACCGGCTTAAAACCGCCCCTCATCGCAAAACGCCAAGGGCGGCGGATCCAATTGGATCCGCCGCCCTTTTTCGTGCGACAATCGATGATGTTGAACGGATGCGATGCAAGGAGATGCGCAGATGACAGACAAGAACAAGACGGACACGCCGGCGACCGATGCCGCACCCGCCGCACCCAAGCCTGCGCCTAAGCCGGCACCCAAGCCGCGCGACCCCTACATCCGTGCCGAGAACGAGGATGACGACGGCTACGCTCCCTACAGCGACCGCCGCCCCGAGTGCGAGCCGCTGTTCGAAGCCGACCCCTGGCGCTAAGCAGCTAATTTGGGACGGGGCTTTTTTAGCTACTTTTGCCGCCCTACCTGCCCGATGATTTATCTTTGCCCCAGCCGTTCGATATCTTTCGGGGGAGCGGCAGCGGAAAAACTTGCTTAGCTACTAATCAAGATGCACATCAATCTTGCTTATCTGCTAATCAAGATTTGGGACGGGGTAGCTAAAAGCCCCCGTCTCAAAAAGACTGCTCTGGGTTGTGGGCGGCTAGTCCTGGGCTTTGATGCTCGGCAGGAGAATCTGGGCGAGGTAGTCGGTCTCTAGTTTGGTCGCAGCGTCGGCCTTGCCGTCTTTGCCGACCAGTACGTTCTTGATCTGGCTATAGGTGTAGCGGTTGCCGGTCGTGAGCTCGACAAGCTCAATGGCCGTGTCCATGGGGTAGGTCGACACGGGATTCTGCGTCCGTCCGTTGATGGTCTGGGGCACCACGTACGGATAGGCGGGGCCGCTAGCGTAGACGGTATAACCGTTGCCTAGGTTGGCCGCACCCAAAACCGTATCGCCCTCATCGGGCGTAAAGCTCTCGCCCTCGCGCACTGCGGCGAGCGTCACAATCGGCGTATCGCTGTCGCCGGCAAGATAGATGCATAGCGTGCTGCCATTTTGCCAAGTCTCGACCTTGCCGTACCACTCGACGGGGATATCGAGCTGGTAGAGGTCGGTTGCCTTGTGGCGAGCGTCAGCATCGCGGGCTGCCTGTGCCTTTTGCGCACTCACGGCATTGACGGCGGCGTCGCGCCGCGCGGTTGCCGCCTGCTGGAGCACCTTGGCGGTGGCGGCGGAGCTCGCGCCTCCCTCCTCGGCATATTTGGCGGCGGCATCGATCTGGTCGTCGGTTACCGTGTCGGCCGAAGGCACCTTGAGCTTAAAGGCGGCCTGGCTGCTTAGGTCCTGTCCGTCGCTCTTGATCGTGACCTGCGCCTTGGTGGTCGGCACGGTATAGACGGTGCCGTCGGACGCGATGGGGGAGGCAGCGATGGAGAGCGTGTAGTCACCGGGTAGCAGTTTGATGCCACGGCCGTGCTCGTCAACATAGAGTGTTTCGCTCACGGAGGATCCGTCAGAATCCTGGCCACTCACTTGTACGGGAATCTTGGAGCCGGCGGAACAGTCGAGGCCCGCGGCATGCACGCCAATCTGCACCGACATCATCGTGTGGGCATTGGCGGCGACAGCGGCAGCCTGCTCTTGCTGATATCCGTTCCAGGCAGCATAGCCTGCACCGCCGGCGACGAGCGCGACGGCCACGACACCGGCGACCATCAGATTGCGGCGCTTGGGCGACATCTTGCGATGGCGGACCTCGGCTTCGTGTGCCGAGGGAACGGACGGCAGGGGAATATCGCCCATGGCGATGGTCTCATCCACGGCTGGTGCGGAACCCAGGCCAGGAAGCTCGCGAGTCAGCGAATCTTCGGCCGGTAAGCTGTCGAGCAAGACGGTTTCCTCGCCCGTGTCGGATTCGGGCTGGTCGTCGGCCTCGCTATCGTCCTCTTCGGCTTCGTCAGGAGCGTCTTTGGCGTCGCCGCCTTCGTCCTCAGTGTCTTCGTGCACCTCGTCTTGCGCGTCGACGACCGAATCGCTAAACGAGAGCTCGTCTAGCGCGATCCGGTCAAGGCTCTCCAGGGCTTCGGCACATGCTTCCGCATCCTGGGCCGCATCCTCGCGGCCATACGTCTCATCGCTCATATATCCCCCAATGCAATATCGGCTCAACACTGTACCCAAAAATGGAGCCATATAAAGCGCATACGAAATATAAGATCCGATTTAACCTGAGCGCATCGTTCGGCCGCATCCTCGCGGCAGCAAAAGGCCCCCGGAACGCGGACGAATCACATTCCGGGGGCTCTGCAATGCGTTGAGTTGCGCGGAGCCGGCTATGCTGCTTCACATTCAAGCGGCGTTTGCGCCGGGCATGTTACTCGGCGTGCGCGTAATCAACCTTGGCGCGGCGAGCGGTAGCCTTCTCCCAATCGCTGGTGCCCTCAAAGACGTCCTGCTTGTAGGGATTGCGGCCGAGCTTCTTGGCACGGTAGACGATGTAGATGATCGCGGCGACGTTGGCGACCAGCGCGGCGATCGAGACCGCGGTAGCGGCGCCGGGGTCGAGCGTGGAGTGGGTCACAAAGATGGACTCCTCCTGGAAGTACGGGAATACCTGGGCAAACATGCACCAAATAGCCAGCGTAAAGGCACGGTTCTGGATCCAGCCGCCCTTGTTCCAGATAAAGGCGGCGACGGTGGGCGCCAGCAGCAGTGCAAAGCCGCAGAACCAGGAGTGGGTGGGCAAGCAGTTGTAGGTGTAGCAGAAGTTCCAGATATCGTAGGCGATGATGTAGACCCAGGTCATGTCGGGCCACAGCATGTCGGTCTTGTCCTCAGAGGCGTAGACACTCCACCAACCGGTCATGCAGAAGATGTTGATGATACCGGCGATGCCGTTGAACACGTTGTTCCAGCCGGCGAGCTGCGTGGCGCCCTCGGAGGTGACCCAGGTGGACTCGCCCAGGACAAAGAAGTGATAGGCGCTCTCAAAGTCGGACACGACGGCGATCATGATGTTGATGGCGACGATCACAAACGGCCACGCGCGGAACCAATGCGCCTTGCCGATCTTGCCCCACTGGTACTTAATGGCAATGAAGCCCCAGCAACCGGCCAGCGCCGCGTATACCTTGGCGTAGTGGAACCAGCTGTTCTGGTACACATGGGTGGGGTTGGTGAGCGCCCACTCGGCACCCTGTGAGACGCCGATGGCGATAGCGACGCAGTAGATGGTCATGGCCAGCGGAGCCACGCCAAAGATGATGGCCGCGCCCAGCTTGGTGCGGCGGCCGACCTCGTTGAGCACGATCAGGCCAATAAAGACCATGGCCCAGCCGGCCCAGTGGATAAGGGTATTGCTACCCTAAACATCGAACAGCATGCTGCTCTCCTTTCACAAGCCCGCGGCCCCTCTTCTGATCGCGGGCAGTTTGGCCAAATGTCGTCAGTTCTGGGGCTTGCGCTCCTGATACTTGGCGGTATAGCCCTCGATATGGAGCGTCGAGGCGATGATTTCCTTGACTGTCTCGTCGGGCACATCGGGGTGCGTGCGGATATACATCAGCAGCCCCATGATGAGGGTGTAGAACGTCTCGTAGACATGGTCGATGCGTAGCTCGTGATGGGCGACAAAATCCACCACGGTGGTATCGCAGATATACTGCGCCACGCGCTGGACCACGTTGTGCAAAAAGCCGCCGTAGAGCGCGCCGCTGCTCGAGGTGAGCGTGCTCGGCAACTCGTGGCCGCTCACGACCAGGCGCTTAAAGAGCGGAGCAACGGTGTCGAGTGCGCCTTCGATGTCGCCAACCGTGCGGCTGGCGTTCCACTGCTCGAGCTCGGCGATAAAGCCGTCGATTGCCTCGTCCATAACGGCGGTGACGGCGGCATCCATATCGGCAAAGTAGTGGTAGAACAGCGAACGCGCGCAGCCAGCCCGCTTGGTCACGGCCGATACCGAAAGATGGGACACACCAAGCTCGGCGCTCACGGCGCGCACAGCGGCGAGGATCTCGCGACGGCGCTCGTCGCCCGTCAGGCGTTTTGCCGCGCTATCGGATGCGGGGACGGCATCGACCACAGAGATATCTGCTGCGTTGTTGCCCATGTTTTGCCGCCTTTCATCCTCTTTTGCCTGACCGTTCGCCTAACAGTCTTGAATATTGTTGACGGTTCGTCAATACTGTTTTTGACACAATGTCAACAATAGCGGGTGAACGGCATGGGGGCATGTCGAACCCGTACAAAGAGGGGCGCCGCGGTCTCGCCGGGCTGTGGCAAGAGAAGGGACGACTATGATTCTCAGCGGACCGGGGATTAGCTATACCGAGCCCGATATCGGCGCGGAGTTCGTGCCGCCGATACCGGAGCATCCGCGCGAGGCCATCGTCAAACTGTGTGAGCACTGCACCAACCGCCTGCTGCACCGCGACGAGCTGCTGGGCTACGAGTACTGGTCGTTTGCCGAGGCCGCAACCGACGAGCAGGCCGAAGTGCTCTGCAAGATGAAGATGCGCCGTCCCTATACGCTGCCCGAGATGGTCAAGCTCACCGGCATGCCCGAGGCCGATATCGAAAAAATGCTCGACGACATGAGCTACACGGGTCTGCTCGAGTACAACTGGGAAAACCCCGAGCGCGCCAAGCAGTGGGTGCTGCCCATGCTGGTGCCGGGTTCCGCCGAGTTCCTCAACATGCGCGTGAGCCAGCTCGAGGAGCATCCGGTCTATGCCAAGTTCTTTGAGCAGGCGTCCAAGGGACCGCTGTCCAAGGCCACGCCGATGGTGCCGCCCGGCGGTGCCGGCATCGGCATGCATGTCATTCCGGTCGAGAAGGCCATCGATGCTGCGAGCACCTCGGTGCCGATCGAGCATATCGAGCATTGGCTCGACAAATACGAAGGTAAGTATGCCGCTAGCACCTGCAGCTGCCGCGCGAGCCGTCGCGTGATGGGAGAGGGCTGCGCCGACGACCCGGCCGATTGGTGCATCGCCGTGGGCGATATGGCCGACTACGTGGTCGAGACCGACCGCGGCCATTATGTGACGCGCGAGGAGGTCTACGACATCCTGCGCCAGGCCGAGGACAACGGCTTTGTGCACCAGATCACCAACATCGACGGTGAGAACAAAATCTTCGCCATCTGCAACTGCAACGTCAACGTGTGCTACGCCCTGCGCACTTCGCAGCTGTTCAACACGCCCAACCTGTCGCGCTCGGCCTACGTCGCCAAGGTCGAGAAGGACAAGTGCGTGGCCTGCGGTCGCTGCGTTGAGGTGTGTCCGGCCGGCGCCGCCAAACTGGGCCAGAAGCTCTGTAGCAAAAAGGCTGGCGGACAGGTGCCCGAGTATCCGCGCCAGGAGCTGCCCGATGCCACCAAGTGGGACCACACCAAGTGGTCGCCCAACTACCGCAACGACAACCGTATCGAGACGCATGAGTCCGGCACCGCTCCCTGCAAGACGGCCTGCCCCGCGCACGTTGCCGTTCAGGGCTATTTGAAGCTCGCGGCGCAGGGCCGCTATGACGAGGCGTTGGCGCTCATCAAGCGCGAGAACCCGTTGCCCGCTATCTGCGGCCGTGTGTGCAACCGCCGCTGTGAGGATGCCTGCACCCGCGGTCGCGTGGACGAGGCCGTGGCCATCGACGAGGTCAAGAAGTTTATCGCCCAGCGCGATCTGGATGCCGCGACTCGCTATGTCCCACCTGTGGTGACCCCGACGCGTGCCGGCGGCTTCGACCAGAAGATCGCCATCATCGGCGCCGGTCCGGCCGGTCTGTCCTGCGCCTTCTATCTGGCCGAGAAGGGCTACAAGCCCGTCGTGTTCGAGAAAAACGAGCGCCCGGGCGGCATGCTCACCTACGGCATTCCCAGCTTTAAGCTGCAGAAGGACGTTATCGAGGCCGAGGTCGAGGTCATTCGCCTGATGGGCGCCGAGTTCCGCTATGGCGTGGAGGTCGGTCGCGATGTGACGCTCGACGAGCTTCGCGCGCAGGGCTTTAAAGCCTTTTACGTGGCCATTGGCTGCCAGGGTGGCCGCCTTGCCGGTATTCCGGGCGAGGATGCCGAGGACGTGACCGTGGCCGTCGACTTTTTGCGCGAGGTCAACAGCGGCAAGATCGACGCGCTGCCCGGGCGCACCATCGTGGTGGGCGGCGGCAACGTGGCCATCGATGTCGCGCGCAACGCCTGCCGTCTGGGTTCCGAGCACGTTGAGATGTTCTGCCCGGAGAGCGAGGTCAAGATGCCTGCCAGCGAGGAGGAGCGTCGCGAGGCCATTGAGGACGGCGCGCACATTAGCTGCGGCTGGGGCCCCAAGGAGATTCACCTGGACGAGGCCGGTCGTGTGTGCGGTATCACCTTTAAGCGCTGCACGCGTGTCTTTGACGACGAGGGCCGTTTTGCGCCCGAGTATGACGAGAACGACTTGCGCCGTGTCGATGCCGACCGTGTCGTCATGTCGATTGGCCAGTCCATTGTGTGGGGCGACCTGCTGGCTGGCTCCAAGGTGGAGCTCGGCCGCAGCCAGGGTGCCCTTGCCGATCCGCAGACGTACCAGACCGCCGAGCCCGACATCTTTGTGGGCGGCGACGTCTACACCGGTCCCAGCTTTGCTATCGACGCCATCGCCGCCGGTCACGAGGCCGCCGTGTCCATCCATCGCTTTGTGCAGCCGGGCTCCACGCTCACCATCGGCCGCAACCAGCGCCGCTACACCGCGCTTGACCGCGACGATGTTGTGATTGAGAGCTATGACAACGCAAGCCGCGAGGTGGCACGTGTCGACCGCGAGCGCGAGAAGGCTGCGCCCTTTAGCGAGTACGTCGAGACCTTTACCGAGGAGCAGGTGCGCGCCGAGACCGCTCGCTGCTTGGGCTGCGGTGCCTCGATCGTCGACCCCAACAAGTGCATCGGCTGCGGCCTGTGCACCACCAAGTGCGCGTTTGACGCCATCCATCTGGATCGCGACCGCCCCGAGTGCTCCACGATGGTCAAATACGAGCAAAAGCTCCCCAGCCTCGGCAAGTACGCTTTGAAGCGTGCGATCAAAATCAAATTTGGGAAGAAATAAAAAACGCAACAAACAAGAGAACGGCGTAGAGAACGGTTGGACAGCGAGCGAGTCCCAGGCGTGGCGAGGTGCCTTGAAAGAGGAGGGCATAGGGCTTTTGCCCATGCCCGACGATTGAAAGGCAGATCGTCCGTCTGGGGCTCGCGCAGCGTCAAGTCGACCGCCGTTCGTTAGAACGGCGGAAGAAAAAGTGCATGAATTAGGAATCGTCTATCACATCATTCGCGATGTCGAGAATGTGGCGCGCGCCAATGGCGTGAGTCGCGTTTCGAGCGTGACGCTGCTCCTGGGCGAGGTCTCGGGCGTCGTTCCCGATCTGCTGCTTGATGCTTGGCGCTGGGCGGCAGATAAAAAGCCTATCACGCAGGGCGCGGAGCTTATTGTGGAGCCTGTCGAGGCCGTGACGCATTGCGAGGCGTGCGGCTGCGACTACGCGACGGTCGAGCACGGCAAGACCTGCCCCCATTGCGGTAGCGGCGAGACCTATCTGCTGCAGGGCCAGGAGGTCATGATCAAGCAGATCGAGACCCCCGACGAGGACCCGACAGACGCTGCCCCCGACGGCCTATCCGATGCCCCCGATGCCGTCGACGCCGCCAACCCCCTCCACATCGCCTAACTTAGTCGTTGGGGACGTTCTTAAACGACTAGTCATTAAAGAACGTCCCTAACGACTACTTTGCTAGATCATATTTCTTACCATTAGTCAAGCACCATCTGTTTAAACGAAATAGCCTCAACGCGAGCACATTTGTGTCTGTTTAAAACCGGCAATAATGAACAGCGTGCTCAATTCGGTCATGTAAATAGATCAGCTATCAATCCTCAGCAGCAAATCAGCCAAAATACTGGAATGTAATCAGCTTGTAACAAAACAAGACGTTTAAACAAATAATGCTACCTTTTGCAGTTTTTCAAACAATTCTGCTGTATTTGCAGCTATACTCCATAACTGTCGTGTAGGAATTACGTAGACAAAAAGGAGGTTATGTGATGGTAAGTATTGTTCTTGCTAGCCATGGTGACTTGGCGGCTGGAATCAAGCAGACGGGCTCGATGGTCTTTGGCGATCAGCCGTCTGTTGCCGTGGTCTCGCTCGAGCCGAGCATGGGCCCCGACGACTTCCGTGCCAAGGTCGAGGAGGCAATCGCTTCCTTCGAGGACCAGGAGCAGGTGCTCTTCCTCGTTGATCTGTGGGGCGGCACGCCGTTCAACCAGATCAGCGGGCTCATCGAGGGCCACGATTCCTGGGCTATCGTCACCGGTGTCAACCTGCCTATGCTCATCGAGGCATATTCGCAGCGCTTTGACGCAAAGAACACTGCACATGCGATCGCAAAACATCTCGTGACTGAGGCTAAGGCCGGCGTGCGCGTCAAGCCCGAGTCTCTGGAGCCCGAGGAGAAGAAGCCGGCTGCGGCCGCCGCTGCTCCTGCGGGTGCCATTCCTCCGGGAACGGTGATCGGCGACGGGCACATCAAGATCGCCCACGTCCGTATCGACACGCGCCTGCTGCATGGTCAGGTGGCCACCACGTGGACCAAGCAGATCAACCCCAACCGCATCATCGTGGTCTCCGACGGCGTTGCTCACGACGAGCTCCGCAAGACCATGATCGAGCAGGCTGCCCCTCCGGGAGTCCACGCCAACGTCGTGCCTATCAAGAAGATGGCCGAGGTCGTCAAGGACACGCGCTTTGGCGACACCAAGGCGATGCTGCTGTTCGAGAACCCGCAGGATCTGCTCAGGGCCATCGAGGCCGGCGTCGACATCAAGGAAGCCAACATCGGTTCCATGGCCCACTCCAAGGGCAAGGTCGTCGTCACTAACGCCGTCGCCATGGGCGATGACGATGTCAAGACCATCGAGGCTCTCAAGGCCAAGGGCGTCAAGTTCGAGGTCCGCAAGGTTCCTTCGGATTCCTCCGAGGATCTCGACGCCATGTTGAAGAAAGCTAAGGCCGAACTGGCCGCTCAAGCATAGTAAAGGAGGGTCCGATACATGTCTGCAATCACTATTCTGCTTGTTGCGATTGTCGCGTTGCTTGCCGGTATGGAAGGCGTTCTGGATGAGTTCCAGTTCCATCAGCCGCTCGTGGCATGCACGCTTATCGGTCTCGTAACCGGTCACCTTCAGGAGGGCATCCTCCTGGGCGGTTCGCTCCAGATGATGGCCCTTGGCTGGGCTAACGTCGGCGCCGCCGTCGCGCCTGACGCCGCTCTGGCCTCGGTCGCTTCTTCGATCATCATGGTGCTCGCCCTCAACGGTGGCGCCACCGATTCGGCCAAGGCCGTTACCGCTGCCATCGCCGTCGCCGTCCCGCTGTCGGTCGCTGGTCTGTTCCTGACCATGATCTGCCGTACCCTGGCTACCGCTATGGTTCACGCCATGGACGCCTGCGCCGAGAAGGGCGACTTCGCCGGCATCGAGCGTTGGCAGTACGCCGGCATCCTCATGCAGGGTGTTCGTATCGCCATCCCGGCAGTACTTCTGTGCATCATCCCGGCCGAGGCCGTTACCAACGCGCTTAACGCTATGCCCGATTGGCTGTCCGGCGGCATGGCTGTCGGCGGCGGCATGGTCGCTTCCGTCGGTTACGCCATGGTCATCAACATGATGGCCACCAAGGAGACCTGGCCGTTCTTCATCCTCGGCTTTGTCCTTGCTGCCATCCCTCAGCTCACGCTGATCGCCCTTGGCCTCATCGGCATCTCCCTTGCCCTCATCTACCTTGGCCTTAAGGATCTGGCCAAGCAGGGTGGCGGCATGGGCGGTGGCTCCGGTGACCCGCTCGGCGACATTCTGAACGATTACGAGTAGGAGGGGAGTGATACATATGGCAGAGAACAAGATTCAGCTCACCAAGGCTGACCGTAAGAAGGTTTGCTTCCGTCATCAGTTCCTTCAGGGCTCGTGGAACTACGAGCGTATGCAGAACGGCGGCTGGTGCTTCGCAATGATCCCTGCGATCAAGAAGCTCTACACCAGCAAGGATGACCAGATTGCCGCTCTTAAGCGCCACCTGGAGTTCTATAACACCCACCCCTATGTTTCCGCCCCCGTCATTGGCGTTACCCTCGCCCTCGAGGAGGAGCGCGCCAACGGTGCTCCGATTGACGACGTCGCCATTCAGGGCGTCAAGGTCGGTATGATGGGCCCGCTCGCCGGCGTCGGCGACCCCGCCTTCTGGTTCACCCTTCGCCCGATTCTGGGTGCACTGGGCGCTTCCCTGGCCCTGTCCGGCAGCATCGCCGGTCCGCTGCTGTTCTTCTTCGCGTGGAACATCATCCGTTACGCCTTCCTGTGGTACACGCAGGAGTTTGGCTACAAGGTCGGCTCCTCCATCGCCAAGGACCTCTCCGGCGGTCTGATGGGCAAGGTCACCGAGGGTGCTTCCATCCTGGGTATGTTCATCATCGGCGCCCTGGTCGAGCGCTGGGTGTCCATCTCCTTCACCCCGGTCGTCTCCAAGGTCACGCAGTCCGCTGGCGCCTATATCGACTGGGCCAACCTGCCCGCCGGTTCTGAGGGCATCAAGCAGGCATTGACGATGTACAGCTCTGTCGGTGCCAACGCACTCGACCCGGTGAAGGTCACCACGCTTCAGGCCAACCTCGATCAGCTCATCCCCGGCCTTGCCGCCGTGTGCCTGACCCTTCTGGTCTGCAAGCTCCTCAAGAAGAAGGTCAGCCCGATCGTCATCATCCTGGCTCTCTTCGCCGTCGGCATCATCGGTCGCGTCTGCGGCTTCATGTAAGCACGCTTCGGCTTAAGACCGAGAGTTGCTAGGCAAGGGCTTTTGAGCCATTGAAACGGACCGCACCCGGTGGGTACACTGGATGCGGTCCGATTGTTTTATTTGGAGGGCGAGGCGCGTATGGCGCAATCTCAGAACAGCACGGTCGATCTGGCAACGCCGGCAACCTGCCTGATGGGGCTTACCAGTCACGGTAACGTGATGGTGGGCAATAAGGCGTTTGAGTACTATAACGAGCGTAATCCCGAGGATTATATCCAAATCCCGTGGGACGAGGTCGACTATATTGCCGCCGAGGTTTTGCGCGGCACCAAGAAGATTACGCGTTTTGCCATCTTTACCAAAGAGAATGGCCACTTTACGTTTTCGACGCGCAATGACAAGGAAACGCTTCGCGCGGTGCGTAAGTACATTGACGAGGACAAGCTCGTTCGTTCGCCCGACTTTATCGATGTGACGGCCAAGGGCGCCAAGAGCATCCCCTCCGTCATCAAAAGCCTCTTCCATAAAGGCGACTAGTCGCCTGGGACGTTCTTAAACGACTAGTCATTAAAGAACGTCCCAGGCGACTATCTCGAAGAGTGGCTATGCGCTGCATGGTAGTGGCGCAAATCTGCTACACTAGTACAACATGCCTCCGTAGCTCAGGGGATAGAGCACCGCTCTCCTAAAGCGGGTGTCGACGGTTCGAATCCGCCCGGGGGCACCAGAGATTTGCCGAGCCCGGTACCACCACGGTGCCGGGCTCTTCTGGTCTAAAGGCCGGATTCGGACCGTCGACACCCGCGTCACCAATTTCCCCGCGGGGGGAGTTTTCGAATCCGCCCGGGGGCACCAGAGGAATATCGAGCCCGGTACCGCTATGGTGCCGGGCTCTTCTGGTTTAAAGGTATGCCGTGGTTTTCGCTACTTCAGATGAAGAAAGCGCCCGTTTGCAGGGGGAGCAAACGGGCGCAATTGAGCGAATGTATTTGCGTCAGCAGCCGCTGTGGGCAACGTCTTGATGACTAGTTGGTCGTACCAGAATCGTCGCCCGTGCTCGTGCCCGAGCCAGAGCCCGAACCCGAGCCAGAAATCGAAACCGTCAGCGTAATCGTGTTGTCGGTGGACTGCTTGCCGGTGGGGGAGACGCCCGTAACGGTGGCGTTTTCGTTGCCGCTCACGGGGTTGCCGTTCTGGTCGCAGAACGCGATGTTGTAGAACCCGGCGTTGTTGAGCGCGGTGACGGCGGCGGAGATGCTCTTGCCGTACAGGTTACCCGGAACGCTGGCCTTGCCGGACTTCTTGGCAATGACGACGGTAATCGTGGCGCCGGGCTTCTGCTTGCCGCTGGGGTTCCAGCTGATCACGGTTCCCTCGGTAACTGAGTCGTTCTCCTGGTAGCTCACGTCGACGCCAAAGCCTGCCATATCGAGGGCGTTGCGCGCCTGGGCCTCGGTCATGTCGGTCAGGTCGGGGACGGACGTGGTATCCGGGCCGCTGGAGACCTTGTACGAGATGGTCGTGCCCTTCGCGACTTCCTTACCGGCTTCGGTGCCCTGCTCAAAGACCTGGCCCTCATCGGCCTCGTTGGCCTCCTCGGAGGCGTTGCCCTTCAGGCCAACGCTTGCCAGCGCGGCTTCTGCCTGGTCCTTGGTCAGGCCGACAAGCCGGGGAACCTCAACCTTCTCGGAGGGCTTGGGGCCCTTGGAGATTACCAGGTTCACCTTAGTGCCCTTGGCCTTCTTGGTGTTGCCGTTGGGCGTCTGCTCGGCGACCTTGCCCTCGTCGACATCGTCGTTGTAGCTTTGGTCGATGGTGCCGACCTCGAGGCCGGCTTCCTTGATCAGTTCGACGGCAGTCTGCTGGTCCTTGCCCAGTACATCGGGAACGGTGACCTGCTCGCCGCCAAAGAGTCCTGTGGCAAAGGCCACCACGATGCCGATGACGGCAACGGCTGCCACCACGGCGGCGATGATCTTGTTCTTGTTGGATTTGGGCTTTTCGACCTCGTAGGAGCCGGTGGAACCCGAAACCGAGCTACGGGCGGTATTCTGGCCGCTCACGCCCGAGACGGGACGCACCATGGCGCGCGTCTGATCGGAAAGCTCGCGAGTCTTGGTGGCGCCAAGCTCGCCGGGGGCACCGATGATGCGCGTGGGCTCCGAGATGTTGACGGCACGACCGGACAGGTAGCTGTTGAGCACCTGACGCAGCTCGTCAGCGGTCTGGAAGCGGTTTGCCGGGTCCTTCTCCATGCACTTGAGGATGATGCGCTCAAGGTCGGCGTCGACACCGGAGTTGATCTGGCTCGGCGGAATAGGCAGCTCGTTGACCTGCTTGAGTGCGACCGAGATGGCGTCATCACCGTCAAAGGGCACGCGGCCGGTGGCGCACTCGTACATCACGACGCCCAGCGAGTAGATATCCGAGGTGGGGCCGAGGTCCTGACCGCGGGTCTGCTCGGGGCTGACGTAGTGGGCGGTTCCCAGCACGTTGTTGTCTTGCGTGAGGTGGCTGTTCTTGGCGCGCGCGATGCCAAAGTCCATCACCTTGATGTTGCCGTCGGGCAGCACCATGATGTTCTGCGGCTTAATGTCGCGGTGGATGATCTCATGCTTGTGAGCGACCGAAAGCGCGGAGCTGATCTGCGAGCCGATCTGGGCGACCTTCTTGGGGTCGAGGGCGCCGTGGCTCTTGATGCCGCTCTTAAGGTCGGTACCGCGCAGGTACTCCATGACGATGTAATAGGTGTCGCCGTCCTTGCCCCAATCGTAGACGCCCACGATATAGGGGGAGGAGAGACCGGCTGCTGCCTGGGCCTCCTGCTTAAAGCGTGCGGCGAAGGTTGCGTCGCCAGCATACTGCGGTAGCATGATCTTGACGGCAACCGTGCGGTCGAGGACCTGGTCCTGTGCACGGTAGACGGTCGCCATGCCGCCTCTCCCCACCTTATCCTTGAGGAGGTATCTTCCCCCGAGGACCCTCTGTTCCATTCCTGCTCCTAACATAACTATTCGCTCAACGATGTGTGTAGTACCTACGATGTGGCCGCTGGGGCCGTGTGGCGCGTTGCCGCTAACTCTTCGGCCGCGGCGCGCCTCGGGTGTCCGATTCGATCATGGGCATCACGCTCCCTGTGCGGCGAGCGCCGCGGTCAGGACGATGCCGGCAATCTTGGCCGCCTTGACGTCGTGTTTGTCGTAATCCTCCAAGGCCACCGAGATGGCGACCGTGGGTGAATCGTAAGGTGCAAAGCCAACGAACATCGAGTTGACGTTGGTGCCGCCGGTCTCGGCCGAGCCGGTCTTGCCGGCGACCTTGACGCCGGGGACCTGGGCATCGGTGCCGGTACCGGACTGGACGACGGCGAGCATGGCCTGCTTGACCTGGTCGGCCGTGGCGGAGCTGACGGCCTGACCCAGCGAGCGGGACTGCGTGGTCTTGACCACAGTTCCGTCCGGGGCGAGTACCTGGGCTACAAAGTACGGGTCCATGACCACGCCACTGTTAGCGATGGCGGCGGCAATCACGGCGTTTTGCATGACGGTGGTCTGCGGCCCGGGCGTGTGGTCCATGCCGACAGGCTGGCCGGCGCCGGCCCAGGCGGTCTCCCACTCGGTCATGAGCGACGGGTCGGCCATGATGGAGGCCGCGGAGGTCAGGTCCTGGCCGAGCTTTTGGCCGTAGCCAAAGGCGTTGGCAAACTGCACGAGCGTGTTTGCGCCAACTTCGTTTGCCACCTGGCCAAAGACGACGTTGGAGGACACGGCAAAGGCCTGCTGCAGGCTGATGGTGCCGTAGCTCTCGTTGGCATAGTTGGTGACCGGTGCGTTGCCGATGTCCATGGAGCCGGGCGCCTGGTAGGTGCTGGTAAGGCTGGCGGTACCGGTCTCGAGTGCCGCGGAAAGCGTAACGACCTTAAACGTGGAGCCCGGCGTGTACAGCGCGTCCATGGCGCGATTGTACATGGAGCCGTCCTCGCCGCCGCCCGCCTGCAGCAGGGCGTCGATGTTGGTGTTGTCGTAGGTGGGCGAGCTGGCACATGCGAGTACCGCGCCGGTACGCGGGTCGATGACCACTACAGCGCCCTTAAAGCCCTTGAGTGCCTGCTCGGCCGCCGTCTGGATACGCGAGTCGATGGTGAGCTTGGCGGTGTTGCCCGGCTGGGTCTGGCCCGCGAGCGACGCGATGGCGTTGTTCCAGCTGGAGTAGTCCTTAGAACCGGTGAGCGTGTCGTTCATGACGCTCTCGATGGCGGTGGTGCCATACTGCTGGCTCACGTAGCCAACCACGTGCGCTGCCAGGTTACCGTTGGGGTAGGAGCGTACGTAGGTGCCGTCCTCCTGCTGCAGCGACTCGGCCAGCGTCACGCCGTCGGACGTGATGATGGAGCCGCGCTGGATGTACTTGGAGCGGGCGATGGTGTGGTTGTTGGTCGGCATGTCCTGATAGTCCTTGGCCTTAATGACCTGGACATAGGTGAGGTTGCCGATAAGGATGGCGAACAGCGCCGTAAAGGCGAGCACCGCACGGGTTAGACGGTTGGCGAGCGCAACGCGGCCGAGCACACCGGATTCAGGCGTGTCGAGCAGGCGACGGCGCATGCGCGAGCCGACGGAATGGCTGCCGCTGCCGTAGGAAGACGAGGTGGCAAAGCGCGTGCCCGTCGGGGCGGCGGCAGATGCGACCTGATCATCGGTGATGGCGGCCATGGTGCCGGTGCCGGTAAGCTCGGCCTCGCGTCCGGTCGCCTCGTCACCGGCGCGCAGCAGGAGCGCGACGATGATAAAGCTTGCCAGCAGCGAGGAGCCGCCCTGGCTCATAAAGGGCAGGGTGACGCCGGTCAGCGGGATCAGGCGGGTTACGCCGCCAACGATCAAGAAGGCCTGGAAGCTGATGGCTGCCGTAAGACCGGTGGCGCTAAAGGCGGCAAGGTCGGATTTAGCGCGGGCAGCCGTGGTGAGGCCACGCACGGCAAAAAGCATAAACAGGATGAGCACGGCGCCGCCGCCCAAAAGGCCCATCTCCTCGCCGATAGCCGAAAAGATAAAGTCGGACTCGACGACGGGGATGTTGTTGGCCATGCCGTTGCCGATGCCAACACCGACCAGGCCGCCATCGGCAAGCGAGAAGAGCGACTGGACGATCTGGTAGCCCTGGCCCTGGGCGTCCTTAAACGGATCGACCCAAACCTGGAAACGCACCTGAACGTGAGACAGGAACTTGTAGGCGCCCACAGCTCCAACGGCTAAGAGCGCAAGGCCGATAACGACATACGAAAAGCGCCCCGTGGCAACGTAGAGCATCAGCAAGAAGATGGTGTAGAACAGCACGGCCGAACCCAGGTCGCGTTCGAAGACGACGACGAGCAGGCACACACCCCACACGGCAAACAGCGGCAGCAGCAGTCGCAGGCGAGGGATCTTAAAGCCCAGGATCTTGCGGTTGGAGATGGAGAGCAGCTCGCGGTTCTCGGCCAGGTACCCGGCCAGGAACAGCACGATAAAGACCTTGGCGAACTCGCCAGGCTGGATGGTAAAGCCCGCGATGCGAATCCACAGCTTGGAGCCCGAGATCGTGGTGCCGATAAAGATGGGCAGCATCAGCAGGATGATGCCGATGATGCCAAAGGTGTACTTGTAGCGCATGACCACGTCGAGGTTTTTGACCAGTGCGAGCGTTCCCACCATCAGGGCCACCGAGACAAACAGGATGATGAGCTGTGAGATGGCGAGAGCGGGGGCGAGGCGTGTCACGAACGTGATGCCGATGCCCGAAAGTATAAATACGATGGGTAGGATGGCGGGGTCGGCGCCGGGCGCCAAGATGCGCACGGCGATATGTGCCGCGGCGAAGGCGGCAAAGAGGCCGATCGGCACGGCGAGCGTCTCAAAGGAGATGGCGGCGCCCGCGGTGAGCACGTACATCGCATACAGCAGGATGACGGGGAACGCCGAGGCGATGAGCAAGAGCAGTTCGGTGTTGCGGCGACTCATAAGCGGCACTCCCTTTCTAATTCTTATCGGAGGCTTCGGCCTCGGCGGACTGTTCGGCGGTTTTCTCGGAATCTGATTCGGAGGTCGATCTCTGGTCGGTGTTGTCGCGAATCGTTTGCGCGTCGATCACCTGGCGGGTCTGCTCCTCGTCGATCTGGTGGCGGTACTTGGATATCGTGTCCTGCGCATCGTCGACACTTGTTTGCGGAATACCCGCCTTGAGGCGGTTTTGCGTGTCTTCGGGCAGGTCGGACAGCTTGATACTGGTTTCGCTTTCGAGCCAGTGAAGCTTGAGTCCGAGCGGCTTGCCGGGAAGGCCGCGCCAGACGGCGACATTGCCCTGGTAGGTACCCAGGTAGTACGAGCCGGTGACACCCGTGTAGGCCCAGATGGCAGCCGCCAGCACCAAGACGAGACCTAAGACGACGCCGATGGTGACGTTGCGGCGACGCACGCGTTGCGCCTCGCGCATAACGCCATCGTCAACCAGGTCAACGACTACTACGGTCACGTTGTCGTGGCCGCCGGCGGCAAGCGCCGCGTCCACTAGGTTGTCAACGCAGATTTGCGCGGTTGAGGACTGCGTGGCGATGTTCTCGATATCGCTATCGGGAATCATGCTCGAAAGGCCGTCAGAGCACAGGATCAGGCGGTCGCCTTCCTCGATATGCAGAGTGAAGTGGTCGGCATACATGGCGGGGTCTGAGCCCAGCGCACGGGTGATGACCGAACGGTTGGGGTGGACGCGAGCCTCGTCTGCCGTGATCTCGCCGGCGTCCACGAGCTCCTCCACGTAGGAGTGGTCGCGGGTCACGCGGATGAGCGTGCCCTCGTGGAGCAGGTAGGCGCGAGAGTCGCCCACGTGGGCGATGGCGAGCGTGTCGTTTTCGATATAGGCGCAAGTGGCTGTGCAGCCCATGCCGGGCTTGCCTAGGCCGTTCAGGGCCGCCTCGATTACGGCGGCGTTAGCTGCCTCGACGGCTGCCGCCAGGCGTGCTGCGTCGGCGGACTGCGGGGCCGTCTTGGCAATAGTCTCGACGGCGATGGAAGAGGCTACCTCGCCGGCGGCGTGACCGCCCATGCCGTCGCATACGCAAAAGAGCGGCGACTGCACCAGGTAGGAATCCTCATTGTGCGGGCGCACACAGCCAACGTCGGAGCGGGCACCCCACATGAGTTGCGTGGTGGTGCCGGCATCATAGGTCGAGTCGGTCTCGATGCGCTCCTCGGTCAGGGGCTCAAAGCTCATGGTCGAGCCGGGGTCTTTGAGCTTGGCTTCAACGGCGGCTACGTCGATCTCGGCTGTGTCACCGGGAGAGACGGTGTCGGTCTCGGCGTTTGATTCGGAATCGCCGGTGTCCGGGGAGTCGGGCTCCTCGGACACGCGGGCGGTCGACTCGTCGTCTTGCGGGCTGACGTCTATAGGCTCGGGCGCCGGCGTAGACACGGGCGCAACCTCGGATGCCGGGGCTATGGGAAACGCCGGCGCGGCGGGCTCGGGTGCCGCAAACACCGCAGCGCTCTCGTTGATTGCCGCGGCGACAGGCTCTGCAAAGTGAGCTGGCGCCGGGGTTGCTTCGGGCGCTGTGGGCTGTTCCGCGGCATGTGCGCCGATGGGCGCCGCTACGGTATCCTCTTCGTCCTCGTTATCGGCGAGATCCGAAATATCATGCGTTACATGCGAAAGAGGCAGGGAGAACACGGTGTCCTCGGGTTCCACGGGTGCGGAGCCCGCCGGAGCGGCGTGGGCCGGCGCAGCTGTGGCGGCAGCCGGTGCCTCGGTCATAGTCGCGGACTTGTTCTCCTCGTCGATCATCGACGGTTCACCTTCATGACCACATCGCCGATCTGGACTTCGTCGCCCTCGCGCAGCGTTGCGGGCTCCACAAGCTGGCGGCCGTTGACGAGCGTGCCGTTAAGCGAGTTGAGGTCCTCGATGATGAGCGCCGGGCCCTGCAGCGAAAAACGCGCATGCGAGGCCGAGACGAATGGTTCGTTGATGCAGATGTCCGAAGATGGCGAGCGACCGACGATGACGGGGCCGAGCATGTCTACGTGGATGCCGCGGATACCGCGCGGGCCCTTGTCCACATCGATCGTCCAGATAGCCGAGTCGCGGCGCTGTCCGCGCACAAGTCCCACGCCGGTCTTCATGACGGCGAACAGGAAGATATAGAGCAGGGCGACCAGGACGATGCGGCCTGCAAAAAGGACGATATCGATGTTCATAAGCGACTATCCCCTAAATTCAAAGGTGCTCAGGCCAAACGTCAGCAGATCGCCGTTGCGCAGCGGGCAGCGCGTAATGCGGCGGTTGTTGACGAGTGTGCCGTTGGTGGAATTGAGGTCCTCGATCGACCAATCCGAGCCCGTAAAGGTGAGCTGGGCGTGGCGGCGCGACACGTTGGGGTCGCGCAGGGCGATGTCAGAAACTGAGCGCTCGCGACCGATGGTCACCTGTGCGGAGGTGATGCTATGGCTCTCGCCGCTCACGACGTCGACGAGCTGGGCGAGCGGGCGCTGCGGGGCGCGAGTGCTCGCCATGTTGGAGGCGATGCCGGCTGCGGCGCCTAGGCCCACGGCGGCACCGGTCGCGGCGGCTCCGCCCATGCCGGCAAGCGCGTCGCGCGAGACGGTCTGCGGCACCGGGATGGGTGCGGCGGCGGGGTCGGGGACGCTAGGCGCGAAGGGGTCTGCCACGGCAAGCGGGTCGGGAGCGGCGGCGCGAGGCGTCGGCTGCTGCTGGGGCATGGCGGCGGGGCGCTGCTGCTGCGGGGCAGCAAACTGCTGCTGGCCGGCGCGCGGGGCGCTGGCGGCACGGCTTGCCGCGGAGTTGTTCTGGCCCAGGCCGTTTTGATAGGCGCGCTCTTCTTCGTACAGGCGGCCGAGCGTGGGGGCATCGACGTTCTCGGCAAAGACCGAGAACTTGCCGGCGCGCAGCTGCGGATCGATCATAAAGCGCACGAGGGGCTCGCCGACAAAGACATAGCGGCGCTTTTCGGCCTGCGCTTTCACAAACTCGCGGACCTCGCGCGAAAGCTCGGGGTAGAACGGGGCGAGCATGGGATCGTCGTCGGCGGCGATCAGGATGGTATAGAGTGCCGGCGCCGTGTTGACGCCGTTGATCACCAGAGTCTGATCCTCCATGTCGCGAGCGGCCTGCTTGGCAAGCTTCTTAAAGGAGAACGGGGCACGGGTGGCACCGAAGATGCCGGCCACGTGGTCCTCGAAGATGTTCAGGAAGTTCACGAAAGATCACTCTCCGTATAGGTTCTTTGGTATCCGAGCAAATATAGGCATATCCCAACGATTATAGAGGATAGGGTTCCCGCAACCGCCGCCTTGGCGGCGACCGCGGCTGCAAGGCTGGCAATTTCCATATGGTGTGCAAGACAGGATGCCGCTGCGCAGCCGATGCCGGTGACGGCGATAGCGGCGATTGCGGCAAGGTTTGAGCCCTGGTCGGCACGCTTGGCATGGGTATTGAGCAGCGCAGATGACGCTGCGGCAGTTGTCGCGACCAGTACAAAGGCAGCCCAAAGGAGCGGGTCTTCTAGCGCTGCGGCAACGTTACCGAGCCCCAGCACGCCTCCGGCTGAAAGCGCGACCGTCGCCAGACGGGCAAAAAGCACGCCCATGCCCGTTGCCGCGGCGGCGCTTGCCGGGCCGAGCCAAAATGACGCGACGCCGGCGGCGACCCCAGCTGCCAGGAAGGTATTGCCAGTCAGACAGCCAAGCGCGAGTGCACAGGTGAGCGCGGCGCTCGCGGCAGCCTCGGTGCGACCCCAGGCGATCCACCAACCGGACATGGCGGCGGCAAAGATCACCGCGACGGGCAACATCGACAGGATGCCCTGCGCCTGCATGGTGGCGTTGGCCATGAGCACCAAAAAGCCCACAGCCGAGATGGCCGAGCCGATCTGGGGGGCCAGGCCAGCCGCCGCTCCGATCGCGATAGCCGCAATGACCAGGCCGGGAAGCGCCGCGACCCCGGCCGTTTGCATCAGCAAAAAGCTAAAGGCGCCGCACGTTAGCGCCGAGATAGCGTGCATGGTGTAGTCGCGCGCATGGCTCCAGCGCGTGCCCGCCCAGCCGAGCGCGGGGTCGACCTCGATGGCGTCGTCCTCGTAGTACGACGGCTCGATATCGTCGAGCTCCTGCTCGTCATCCGAAAGCTCGCCAACCATTTGCTCCAGACTGCGACGGCCCTCGCGCACGCTGCCCAGACCGGCAAGGAGTTGGTCGCAAAATGCCTCGATGCTGTTGGGGCGGTCCTGCGGCATGGGGGAGAGCGCGCTCATGAGCGCGGCCTCGGCTCCCGGGGGAAAGTGTGGTATCAGCTCGCTGGGATAGGTGGCGCCGCCGATGATGCGGTCGAGCGAGTCGGCGGGCGTGGCCGCCATAAAGGGAGCGCTGCCGCACAAGCCCTCATAGATAACGCAGGCAAGGGCAAAGACATCGGCGCGTTCGTCGACCGTGCCGGTCTCGATATCGAGCTGCTCGGGCGGCATGTAGCCGATGGTGCCGCCGCGCGAGCCGCCAAAGCCGCCGGCGGACGACAGTCGCGCCATGCCAAAGTCGGTGAGCTTTACATTGCCCGAGTGGTCGATGAGCACGTTGGCGGGCTTAATGTCCAGGTGGAGTACGCCATTGCTATGGGCGAAGGTGAGCGCCTGGCCCAGGGCATCGGCAATGGCCGCGGCCTCGTCAAAGGTGAGCGAGTGGCCGTCCACGCGATGCAAAAACTCGGCCAGCGACATACCGTCGACATACTCCATGACCAGGTAGGCATAGGCGGTGTCATGCGTAAAGTCGATGACCTGCACGATATTGGGATGTTGAAGCATGGCGGCAGTGTGCGCCTCGCGCAGGACATCCATGATGTCGCTGGCGGGCATGCCGGCGCCGTTGATAAGGGGGATGCGCTTAATGGCGACGCGGCGGCGCAGGTGCGTGTCGCGGCAAATCTCGATGGAGCCAAAACCGCCGGTCGCAAGTGTCTCGAGCGGCTGGTACCGCTTGAGCAGCTCGCGAGAGCTGGTGCCCTCCAAAGGAACGTCCGGCGAGAACCGGGCGGTATGTTGCGAGAAAAGCGGCATGGCCAACCCTCGTGCGTTTAAAGTTCGTTTGCGAGTGGCGGGCGCGGAGCCGAGCCGTTCGCGGTGGCATAGATGCTGCTAGTGTAGCACGCTCGGGCGGATGGCGAGGATAACGGGATGTGAGGCTGCCTGTCTGGCTTGGCCTTAGTGCTTCTTCTTGTTCTTCTTCTGCTTGCGCTGCTTGCCCTTGGTCTCCTGGGGCTTGTCGCCCTGCTTGGCCTCGGCGGCGGCCTTCTCGGCCTTCATCTTCTTGCGTTTGGTCTCGATGCGGAGTTTTTTGTTGATGCGTGCCTTGAGGAAGGAGCCAAACTGCTCGGCATCGCCACGGACGAAGGTGTCCTTGGGGATCGTCACGCCCTGGTCGGCGAACATGGCAACAAAGATGCGCTCGCCGTCGAGTACGTGGTCGAGCTTGTCAAACGGGAAGAACTGCGACTTGCCGCTCTTGCCCCATACCATCAGGCCGTCCTCGTTGGCGGCGACGCGGCGGTAGCGTCCGCCCATGGACTCGTCGGCCTCGACGGCATCGATAAAGTCGCGGGCGAGCGTGTGGTGCAGGTTTTTGCTCCACCAGGCCAAAAAGGCGCCGAACACGATCAGGACGACGCCGAACTTGATCCAGCTGCCGCCGGCCACCAGCATGCCGATGCCGATGAGCACGGCAATCGCGGCGGCGACGTACAGGGAGCCACGGCGCCTGGGCGAGGCGACCAGGCGCGCAAAGTCGGTGACGAGGTCGTTTTCGTACTGGTACTCGTTGAGGTACAGGATGCCGTCGTCGGCTGCTGCCTGCTCCTCAAGCGCGACCTCGACCTGGTCGGCTGCTTCGGAGGGAACGAGGTTGCTCTCTGCGTCTGCCATGCTCTTTGGACTCCTATCGCGGCGGGCTCGCCGTACGGGTTATTATGGATGCAGTATGCCGTGCGACCGCATGGCCGTCGCGGCAACAAGACTCAGTATACCCGGGGGAGCACCCATGGAATCGTTGTATCGAAAGTATCGCCCGCTCACCTTCGACTCCGTGGTGGGCCAGCAGCATATCGTCTCGACGCTCGAGCACGCCATCACCGAGGGGCGCCTGTCCCACGCGTACCTGTTCTGCGGACCGCGCGGCACGGGCAAGACCACCATGGCGCGCATCCTTGCCAAGGCGCTGCTGTGCCGTAATGCCGAGGCGGCGCGCGCCGAGGGCGCAAGCGGCTGCATGCCCGACGGCACCTGCGAGGAGTGCGAACTCATCGCCGAGGGCAACCATCCGGACGTCTACGAGCTCGATGCCGCAAGCCGCACGGGCGTGGACAACGTGCGCGAGGAGATCATCAACTCCGTCAACTTTGCCCCGGTGCGTGGCAAGTACAAGATCTATATCATCGACGAGGTCCACATGCTCACGACGGCGGCGTTTAACGCGCTGCTCAAGACGCTCGAGGAGCCGCCGGCACACGTGATCTTTGTGTTGTGCACCACCGACCCGCAAAAGATTCTGGAGACCATCCTCTCGCGCTGCCAGCGTTTCGATTTCCATCGCATCGGCAACGAGGATATTGAGCATCGCCTGGCATACGTATGCGAGCAGGAGGGCTTCGATTACGACGACGAGGCGCTCGCCATCGTGGCGCGCCATGCCAAGGGCGGCATGCGCGACGCGCTCTCCACGCTGGAGCAGCTGAGCGTTTTTGGCAACGGTTCTGTGCATGCGGACGATGCCCGCTCGCTTTTAGGCGAGGTTTCGGACCAGATTCTGGGCGAGTTTTCCCGCGCCATTGCCGATCGCGATGTTGCCGAGCTCTATGGACTGATCCGTGCGCAGGTCGAGGAAGGAAACGACCTGCTGGAGCTGACGCGCGACCTGGTAGCGCATGTGCGTGACGTGTACGTTGCCTGCGTTGCCGGTGCCCGTGCCGAGCTGTTTGAGGGCGGCTCCGAGCAGGCCGAGGCGCTTGCTGCCGAGGCCGCTGCCTTTGGCGAGCATCCTGCCGACCGCCTGGCCCGCGTGCTGACGGTGCTCGACGATGCCGCACTGGAGATGAGGGGCGCGAGCGACGTGCGCCTGGTGCTCGAGATTGCCTGTACGCGTCTGGCACGTCCCGAGGCTGATTTAACGATTGAGGCATTGGCCGAGCGCGTGGCGCGTCTGGAGGCCATGGTTGCCAACGGCGCCGTGCCGGCGAGCGTGGCTGCTGCTCAGGCCACCGCGCCTGCAGCATCCGTACCCGCTGCTGCCCAGCAGCCGACGCTGATCTCGGGTGCCCGAGCCGCTACTCCGGCGGCATCTGCTACCACCGCTGATACGTCCGCGCGCCAGGGCGGTATGCCTTGGGACCGTGGTGCTGCCGCTCCGGCGGCTCAGCCTGCGCCCCGTTCTGCGTCCGTGTCGGCTTCCAAGCCTGCAGCGTCTGCACCTCAGTCTGCGCCGGCTCCGACGCCTCAGCCCGTTGCAGCCCCCGCGCCTGCCACCGCTCCGGCACCTAAGCCCCAGCCCAACACCGCCGCCCAGGTTGCTGCCGCTGGTGCCGCCGAGACCCCCGCGGTCGAGGATGCCGGTGAGCTCCAGCGCAAATGGGCCGAGGTCGTCGAACGCGTCAAGGCTCGTCAGGCCTCCTACGCAGGGCTTTTGCTCAATGCCCGCGCCACAGCAGACGACGGCTCCAAGCTCACGGTCTCGTTCCCCGCGGGCTCGACCTTTGCCATCAAGATGCTCGGACGCGCCGACACGCAGTCGGTGGTCCTGCCGACAGTCAGTGCGGTCTTCGGTCGTCGCACCGTCGACTACGTCCTGGATGGAGGTGGCACGCTGGCTCCTCAACATGAGGAGCATTCTCCATCTGCACGGGCTGCGGCATCTGCGGACCCGCAACCCGTGTCCTCGGCGGCCCCTGCATCCTCGAACGTCAGCGCGACGCAGCCAAAAGCGGCACCGGTAGCGGCACCGACCCCGTCGGCGCCTGAACCCGCTGCGCCCAAACAGGCTGCTCCGGTCCCCGTGCCCAAGCCCGCCGCCGCGCCTGCGCCCAAGTCATCCGACCTGGGCAAAGCCCCCTGGCTGCGCTCCGACAACCCCGCTGGCGCTCCTGCCACGGGCAAGCTCCCGACCGAGCCCGCACCCCGAGCGCCCGAGCGCGCGTCCGCTCCCAAGGCTCAGCCGTCTGCGCAGTCTGCACCGTGGGAATCCGAGCAGGTGCCCTACGATGACGCCATGGTCGGCGGCTTTGCAGGCGATGCGAGCGGGGACGATCTGCCTCCGTTCGACGTGCCGGGTGCGACGCCCGCACCCAAGCCCGCTGCAACTGCCCCCAAAGAGGAGGACGCTCCTGCAGCTCCCTGGGAGTCCAACCCCGGCGCGGGCAGTCCCTTCGGCCATCAGGGCGCAGCCCCAAGCATCCCGCAGACCGAGGACGAGGCCAAAGCCCTCATCCGCAGCGTCTTCGGTCAGTCCACCATCTTCAAACCGGTGGAGTAGCTGTACAGGCGGGTATACTGCTCAAGAAGAGACGTCTTTGAACGGAGCGAGCTTATGATGTGGGAATATGTCCGCCTTGAGGACGATACGCAAGTTTCGTATTCCGAAGTCCGTGAGGACAACACGGTGAAGGTTGTTGTGGAGCGCCCGCGCGATTGGGGTTTTGACACGGCGGAGTGCATCTTGCCGGCATTCAATTGGGTGTCACGCGAGGGCTTTAGCGAAGCGGACCTCAAAGAACTCGATGATTTCGTGCGCAACAATGCCCCGCTCATCCTGCGTTTTGCCTACGAAGGCGGACGAGTCTATGCCTAGTCTGTTTCGACTCGGGCCGTACATCATCTTTTTCTGGACGGGGGAGAACGGCGAGCCAGTCCATGTCCATATCGCAGTCAAGCGCCCCACTGCCGAGGCGACCAAGATATGGCTTACTCGCTCCGGCGGGTGCAAGCTGGCCCATAACAAGGGCGATATTCCTGCTCGGGATTTACGCGATATCATGCAGTTTGTTTCATCTAACCATGCGCTGATTTGCAAACGCTGGAAAGAAACAACCGGTGGGCTGTCGTTTTACTGTTGAGAATCGCTTGCTGGGCTTAGGACCCCTAGCCCTTTAGGGGCTCTTTATCCGGGCGCATTTGAATTTCGGACATGTGTAGCGTGGTGCCGCGTGTCTCGCATTCGAGCAGGCAGATGCGTGACGGTCGGCCTAGGGTGCTGAGGTCGACACGATACGTCGCGCGGCTGTCCGTGTACTCGACTTGCTCGGCGTCGAGGGTTGCTCCGATTGTCAAGAAAGCGCCTGGTTCGGCACCGACAATCTTGGAGTCCTTTATCTTGACCTTGAACTCTTGGTAGAGGGACGGGCTGTTGTAGTAAATGGTTCGGGTTCCATCGGTGCACTCATCGGTCGCTTCCCATTTGACGGTGGGCTGGTCCGAGCTGGTTATCAGCAGTTCTGCTCCAAAGGCTATAGCATGGGTGATGACAACCAGCAATGCCCAGCCGACAAAGAGATAGAGAACCACATATGCAACGGGGTGTTTTGAGCGGATGTTTTGGAGCGCGTCGGGGGCATTCATGGGGCACCTCCAAATTGCTATCTATGACAATCAAATTATACCCTGCCGACATGTGCTCCGCCTCGAGCAGCGGTTCGGCATTTAGCTATTTAGTGGCACACATGAAATGCCGGATTCGGCTCTACTAGATTGAGTATGCGATATTATGCAACCTTGCATAATTCGACCTTGCATAATCTTTGCGCGTGGTTTGTATTGGAGGACATGTATATCGACTGAGGTAGCGTGTCCGCCCCGCTCGCTGGCCTCGCGCCGTGGTACGATTTTTGAGTTTGAAAGTCCCGCCGTGCTCCGGCTGCCCTTGCAGCTCGGCGCGCGGCCGCACGTAAAGGAGCCATCATGGCCGGTATGAACATGCAGCAGATGATGAAGCAGGCCCGCAAGATGCAGGAGCAGCTTGCCGCCGCGCAGGAGAACCTCAAGTCCCAGACCGTCGACGCCTCTGCCGGCGGCGGCATGGTCAAGGTGACCGTCAACGGCGAGATGGAGCTCGTCAACCTCACCATCGATCCCGATGCGCTCGATCCCGAGGACGTCGATATGCTGCAGGACATGATTATGGCTGCCGTCAACGAGGCCGTTCGCGGCGTCAACGAGCTCGCCAACAAGCAGATGGGCGCCATCACCGGCGGTCTCAACATCCCGGGCATGCCGTTCTAAGACGCGCATATATATGAGTGCGAACCATAGCCTGCAAAAATTGCTCGATGAGCTGGGCCGTCTGCCGGGCATTGGTCCCAAGTCGGCTCAGCGCATCGCCTATTACCTGTTGGAGGCTGACGCCGAGGAGGCGCGCCGCCTGGCCGAGGCCATCCTGGAGGTTAAGCAGGAGGTCCACTTTTGCAGCCGCTGCTTTAACTACGCCACGGCCGACGAGTGCTCCATCTGCCAGGATTCGATGCGCGACACCACTCGCATTTGCGTGGTGGGCGAGCCGCGCGATGTCCAGGCGATCGAGCGCACGGGCAGCTACCATGGCCTGTACCATGTGCTAGGCGGCGTGATCAGCCCCATGGACAAGATTGGTCCCGAGCAGTTGCACATCCGCGAGCTGCTGGCGCGTTTGGGCCACGAGGATATCCATGAGGTCATCATCGCCACCAACCCCAATATTGAGGGCGAGACCACGGCGAGCTACCTGGCCCGCACTATCAAGCCGCTGGGCGTCGAGGTGTCGCGTCTGGCGAGCGGTCTGCCCGTGGGCGGCGACCTGGAGTATGCCGACGAGCTTACGCTCGGGCGCGCCATCGAGGCCCGTCGCACGATTTAGGTGGCGAGCCTGCTCCTGCCGTATGTTTTCCTCGCGACGCACGGGGTAGTCATAATTTCCCCGTGCGACTGTAAGTTTGTTGTGCAACAAAGATGCTTTGTATCCGCTTATCGCATGGATGCTTCCACTCGCATCCTTAATTTGCCCATTCGTTGCGCAACCTTTTGGGTTCGCTGATACACTCAAATATGGATTCGAATGAATGCGCCGCTCCCGAGCGGCGTGTTTTTGTTGGAGGAGAACGCATGCGGCCCGGTGGCACTCAGACAAAGCGCGGCGCCGCGGTGCGCATGCGACGCCGACTGGGCTTGGCGCCGCGGGCGTACGCACTGCTGTCTTGCTCGCTGGTGCTGGTCATAGCTGGCGTTTCTGCCTATGGCATGACCGTGCCGTCCATGATGCAGGCACATGCCGCACGCGAACCGCGCGTGGGGCATGAGGTCAAAAGTGACCTGGGGACCACGACTGGATATGCTTGGGCAAGTGTGGTCGCGCATATTGTGTTTGGCACCGGCGACGCGGACGGCGCCGAGGCCCCGGACAACGAAGTCACGCTTGCCAATGGCAAAACCATCGTGCTCACCAACACCAAGATCATCGATCGGTTGTCCAACAATAGCGTGGCGGCAACGGTGAATAAGGTCGAGCAGCAGAAGGAGCAGGACGCCCAGCAGTCCGGAAAGCCCGGTAGCTCGGATACTTCTGGCTCCGGCTCGGATTCGTCGAGTTCGGGCGGTGGCTCTGGGTCGGGTTCCTCTGCCGGAGGGTCTGGAAACGGCGGCTCGACGGGCGGCAACACTGACAACGATGCAAACTCCGGTGGCCTTTCCGCTGCTGAGGAAGAGAGCATTCACAGCTGGCTTGTGACCAAGTACAACATGCTCGACGGCTATGTTTCTCGTGCCAATGACGTGGTCTCGACCTATAACTCTACGGGAGATCCCAGGCCGTGCGACAGCCTGGTCGGGGAGATGTTTGTCATTCGAGCCGAGTTCGGTCGTCAGACATTCTCGCCCCGGTCAAAGTGGTATCAGCAGTATGCCAATCTGTGGGGCTGTTACACCAACCTATGTCAATGGGTCGGCCATTACGGCGATGATGACGTCGCGCTCGGTAACTTCAACAATAACGTGGCGGCGCTTGCCCTATGATGACCGATCTTGCATCCACCACACCACAATCGCTCGGTCGCGATCCCATGGTCGGCCTGCGCCTGGCGCGTGTCGACGGGTTTGAGCCGGCCATTGCGCTCGGTCAGGACGAACTGCCTGCCTATCTGCGTCGTTTTACGATACTGTTTGCCGACGATGCCACCATGCGCCGTGGCGGTATCGGCCGCGTGACGCGTGCCGTCAACGCCCAAGACGAGGCCGTGGCACTCAAGCAGCTCATCTTGCCAACGTGCGATGAGTTTGACGATGCCGCCGCCCATGAGGCGCTGGTCGCCAAGTTCAAAGCGGCGTTTCGCGAGGAATACGAATGCCATCGCGCCCTTTCGGGCCTTAAGGGCTTTCCCCGCCTCTATGGCTGGGGCGAGGTCGACGGTGTGCCTGCAATTGTCATGGAATGGGTCGAGGGCGAGACGCTCGCCCGCTTGCGCTCGCGCTTTGCCGTGGACGATGCCGGCCGCCTATCGCCGCTTGTGGCGGCGCGTCTGGGTCGCGACCTGTTCGATCTGCTCTGCCGTATGAGCCTGGTGGGCGAGGGCTTTGTCCATCGCGATATCTCGCCCGCTAATATTATGGTGCGTACGGCGCGTCTACCGCTTGACCGGCAGCTTGCCGAGGGCACCTTTGACCTGTGCCTGATCGACTTTGGCTCGTCGCTGGCGCTTGAGCCTGCGTCGGCCGTGGCCGGTACCGGCGGCAAGGCGTCGTTTACGGAGCGCTATGCCACGCTGCGTCGCGCGACGGTTGCCTATGCCCCGCCCGAGATGCTCACCGACGATATTCCCGACCTGCGCGCTTTGCGTATGTCGCCGGCGATCGACGTCTATGCCGCAGCAAGCACGGTTTACGAGCTCATTGCCGGCGCCGCGCCATACGAAGCCGCGCCGAGCACTTCGGGCACCTCGGGTTCGCGCAAAAAGACGCGCGACATCGCCAGCCCCTACCGTCTCAAGATGGACACGCTGCCCGACTATCCCATTGGTGCCCATGCGCCCGGTTGCGATTTGACTCAGCTGCTTCGTCGTGAGCCCGATGTGGCGCTCGCTGCGGCCGAGCAGGCCCAGCAGCTGGGGCTTGAGCCGGATTCCGAGGAGCTACGCGATGCGCTGGCGTTTGTCGATGCCCAGCTGTTCGACGTGGTGATGGCCTGTCTGTCCAGCCATCAAAAAGATCGTCCCGAGCCGGCGGCGGTCGAGGCGGCGCTCTCGGCGTTTTGTGACCACTATGCGCAAAATGTCGGTCGTTCGCTCCGCGGCGAGCCGCTCACGCCGTGCCCCATGGATGCGTCTGGCCGCGCGGTTCGTCGCGCGCTGATGGTCGGCGCGACGGTCGTCTGTGGCGTGGTTTGGGCTGTGGTCGTGGTTTCGGCCGCGCTGCTGGCGTCGGGCGCTCGCGTGACGGCGACTTTGGGATCGCTCGTGTGGTCTGGGTCGCTACCGGGTATTATTGCCGCACTGGCGTTGGCGCTGCCAGGCATAGCCGGCGTTGCCGCGGGGGCACTTGCGCGCGATCGGCGCTCGGGCTTCCTGCAGGGTGTGCTTGCGCTTTCTGCCTGCGAGGTTCCGGTGCTGGTTGTGGCTGCATGTAGCGTATTTTCCCAACGCGCCGTGATGGGCGGCCTTGTTGCCGCTCTGGTTGCAACCTATACGCTTACGTGGTTTTTGCTTGCGATGGGCTTTGCCTTTGAACTTCCCGTTTCGGCACCGCGACGCACAAAAGCCCAGATGGCGACTCCGCTTGCCGGTGGAGCCGCAGCTGTCCGTACTTTTGGCGGACCTGTCGAAGTATCGTCCGATTCTATTTCTACGACCAAGGAGGCCTAGGTCATGGCATCTCAAGTTGAGCTCACCCCATGCGGGGCCATGTTTGACATCTTTAAGCGCGCAGCGCATCTGAGCCATATCGAGCTGTGCGGCTTGGTGCTTTCGTCCCGTCCGCTCGCCGACGGCCGCAGCCCGCAGAGCCGAGCCGCCGATCGCTCTTGGGTTTCCCGCTTTATCGTTCGCGCGCCGGTCGGCACGCTTCAGCAGCGCTACTTTGCCGAATACGGTACCTCGGCTGCGCGTATTATGTCGCAACTGGCCCTGCGCCAGCGCAATCCCATGGACTCCACGGCTGTAATCAATATGGTGTGCGGTCCTGCAGGTGAACCGATGGTACGCGCGCTCGAAGAGTGCCACCAGGACACGAATCTCTATCGCAACGCGCTCGATCGCCTGTCCCAGGCGGCGGAACTCATGCCCGCCGAGCGCGCCGAGGTCGTGCTGGTGCTGTTTGTCGCCGTCGGTTGTTCGGCGGATGTGCGGTCCTCGGTGAACTATGCCATCGACTACGCGAACGCGACCTGCGGCGGAGGCACATCCACGCCGCGTTCGCTTGGCATGTCGCTGACTGCGGGCGAACGCGAACCCGCCCCGGCGCACCCTTTGGGCTTGCTGCGCGTGCAAAACAGTTTTGTCGTGAGCGCCCCGCGCTGGATTCAGCCGAGTGAGCAGGGTGTTGAGATTGGCGCGCTGGCCACTGGTGAGGGCGATATTACCGACGTCGGCGACGATGTCTCGGCCCGCCATGCCCATATCTGGTGCGATGCTCAAAATATCTGGCACGTCGAGGACTTGTCGTCCACCAACGGAACCGTGGTGGTAAACGGGGCCACGCGCGTTTGCATTCAGGTCGAGCCCGGCCGTTCCGCCCAGCTCAATCCCGGCGACGAGCTCAAGCTCGGCGAATCCACTACCTATGCCATCCTCTTCGGTGCCCTCTAGCCGGCAGTTAAGGACGTTCCTTTTCTGCCGGCACTTGGGGACACTCCTCGGCGCGCCAGAGCCGGTCGCCTGGGGATGGAGAGGCCATTTTGGCCCTTGGCGGTCAGTCGGGGCGAAACTAGAAGATCTTTCCGATTCGCGGCTGTTCATGCTTGTAGAGCATCTAAAACAATAGGATGTTATTCTGGAATATGCCGGGTGCGTGAACTTGCCTGTCTTAGCCTTAATAAGGTATAGGGGAGTTTGGCTCAGGGGTTCCGTGTTGTTCTTCAGCGCAGTATTGTGGGACAGATTTGCTGAGATTGGCGCCTTACACCGCAGAGCGCACGGAAGGCTCTCGATTTGTGTTCTGGCCCCAGAATACAGGGCCTGATACTTACCAACTGTGGCATGGATGTAACATCTGTAGAAATCAACCCTTTTGTTGTCGACCTTTGTAAGAAAAACACTGCCATCAACTCTTTGGATGACGAAACTAGGGTGCTTGAGGGGAGCCTTTACTCCCCTCTGAGAGATGACTCATGTTTTTCGCTTGTCGTTGTGAATCCTCCGTTACTGCCGATTCCGGATGAGATTCCTTATCCCTTCGTTTGAGATGGAGGACAATCGGGTCTGGATAAAACACTTCGTATTCTTAAGGGTGGCGATACGCATTTAGAGAAAAACGGTAAATACTGCTAATAGGGGTGACGACGATGGTGCGGGGGCGACCCGCGATGCTCTCATCAATACGTCGGATACTTGGGAAATCAGGTCTAGATGCATGTATGATGATGCTGTGTGGCTATTCAATTAATCCGCGTTCCGAATGGGTGCAGGGTATAGCTGCGACATCGTATGCTTTTGACCCGGCGCGATACTCAGATATTTCTGAGGCGGTTGACGAAGTTTATACGCACTATGCCGCGCAAGGCGTTTCGGAAGTTTGCACATCTACGTTACGGGCTTAGGTTTCTTCAAGCGAGCAGGCCGGTTGCGTTATTTCGAGCGATTTTTCTAGTCTAGACGACAAAAGGCAAAGGATTTGATGGGTATAAAACGCGGACGTTTGTGGGCGGATGCTCAAATCTATTGTGGCAATCGGGCGGTTGAAAAAGATATTTCAACCGCCCGATTGCCAGGTTCGTCGGAGGAGATGTCCGATTCCGACTCTCTTGTAGGAAGAGCTTGAGATCGTATTGGCCCAAGGCAATCTTAAAGCAGTCTCATTGGCAAATCTTCGCTCCTGTTGTGTTGAGGTGTAAGGTATCAGTGATTGATGTTTTGTGGCGGGTAGATTGGGGCCTTCCTTGATTCGATGCGTTCTCTCGAGGTTCATCAGAGCAAAAGGGGCTTTCGTCTTCATTGCTATCACGGTGATTGGAACCGCTCTCTCCTATGCCATGCCATACGTGAACGGGAAATTCTTAGATTTTCTTCTCGGTAACCGCAGCGAAAGAGACGCCGTACTCTTCGCGCTCCTGGTTGCGTCAATAGGAGTTTTCTCCACCCTCTTTACTTATTTTGCAGGAACACTTTCCATTCGCATAACCACGAGACTTTCCTTTGATCTTCTCAGGGAGGCCGTCTTGCGTTTTGAAAGAGACGATTACTTGGTGAGTCGGACCATCGATCCAGCCTATACAACGCAACGGATTATTTCCGACTCTAGCGTGGTCTCATCCTTCGTTTTGGCGAATTTTATCAGTGCGCCGCTGTCCATTGTAGCCATTCCCATCGTATTGCTTATCATATGGTCAATTGATTCAACTCTCGCGGTGTTTTCCATCATTCTCCTCATCGTGTATTTCTGTGTAATTACTGGGTTGAGGAAACTTTTGTATAGGGTCACGTATGAGAAGAAAGAGGCGGACAGCGCCTTTTACGCCGCAATTGCATCGCAGCTTAATCAGATTCTCAACATTCAACTGACATCTTCGTACGGCAAGAGCGAACAAGCGCTCGACGCTGGGTTTAAGAGCTATTTTCCCAAAGTTTTGCGCTCCGGAAAGCTATCATATTCTCTGACATCGCTCGATGGTCTTTTCGCAGCGTTGTTTCAAGCGGTGATACTTGTTGTTTCCGGAGTACGAATCATTAACGGAACTATGTCAATAGGCGAGTACACTATCATCGGTACATACTTCGCGGTTCTCTTTAAGACTTTGAAAAGTATGATGTCATTGTTCAAATCCTATCAAGATGCCAAAGCATCATGGGATAGGACGGCTATCGCGACGAGAGAAAAGGAGAGATCGGGGTGGAATCGGACCGATTTAGCTAAACTCGATGAAATAAATGACATTTCGGTATCTGATTTGGAATTCTCGGTTGCCCTTCCAGACGGATCTGTCCGAGAGGTCCTCGGCGGGTTTTCTTTCAAGTTTTCCGGTCCTGGTACATATTGCATAGTTGGGGAAAACGGAAGAGGCAAGACGTCACTTCTTTACTTGATGCTCGGGCTATACTCATCGAAAGGCAAAGTAAAATACAACGGCGTGCCAATCGAAGAATGCGACTTGGATTACATACGTGCGAGAGAGATATCGTGCTGCCCACAGTCGTGCTTCGCGCCGGACGAAACGGTGAAAGAGCTGTTAGAGTATTTCGACACGCCCTTTTCTTCCTATCACCGGGGTGTAGATGGCCTACTTTCGCTGGAAAACAGCGTGAAGGAGTTGCTCGGGAAACGTTGCTCCGCGCTTTCGGGCGGTGAGCTGCGCCGAGTGTACTTATGGTCGGCGATTTCACGCAAGTCGTCAGTTTTGGTACTCGACGAGCCCACGACTGGGTTAGACGCTGTAAGCCGCGCCGAGCTTGCGGCCTATGTTAAGCGCAACAAGCAAAGCCAGCTGATCATCATTGTCTCTCACGATGACGAGATGGTCGGCGCGGTAGAAGGGGTAGTGGATTTAGGCAGCATGTACCGGGGTAAATGCTGACAAGTGTAGTGCTACCCAACTGACAGAGATAACAAAAAAGCGATGCAGATGCACGTAGCATTCAGTCGGTTCGGACTCGGTGCCTTCACGCCATCGCAACGCTTTCAGATATAGTTCTCATTCTCTTACTAAAGGAAACTTTAGTCTACGTTGTCTTGTCGAGACAGAGGTGAAGCGAAGTGTTGTCGCGACGTATCTTATTCCAGGTGGCTCAGTATCATCGTGAGAATCACACCAAAGTGTACTTACAATTCTCGTGTCCCACGGACAACATGAGCTGAGCATTGAGGTTCCACCCTTTGCTGCAACTACACGGGGTTGGACGGCAATGAATATGCCGGGCCGCATGCCACGCGCAGCGGGGGTCCATGCCCCAGTATGTTGCCTACAGCAGCCTCGATGTCCACGCACACATCATCTCTGCCTTCGTGTTCAATCCGTTTGCCGGAGAGTGCGAGGGTTACAAGGCCGTAGAATACGAGCCGAACAAATGAAATGCGGTATCGACGCATAGGATTAAACTGACGATTGCTTTGCACCGAAAATACGCCCGGAAAGCCGCTATGGGTGGCGGCCCGGGTTAAATTGAGAGGCCCGTCCGATCACTTTCATGTGACGAACGGTCGGGCTTCTTATTCCACTTGCCAATGCTCGGCTCATATTGGAAGAAAGCTACGCTAATGTTTGCGTGATACTCCTATTTTTTCCGAAGAAAGAATCGGATAATGAAGAATAACAATAAAAAAGGTGCCAGATATAAAGCAAGTACAAAGGTTAATCCAACGAGACCTTGTAATAATGGCATAACTCCTCCCAGACACGAGATTTTGGTATTTGTCCCCATCTTATTTTGAATTGGACCAAATAGTTCCTAGACACAAAAACTACTCGTCAACTGGATCGCACCAATCTGCTGGCAAAACACAGCTTGATTCTTTATCGACATAGCACCAATCCGCAACAGGGCACTCGGCGATGTCGTAAAAATTGCATATATCAACTCCAAGACAACAAGGCTCAACGGGAGTATGTTCATTTGAACCAACAGGATGGATATGCTTCATAACAGCTCCTCACCTTAATCCAATTAGAGACTACGTTTGATCAATGCCACAGTGATCTACAACGCAGATGCTGCCGCCATCCATGTCATAGTCGCAGTAATCGTATGCACCACAGCCATCTGCTTTATCATAAACAGTACAGATGTCAGTAATGCCCAAGAGGCAGTCAAAAGACATCGGCTTCACGCCTGCCTCGTCGCCACTTCCTGGATTAATCGGATGAATATGCTTCACGACTACCTCCCTTTGAGTGCAGAAAAACCTCAATATTGTGTATAACAAACCAAGATGTCTAGTTCACCATATTTCTAGAATGGTTTCGGCGAACGTAGCAATAAGCTTCGCAGACGGTAATCAGAAGAACGAACACCTCCACAATGGTGACAGCAATGCGCTGAACCGCTTATTCCGATACAGTAGCTTCTCGTTGATTTTTCTCCTGCGAAGATGAGTGGCGGGAAATAAGGTCAAAAGCCATCTCGTAGCACATTTTTCTATATTCACATGATGCAGGGTGTAGACTCTTGGGCAAGTAGCCGTGCTCGTCTGCAGCCTCCCAGCTACAGCCCCCACCACAGAAAGACCGAGCCCAACAGTCCGTACAGTCAATTCTTTTTTCGACACCCTGACTCCAGTTTTCAATATACCTAGTTTCGTCAATTCCGGTGACGATGTTGCCCATTTTGAATCGCATCATCCCGACAAACCTGTGACAGGGGTATACGTCCCCTTCGGGAGTCACGGAAATAAAACGCCTGCCAGCCCCGCATCCGACAAAGGCGATCCTGTTGCTCATAATCAAATCAACTGCAGTTTTCAATGTTCTAAACAAGGGCTTTTCCCCTTGATCAATCTGTTTGAGATATTGATCCGCCAAATCTATTAGGCCCGCCCTGATTTTGTTTAATGAGTGTTCGTCGAGTTTGATATTCTCATCGAATGAGCTCACGGGCGAGAAGTAAATCCTTCTGAAGCCCATCTCTTTAAACTGAAGATAGTCTTCAACAAGGTTACAGTTATTATTTGTTAAGGTCGCTCTTGCGCCGAAGGGGAACGACTCGGAAAAACGACGAACGTTTTTGTCGATATCGGAGAAAGAGCCGCCTCCCGTCTTGTACGGGCGCGATGCATCGTGCTTGCATCCTGTACCATCGAGACTAATCAGAACAGAAAACCCGTGCTCCTTGAAAGAATTCACAGCAGTGTCATTCAAAAGCGTTCCGTTGGTCGTAATAGAATAGGTAAAGTTTCTATTGGGGTATATTCTTTTTGAATAGTCGACCGTTTTCCATATCAGCGGCTCGTTAATCATGGGTTCCCCACCAAAAAAGACGATTGCAAGCGTTTCGTTTTCCGATGAACTTGCGACGAGGTAGTCGACCGCCTTGAAGGCTATCTCGTCTGTCATCAGCAGAGGAGACGTTCCATAATCTCCTTTACCGGCAAAACAGTAACTACAACCAAGGTTGCATGCATGTGAAACGTGGAGTTCGATGGATCTAAGTTTTCGAGGCGTGTCTTTTGTTAAGAAAGTCCGCTCAGACAATCGTTGATACTCATCAATGTCGTCTTCAAGTTCTGCTATGGTCGTTTGGTCGTAGCCTTTCGCAGCAAGTGACTTTGTTAGCAACTTCGAGTTGACCGTTCTTCCCGATGCTTCAAATATGCGAAGCGCATCTTCTGATGCTTGGTCAACCTGAAAGCAATTGCGAGTGACCTCATCGAAGCAGTAACGACGATCACTTACTGAGAAAAAATGCATACGTTCCTCAATTTCATGCTGGACTGGCACTAACCTTGTTTATTGTTACGCAGCTATAAAAAACCACCAGCGGGGATTCGGTGTGCGGCCCAATCGGACTCCCAAAAGGTTCTATTTGAGACTGGCAAGCTTTGTGTTGTTGGCACTTCGACAGCGCTCTTTATTCCAACATGGAGCCTCGCAGTTTGAGTCGACTTGCCTCTGGAAGGTCCGATCTCAACTTGATTTAGGATGAAAACAGATTACAGGCGCGCTCCTCTAGAAAGAAAGGAAACCAATCGCCGCCTTTCACCAGGAAAGTTTTTATAGCCCACCTCGAGCAAAATGAAAGATGCGAGAGCGATTGGGGAACAACGCGAATCTCCCCTTTTGGGTGGGAGCGAGCCTTCAGCCACCGGCGAACGACTCGCCCTGGTCAGAATCTGGAAGTGGTGCCGGGCCGCTTGGGCCTCCCCGGTGACTTCGTGGGGCTTACCTGCCTGACGTCGAGGAGTACATCCGCAAGATTCGTTCCCTATGCCGTTTGCTCTCACGCCCGCCTTGGTTCCAAGTCGGGCGAGCACGAGGTCGCGCCGGCGCATCCGCTGGGACTGCTGCGCGTGCAAAACGGCTACGCGGTGAGCGTCCCGCGCTGGATTCAGCCGAGTGAGGAAGGCGTCGAGATCGGCGCGCTGGCAACGGGGGAGGGCGGCATCACCGATGTGGGCGATGACGTTTCGGCTCGCCATGCCCACGTGTGGTGCGATGACCAAAATGTCTGGTACGTTGAGGACCTGTCGTCCACCAACGGAACCGTGGTGGTAAACGACGCGACGAACGTCTGCACCCAGGTCGAGCCCGGCCGCTCCGCCCAGCTCAACCCCGGTGACGAGCTCAAGCTCGGAGAATCCACAACCTACGCCATCCTCCTCGGCGCCCTCTGACTCATCTCCTAAATAAGTTGCGGTGAAATAGGGGCTGTTTAAGGCTACGGCCGGCAAAAACAGTTCCTATTTCACCGCAGCTGCCATTTGGTCCCTCGGTGACGGAAGGATCAATTTTGCCCTTGATGGTCACCCAAGGTAAACCTTTACCGCCCGCCTATATTTGCCGAAATTACACTTGACGGCGGGGTACAATAAACCCGCATGCGGATTTCCGTTGCGGGCGCTTCCCATCGCCGGGGCGTGCCCGGGAGCATCCGGCATGCGGCCTTTGCGGCGCTCGGTCATGTGCAAGACGGGTAGCTGGGCTTGTGGAGCGCGTGCAGCCCTCCTCGCCTCGGCATGCCTTCTCTCCACGCCATGTACCTGCTGCTGAGCCTGCCTGCCAGATGATTGGAAGCAACAGCGAAAATCCCATCACGCCAACATCCCGGCGATCGCCGGGGCCTGTATACCTATATGAGAGGAGAGGGGTATATGGCGCGTAAGTTTAAGTCTATGGACGGCAACGAGGCGGCCGCATATGTTTCGTATGCGTACACCGAGGTAGCGGGAATCTATCCCATTACGCCGTCCAGCCCGATGGCCGACCATGTCGACCAGTGGGCGGCCCAGGGTCGCAAGAATATCTTCGGCACCCCGGTCAAGGTCGTCGAGATGGAGTCCGAGGCAGGTGCAGCCGGTACCGTTCACGGTTCGCTGGGCGCCGGTGCTCTGACCACCACCTACACGGCTTCTCAGGGTCTGCTCCTGATGATCCCGAACATGTACAAGATCGCGGGCGAGCAGCTCCCGGGCGTCTTCCACGTCTCCGCGCGTTGCGTCGCTTCCCACGCCCTGAACATCTTTGGCGATCACTCCGACGTCATGGCCTGCCGCCAGACCGGTTTCGCCATGCTCGCCGAGGGCAACGTCCAGGAGGTCATGGACCTCTCGCCGGTGGCTCACCTTGCCGCCATCGAGGGTAAGACCCCGTTCCTTAACTTCTTCGACGGCTTCCGCACCAGCCACGAGATCCAGAAGGTCGCCATGTGGGACTACAAGGATCTGGCCGAGATGTGCGACATGGACGCCGTCCAGGCTTTCCGCGACCACGCGCTCAACCCTGAGCACCCGCACACCCGCGGCAGCCACGAGAACGGCGATATCTTCTTCCAGAACCGTGAGGCCTGCAACAAGGTCTACGACGAGCTTCCCGCCGTCGTCGAGGGCTACATGAAGAAGATCAACGAGAAGCTCGGCACCGATTACGGCCTGTTCAACTACTACGGCGCTCCCGATGCCGACCGCGTCGTCGTGTGCATGGGCTCCTTCTGCGACGTGCTCGAGGAAGTCATCGACTACCTCAACGCTCACGGCGAGAAGGTCGGCCTGGTCAAGGTTCGCCTGTTCCGTCCGTTCTCCATCAAGCACTTTGTCGACGTTCTCCCCGAGACCGTCCAGAAGATTGCCGTCATGGACCGCACCAAGGAGCCGGGTTCCATCGGCGAGCCGCTCTACCAGGACGTCGTTTCTGCTCTCTACGAGGCCGGCAAGACGGGCATCAAGGTCGTCGGCGGCCGTTACGGCCTGGGCAGCAAGGACACGCCTCCCGCGTCCGCGTTCGCTGTCTTCGAGGAGCTCAAGAAGGACGAGCCCAAGCGCGAGTTCACCATCGGCATTGTCGATGACGTGACCAACCTGAGCCTGCCCGAGGCCGAGGATGCGCCCAACACCGCAGCCCCCGGCACCATTGAGTGCAAGTTCTGGGGTCTGGGTGGCGACGGTACCGTCG
>DXMU01000051.1 GCA_019414025.1 Collinsella sp.
GTCTTTATACCGGCAAACAAAAAGGGGGTACCGACCAACGTCGATACCCCTTACAAGCCACTATGTCAGCGCACACAATGCCGAACGCACGACCCGCACGCCTACTTGCGAGAATTGCTCAACTTATTGATCAGCGCCTCGAGACGCTCGCCGTCCTCGGCCGTCTGGGCAATAACCAAAATCGTATCGTTGCCGGCAAGCGAGCCAAGCACATCGGGCAACTCTGCCGCATCAACGGCGGCGGCGATGCCGGAAGCCGTGCCAGGCTGAGCCTTGATCATAACCAGATTATCAGTACGCAGAACGCCCGTTACGAGCTCGGAAACCATACGTTGCAGGTGCAGGTCCTCTGCCAGAACATAGATGCCCTCAGGGAGCTTACGCAGCCCCATATCGGCAATATCGCGAGAGACAGTCGCCTGCGTGCAATCAAAGCCCATAGCACGGAGCTCATCGACCAGCACGCGCTGCGTGCGGACATCCTTATTGCGCACAATATCTCTAATGGCATCCTGGCGCCCATTGCGTTTTTTAGCCATACAAACCCTCTCTCCAAAAGATGGCGGAGACAATCAATCAGTGATTGAATAGTTTAACGCTATTTGAAGGCTTTTGTGTATAAGAACGCATTTCGAAACAATTCTATGCAAGTTTGTTTCGTAATGAGCCGTTTAGGCGGGTTTTGCGCCCGTCCGGTTAAGAAAAGCTGCCAGATGCGTACACATCACGCAGCGCGCGGGCTTAGCGCTGGCGATCGGCCCAAACAACAGACCGAGTCCCCGATGGTTGTCCTTGAGCGCGGCGACCATCTGACGGGTTCGAGGCGCCTCGAGCATATCACGCATGCGGGCGGAACGCTCGATTGACGACACCCCATGCGGGCTCAGACACAAATTCTCGATGCAGGCGACCAGTCCGGCAAAGTAGAACTTTTGGCTTGCCAGCTTGAGCCGACCACCGCTATCTGCTTCCGAGAGTGAGTCCGCAAGCTCGTCGAGCGCTCGGGTGTCATCGGATACCTTGGCATACATGGTGGGATCAAAGGCGTCTGTAAGCTTAGGCGCTACCGTGTGGAAACAAGCGTCGCCGCATCCGGAGACGCGCTGCGCCTGCGAGAGCGCGCACACCATAAACTCAACCGTACGGTACGCCTTGCCGTGCGACAGGCATGCCTCAAACAGCGGACGACTATACATCACGCCAGAGGTCTGAACGACTAGGCCGCCTAAAATCAACTGAGGCAGCCCGGCCACCATCGAAGATTTGCTATCAATGGAAATATGAGTAGCATCCAAGACGCGCGAATGGCGCTCTCGATGTGCATCATAGCGGTCGAGCGACACCGTGGGGAACACTATGTCTGCCGCAGTATCGCACGCGATATCGACCATCTTGGAAAGGGATTGCGGAGCAAACCACTCATCGGCGTTCATGGCGATGATTTGAGAGCCGCGCGAGGCAGCAAAACCGGCACGAAGACACGCGCCGCGCGTCGCGTCCTCGACGTCAATCAAATCAATATGGATGTCCCTGTCGGCAGCAACTTGAAGCGAATGGCGCACACCGGGCGCAGTATCGCGACAGACAACGACAATCTGCAAATCGTAGAGGTCTTGGTTCTGGATACTCTCGAGCGCACGCATCGCATAGCTGGGCGAACCTTCTACCACAAGGATCACCGAAAGTCGCGGATGCGAGCCACGTCGAACCAAATTATCCGTCCTCTCGACAGCAATGAATCAAACCGTGGTTCATGGTACACCCCGGCAATAAAAGCAATGAGACACCGGTTGCATTGCACGCCAAGAACAGATGTTGCACACGCGCAGCCCACAGATGACAGGTGTCGACGCACGACACGTCGAGCCCTCCCCTAGTCGAGCACGACAAGCTCGGCGGGATCGTAATCCACGCCCATAAACGTAAGGCCGCAGGCAGGAGCCGTGGGGCCCGCAGCGGTGCGGTCGCAAGCATCGATAACCTCGCGCATCCACTCGGGTTCACGGCGATGCATGCCAATCTCGACAAGCGTGCCCACGATCGTACGGACCATCGAATGCAGAAACGCATTGCCCTCGATGGTGAACGTCAGGATGTCCTCGCCAAACGCAACCTCATGGCCAAATTCGGCACGCATCACGCAGCGATGCGTGGGCTTGCCAACGGCCGAAGCAACCTTGCAAAAGCTTTTAAAGTCCTGCTCGCCCAGCAGTGCGGGGCAGGCAGCAGACATAGCCTCAACATCCAAGGGATAGCGATGCCACCACACGGCACCGCGCGAGAGCACGGGGCGCGCATCGCGATCGGCAATACGGTACGTATACGTACGGGACCGCGCGTCAAAGCGGGCAGAAAAGCCCCTACGGGCCTTGTAGACCTCGTTTATGGCGATATCTTTGGGCAGGAGGGCATCCATAGCCCTCAGCCACCTACGGCGCGTCAGAGCAAGCTCAGCGTCCGTTACGGGCACGCTAATGTACTGGGCCACCGCATGCACGCCGGCATCGGTACGACCCGCACACGTCAGATCGATCGGGCGGCGCAGCAGCGTCTCGATAGCGCGGCGCAACTCGCCCGCAACGGTCGTCTGGCCCGGCTGCTCGGCAAATCCGCTATAGGACGAGCCATCATAGGCAACACAGAATACAAGCGTGGCATCGAGCTCAGGAATCGAATTGAAATCAGACGGCGCGGTCATGGGCGCTCCCAACAAACAATCAACGGTATCGCGACAAAAAAAGAGGGGTACGCGAACGTACCCCTCGAATATAGCCTATGCAGACGGAATGTCTACTCAGCGGTCTCCTCAGCAGGAGCCTCCTCGGCAGCGGTCTCCTCGGCAGCCTCGACCTTCTTGGGAGCAGCGGCCTTCTTGGGGGCCGGAGCAGCCTTCTTGGCCTTAGGCGTGCAAGGCTCGGTGACGAGCTCCATGATAACGATGGGAGCGTTGTCGCCCTTACGGTTACCGAGCTTCATGATGCGGGTGTAACCACCGTTGCGGTCCTGCCACATGCCCTGAGCAGCCTTGTCGAAAATCTCGGCAACGAGCTGCTTATCGCCGAGCTTGGCGATAGCCAGACGACGAGAATGCAGGTCGCCCTTCTTGGCCCAAGTGATGATCGGGTCGACGACCGAACGCAGCGCCTTAGCACGGGTCTCGGTGGTCTTGATGCGGTCGTTCTCGAAGAGGGCCTTAGCAAGGCTCTTCTTCATGGCCTTGGTGTGGCTCGCATCGGTGCCGAGCTTCAGGCCCTTCTTAACGTTGTGACGCATGGTCTAGTTTCTCCTCAAATATGCGAAGCATTAAGCCTTCAGGCTCAGGCCCATGGACTCAAGCTTGTCCTTCACTTCCTCGATCGACTTAACACCGAAGTTACGGATGTTAAGCAGATCGTTCTCCGAGAACTCAACGAGCTGACGGACCGAGTGAATGCTGGCGCGCTTAAGGCAGTTGTAGGAACGGACGGAAAGGTCCAGATCCTCGATCTGCTTGTCCAGCTCGGCGTTGTCGTTGGTGACCTCGGGAGCGAAGATCGAAGCCTCCTCCTCGACCTCGGGGGTCTCGGCAAGGTTCATAAAGGCAGCCATATGCTGGTTGATGATATTGGCAGCCTGGACCACGGCGTCGCGCGGAGCGATGGAGCCGTTGGTCTCGATCTCGAGGACAAGGCGGTCGTAGTCGGTGTGCTGACCGACACGGCAAGCCTCAACGAGCTTGGCGCAACGGGACACCGGCGAGTACAGCGAGTCGACGTGGATCACACCGATGGGATCGTTGTCGCGCTTGTTAGCCTCGCCAGAGACATAGCCGCGGCCATAGCCGATGCGCATGCTCATGGTGAGATGGCCACCCTCGGTAAGCGTAGCGATGTGCTGCTCGGGGTTGACCAGCTCAAACTCGGACGGAATAAAGAAGTCCGCACCGGTGACCTCGCAGGGGCCGTCAACAGAAATGGTGGCGGTCGCCTCGTCGGTCGTGCCGAGAGCCCTGAAGACAAGACCCTTGACATTCAGGACGATGTCGGTGACGTCCTCGACCATGTTAGGGATGGTCATGAACTCGTGCTGCGCACCATCGATCTGAATAGCCTCGACGGCGGCACCCTCGAGCGAGGACAGAAGAACGCGACGAAGGGAGTTACCCAGCGTATCGCCGTAACCACGCTCGAGCGGCTCGACGGAGACACGAGCAGACGTCTCGTTAATCTCTTCGACCTGAACCTGAGGCCTAATGAATTCTGACATGTATTACCTCCAGCCTCAGCAGCCCGGATGGACTACTTAGAGTAGAGCTCGACGATGAGCTGCTCGTTGATATCACCGCTGATCTGCTCACGCGTCGGCAGAGCGAGCACGTTACCAGACAGCTTCTCGATATCGACCTCGAGCCAGCCAGGGACCTCAAAGCGCTCGGAGGAAATCAGGGCCTCCTTGATGGGGAGGAGGTCACGGAACTTCTCGCCGACAGCGACGACGTCGCCGGCCTTGACGCGGTAGGACGGGATGTCCACGCGCTTGCCGTTCACGGTGAAGTGACCGTGACGGACGGACTGACGAGCCTCTTTACGGGTGCGGGCGAAGCCAAGACGGAAGACGACGTTGTCGAGGCGAGACTCAAGGATGATCATGAGGTTCTCACCGGTGACGCCGTTCATCTTGCGGGCCTTGTTGAAGTAGCCGTGGAACTGCTTCTCCAGAACGCCATAGATGAACTTGACCTTCTGCTTCTCGCGCAGCTGCATGCCGTACTCAGATTCCTTGCGACGGCGCTTGGGCTGACGGATAGATTCCTTCTTGCTGCTGTAACCGAGCTCAGCGGGATCGATCCCGAGCTGACGGCAGCGCTTAAGAACAGGAGTCCTGTCGATTGCCATATTGATACGATCCTTTCAGTTACACGCGGCGACGCTTCTTGGGGCGGCAGCCGTTGTGCGGAATGGGGGTCTTGTCCTGGATGCTCGAGACCTCGAGGCCAGCAGCCTGGAGGGAGCGGATGGCGGTCTCACGACCGGAGCCGGGGCCCTTGACGAAGACGGAAACCTTCTTCATACCGTGCTCCATGGCCTGCTTGGCAGCAGCCTCGGCAGCCATCTGGGCAGCGAACGGCGTGGACTTACGGGAGCCCTTGAAGCCCACCTGGCCAGCCGACTTCCAGGAAATGACGTTGCCCTGGGGATCGGTGATCGAAACGATCGTGTTGTTGAACGTAGAACGAATGTGAGCCTGGCCCACGGAAATGTTCTTACGGTCCGCGCGCTTCAGACGGGCAGCGCGAACGTTCTTCTTAGCAGTAGCCATCTATCTAGCGCTCCTTATTTCTTCTTCTTAGCACCGATCTGACGCTTCGGGCCCTTGCGGGTACGAGCGTTAGTGTGGGTGCGCTGGCCGCGGACCGGGAGGCCCTTGCGGTGACGAAGGCCGCGGTTGCAGCCAATGTCCATAAGGCGCTTGACGTTCTGGTTGCGCTCACGGCGGAGGTCGCCCTCAACCATGATCTGGTTCTTATCGATATAATCGCGGATGGCGTTAACCTCATCCTCGGTGAGGTCCTTAACGCGCGTATCCACGTTAACGTTGCACTCGACGCAGATCTTCGTCGCAGTGGTGCGGCCGATGCCGTAAATGTAGGTCAGACCGATCTCAACGCGCTTCTCACGCGGGAGGTCGACACCATTAATACGGGCCAACGTAGTCTCCTCTCTTAACCCTGACGCTGCTTATGACGGGGGTTCTCGCAAATGACGAGGACCTTGCCATGGCGCCTAATGATTTTGCACTTATCGCACATCTTCTTGACCGAAGGACGTACCTTCATCGTTCTTCCTTTCGGTAGCGCTCAAACTACTTCCCTACTATCTACTCGCCCAGCCGCAGGCGTTTAAAACTATGGCTGGTCTTCACACACAATCCGACCGTAGGTTGAGCTAAGCCTGCAGCCGGAAATGGAGTGCGTGTATGCGTGCCGCTATTTATAGCGATAGGTGATGCGGCCGCGGGTCAGGTCGTACGGGGAAAGCTCCACGACAACCCTGTCACCGGGGAGAATGCGGATGTAATTCATTCGGATCTTGCCAGAAATGTTGCACAGAACCGAATGACCGTTCTCGAGCTCAACCTTAAACATGGCGTTGGGCAGCGGCTCTTTTACCGTACCCTCGAGCTCAATTGCGTCTTCCTTCTTCACAAGCAATCATCTTTCTCTAGAAAACGACAGCGATTGAGTATTCTACAACACGTATGCACGCATCGTAATAACTTCGTAATGGCTCCACAACTAAGTGGAACTTGTTACATTTCTCCGCCTTGGAGCGAACACCAAGCACCTTGCGCATCCGTGGTGAGAATCACCGGACCGTCATTGGTGATGGCGACGGTGTTCTCGTAGTGCGCGGCGGGCAGGTGGTCGTTGGTCGTGACGATCCAACCGTCGGAACCCGTGCTCACATGGTTGGAACCCATCGTAACCATCGGCTCAATGGCAATGACCATGCCGGCCTGGAGGCGAACGCCCCTCCCCTTCTTTCCATAGTTAGGAACGTTGGGGTCCTCGTGCATCACGCGGCCAATGCCATGGCCCACATAATCACGAAGCACGCCGTAACCGTGAGACTCGGCGAGGGACTGAACGGCATAACCGACGTCCCCGATATGGTTACCGGGAACAGCCTGCTCGATGGCAGCCTTTAGGCAATCTCGCGTAACCTCGCACAGGGCCTTGGCCTCGGGCGTGGGGGTGCCGACGAAAAACGTCCAGGCGTTATCGCCAACCCAACCGTCGACAACGGCTCCCGTATCGATGGAGATGATATCGCCATCGCGCAGGATCATGTCGGGGTTGGGAATACCGTGGACCACGGCATCGTTGATCGATGCGCAAATGGTCCCCGGGAACCCGCCGTAACCCTTAAAGGCCGGGGTGCCGCCATGCATGCGGATAATCTGCTCCGCGAGCTGATCGAGCTCAAAAGTCGAAACGCCGGGGCGCACCATGGCTCCAACGTGGCGGAGCGCCATCTTAGATAGCGCTCCTGCCTTCTTCATCTGCTCGATTTGCGTTGCAGACTTAATCTTGATCATAGACCGAGAGCCTCTTTGACATCCCCGTACACGGTCTCGCGAGCCTGGTCACCGTTGACCGACTTGAGCAGACCCTGGCCACGATAGTAGTCAACGAGCGGGCTCGTGGACTTCTCGTAGACGTCGAGACGGTTCTTGATGGTCTCGGGCTTGTCGTCGTCGCGCTGATACATCTCGCCTGCGCACTTGGGGCAGGTGGCATCGGCAGCGGTGCCGGTGTAACCGCAGGCGCGGCAGGTGCGACGCGAAGACAGACGATCGATAATGACCTCGGGGGCCACATCGACCAGAAGGGCGCAATCGATCTCGCGACCCATGGCGGAGAGCTCGGAATCGAGCGTCACAGCCTGGGCGGTGTTGCGCGGGAAGCCGTCGAGGATGAAGCCCTGCTGGGCGTCATCGGCGGCAAGGCGCTCCTTGACAAGGTCGATCACGAGCTGGTCGGGAACGAGCTCGCCAGCGTCCATGTACTTCTTAGCCTGAATACCAAGCTCGGTGCCACCCTTGACGGCAGCACGCAGCAGGTCGCCCGTGGAAATATGGGCGACGCCAAACTCGGCGACGAGCTCCTGTGCGACGGTGCCCTTACCGGCACCCGGAGCTCCGAGCAATACGAGGTTCATGAGCAATCCTCCTCTAGCCTATTTAAAGAATCCATCGTAATCATACATCTTGATCTGGCCTTCGAGCTTATCGACCGTGTCGAGCACGACGCCGACCATGATGAGGATGGACGTGCCGCCAAATGCCTGGATCAGATGGTTACCCGTGAAGGAGAAGATGATCGAAGGCACGATGGCGATGAGCGCCAAAAAGACAGCGCTGGGAAGCGTGATCTTGTTGAGCGCGTTCTTGATGTAGGCCGCGGTAGCCCTACCCGGACGGACGCCCGGAATAAAGCCGCCCTGCTTCTTAAGGTTATCGGCCGTGTCATCGGGGTTGAACACCATGGAGGTGTAGAAGTACGCGAAGAACACGATGAGGACAACGTTAAGCACCCAGTTGAGCCAACCGGTCGAAAGCGCGGAGGCAACTGCCTGAATCCAGCCGATGCCGGGGAAGAACACGGCAATCTGAGCCGGGAAGTACAGCAGCGCCGAAGCGAAGATGATCGGCACGACACCCGCGGTGTTGACCTTGATGGGCAGGTAGGTGGTCTGGCCACCCATCATGCGACGGCCCACGACGCGCTTAGCGTAGGAGACCGGGATGCGGCGCTGGCCGCGCTCAAGGAAAACAATCAGCGGGATAACCAGCAGGATGATGGCGCAGATGATCACCATGGTGATGATGCCACCGGCATTGCCCTCGGTGCTGGAGAAGATAGCCTGCGGCAGACCGGCCATGATGTTCGCGAAGATGATCAGCGACATGCCATTGCCGATACCGCGCTGGGTGATGAGCTCACCAATCCACATGATCAGCATGGCGCCCGCGGTGAGCGTACCGACGATCATGAGGTCGAAGATGATCTCGGGAGCGCCGGCGCCATTGAAGCTGATGCCGAAGCTCTTAAAGAGGAAGAGGTAACCCACGGAGTTGAGGATTGCCAGAGCCAGGGTGAGGTAACGCGAATACTGCGTAATCTTGGTCTGACCGACCTCGCCCTCGCGGGCAAGCTCATGCAGGGAAGGCACGACGGCCTGGAGCATCTGGAGGATGATCGAGCTGGTGATGTAAGGCATGATGCCCAGCGAAAACACCGACACATAGCTCAACGCGCCGCCAGAGAAAAGATTCAGGAGGGCCATAGCACCTGCGGCGACCGAATTGTTATCGGTCGAGAAAAGGCCCAGCATCCCCTGGAAGGGAATGCCGGGCACAGGAACGTGCGCACCAATGCGGTACACGACGAGCATAGCTATGGTAAAAAGAATCTTTTCGCGCAATTCTTTGATGCGGAAAGCATTCTTAAGACCATTTAGCACGGCAGCTCGACCTTTCCGCCGGCGGCCTCGATCTTGGCCTGCGCAGAAGCGCTGACCTTGTCGACCTTGACCGTGAACTTCTTGGTGAGCTCACCATTGCCGAGCACCTTGACGGGCTCGAACTCGCTCTTGGTGATGCGAGCGGCCTTAAGAGCGGCACCGTCGATCACAGCGCCGTCCTCGAACTTACGCTCGAGACGCTCAACGTTAACGGCGGTGTACTCGATACGACGGGGGTTGCGGAAGCCCGGAAGCTTGGGCAGGCGCATAGCCAGCGGAGTCTGGCCACCCTCGAAGCCGGCACCCTTGGTGCCGCCAGAGCGGGAACCCTGGCCCTTCTGGCCGCGGCCAGAAGTGGTGCCGTGACCCGAAGAATTGCCACGGCCGACGCGCTTGCGGTTCTTGGTGGAACCGGGCGCGGGAGTAAGATCGTGAAGCTGCATTTGCTACTCCTCTACAATCTCGACAAGGTGCTTGACCTTGAAAATCATGCCGCGGACGGACTCGTTGTCAGCAATCTCGCGAACCTCGCGGATCCTGTGGAGACCGAGGGCACGGACAGTACGGACCTGGTCCTGCTTGCAACCGTTGGTGCTGCGGACCTGCTTGATCTTGATGGTGTCAGCCATGCTTAGTTCTCCTTACCGACGAACATCTCGGAGACCGTCAGGCCACGGCGAGCCGCGACGTCCTCAGGGCTGGAGAGCTCCTTGAGGCCCTCGACGGCAGCCTTGATGATGTTGAGGCCGTTGTCGGTACCGAGGGACTTGGACAGGACGTTCTTGATGCCAGCAAGCTCGAAGAGGGGACGCACAGCGCCGCCGGCGATAACGCCGGTACCCTCGACAGCGGGCTTGATGATGATGCGGCCGGCACCAAAGTGGCCGAGAACCTCGTGCGGGATGGTGCCCTGCTCGGTCACCGGCACGTGGAACATGTTCTTCTTGGCATCGAGAGATGCCTTGGAGATGGCCATGGGCACCTCAGCGGACTTGCCCATGCCAACGCCGACGTTGCCCTTGCCGTCGCCAACGACGACGAGAGCGACGAGGCTCATGCGACGACCACCCTTGACGGTCTTCGACACGCGGTTGATGTAAACGACGCGCTCCTCGAACTCGGAGGCCTCGCGCTGCTGCTTCTGATTACGAGCCATGTGCTACATACCTCCTAGAACTCGAGACCGGCGGCACGAGCACCGTCGGCGAGGGCCTTGACGCGGCCATGGTAGATACGGCCACCGCGATCGAAGGCGACCTTGGTGATGCCGGCCTCGATGGCGCGCTTGCCAACGAGCTGACCGACCTTCTCCGCAGCCTCCTTGTTCGAGGTGTGGGTGCCCTTGAACTCGGCCTCGAGGGTCGAGGCAGAGACGAGCGTCAGGCTGGAGCCCTTGCTGTCGTCGATGATCTGGGCATAGATGTTGGCGTTAGTACGGGTCACGCGAAGACGCGGACGCTCGGAGGTACCCGAGACCTTGCCGCGAACACGACGCTGACGACGCTTGAGGCCTTCCAGCTTCGCCTTATGCTTGTTCATACGTAAACTCCTAAAAAGGTTGATCTTGCCAGCACCTGACGGGGTGCTGGTCTTATGCGAGTGAGTCGGATACGACTACTTGGCGGCCTTACCCAGCTTGCGGCGGATGTGCTCGCCAACGTAGTGGATACCCTTGCCCTTGTAAGGCTCGGGAGGACGATGGCCGCGGATCTCAGCGGCGATCTGACCGACCTGCTGCTTGTTGATACCCTTGACGTTCACGTGGGTGTTGTCGGGAACCTCGAAGGTGATGCCCTCGGGAGCCTCGACGATCACGGGGTGCGAGAAGCCCAGGGAGAACTCGAGGTTCTTGCCCTTCTGCTGCACGCGGTAACCGACGCCGGCGAGCTCGAGCTTCTTCTCGAAGCCCTCGGAAACGCCAACAACCATGTTGTGGATGAGGGCGCGGGTGAGGCCGTGGCGGGCACGGGTCTCACGCTCGTCGTCGGGACGGGAAACGGTGAGGACGTTGTCCTCGACGTTGATAGCGAGCTTCTCAAAGACATCGAGCTCGAGCTGGCCCTTGGGGCCCTTGACGACAACGTTGTTGCCGTTGACTGCCACTTCGACTCCGGCGGGAATCTGGACAGGCTTATTACCGATACGAGACACGGTGATCTCCTTTCCTTCTACCTACCGAGCGAATTACCAGACGTAAGCGATGATCTCGCCGCCGACGTTGTGCTTGCGAGCATCGCGGTCGGTCATGACGCCATGGCTGGTGGAAATAATGGCGGTACCAAGGCCACCGCGGACGCGGGGCATGTCGGCAACGCCGGTGTACTTACGCAGGCCCGGCTTGGAAATGCGGCGGATGCCGTTGATGACCTTAGCCTTCTTGGGACCATACTTAAGCGTGATGTGCAGAGTCTTCTGGGGAACGGTGTCCTCGACATCGTAGCCCTCGATGTAGCCCTCCTCGTGCAGAACACGAGCGATCTCGACGAGCTTCTTGCTGCTCGGCATGGAGACCGTGGCCTTGTTCACAGAGTTAGCGTTACGGATGCGCGTAAGCATATCTGCGATCGGGTCTGTAAGGTTCATACAGATTCTCCTTCGTTCTTGATGAACACGTGCTCTTGGTTCTTCACCGCCCTTAACGGCAAAGCCTTTTTAGCGCGTTTTCCCTGTTCCAAACGGATGCTTGAAACGCTGGTAGTGACTTACCAGCTGGCCTTCTTAACGCCGGGAAGCTCGCCCTTGAGTGCAAGCTCACGGAAGCAGACACGGCACAGGCCGAACTTGCGGTACACAGAGTGCGGACGGCCGCAGCGCTGGCAGCGCGTGTACTCACGAGTAGAGAACTTCTGCTTGCGATTGCACTTGACGATCATCGATGTCTTAGCCACTTATATCCTCCTCACATAGAGTATTGTTCGCCCCAAGCGCCGCCCCCTTGTGGGAACGGCGCTTATAGGGCAGGTGAACCTATTTCTTGAACGGGAAACCGAAGGCGTCCAGAAGGGCCTTGGCCTCCTCATCGGTGTTGGCGGTGGTCACGAAAGTGATGTCCATACCACGCTGGTGATCGACGGAGTCGAAGTCGATCTCGGGGAAGATGAGCTGCTCGGTGACGCCCATGGAGAAGTTACCACGGCCGTCGAAGCTCTTGGCGGAGATGCCGCGGAAGTCGCGGATACGGGGGATCGCGACGGAGGTCAGACGATCGAAGAACTCCCACATACGGTCGCCACGCAGGGTAACCTTGCAGCCGATCGGCATACCGGCGCGCAGGCGGAAGGTAGCAATGGACTTGCGGGCACGGGTGATCATCGGCTGCTGGCCGGTGATGGCGCGCAGGTCGCGCACGGCACCGTCGATGGCCTTGGAATCGGTAGCGGCCTCGCCGACACCCATGTTCACGACGATCTTCTCAAACTTGGGGATCATCATGACGTTCTCGTACTGGAACTTGTCCTGAAGCTGCTGCTTGACCTCGTTGTTGTACTTGGTCTTCAGACGCGGCACATACTTCTCTTCTGCCATTGTTCACTCCTTCTTGGGGTTTTAAGCACGGGGCGTGGCCACGATGGGTTGTCCTCGTGCCTCCTGGCTGCATCCGCGCCGCTCATGGCATTTTGCGGTTTGGACTCGACGCAGCAGGAGCCGACAAAACAATCGGTACTATACGCGCATCGGGAGCGTATTTCCAGAAAAACCTCGTCTGCCTGCACAACTCCACAACTCCCCCGCACAAATGGGTCCCAAAAAGCAGTTGCGGTGAAATAGGGACTGTTGGGCGGCCTAACAGGCTTAAACAATCCGTATTTCACCGCAACTTATTGGTGAGGATGCGATTAGCGCTTGCGGGGGACGAGCTTGGTGCGACGCAGGTGGATCATCTCGGCGGCGATGGAGATGGCGATCTCCTCGGGGTCCTCGGCCTCGATGGCAACGCCGATCGGAAGGTGCAGCTCGTCGATCTGGTCCTGCGTAAAGCCTTCCTGCTCCAAGCGAGCCCGCACAAAGGCCGTCTTGCGACGCGAGCCCAAGCAGCCCAGATAGGCGGGTTTGGCACGCATGGCCTGAATCACCACGTCGATATCGGACTTGTGACCCGCCGTGGCGACGACCACCAGGTCGCGCGGGCCGATGGGGCACTGCTTGCTCAGGCTCTTGTAGTCGACCAGACGACGGTCGTAGACACCGGGCACCCATTCGGGGGTCAACGTGCCGGGGCGGTCGTCGCAAGCCACGACGGCAAAGCCTGCCGCCGTGAGCACCCGCGCCGTCGCAGCGCCCACGTGGCCGCAGCCAAAGATATAGGTCAGGCCCTCGGGGCAGAGCGTCTCGACGTGCGCCGGGGGAATCTCGGAGGCGGCGTTGGTGTAGGTGACCTTACTCCCCTCCTCCACCAGCGAAAGCTCGGGGCAGCCGGCAATGGTATGGCGCGATGTCTCGCCATGGTACTCAACCACATCGCCCTCGAGCGCGCTCGCGATAAACGGCTCAAAGTCGATGACGAAGTCGCCGATGCGCCGATAGGCCAAGACGTCGGCAACCGACTGGAACAACGGTGCCTGAGTCGCATCCAAATGCAGGTAGCACAGGCAGATGGCTCCGCCGCAGATCATGCCGGTATCGGAGTTCTCGCCGCCCATGGTGTAGCGGACCAGACGCGACTGTCCCGCGCTCAGGAGCTCGCGCGCCTCATCCAGCGCAAAGAGCTCAATCTTGCCGCCGCCGATAGTGCCCGCCTGGCTGCCATCGGCAAAGACGGCCATCCAGGCGCCCACACCGCGCGGGGACGACCCCGCCGTACCGGCCACGACCACCAGCTCGCACGTCTCGCCAGCACGCAGGGCGGCAAGCGCCGCATTCACAACATCGAGCTTTTCCATTGCCGCCTTCTATCCTCTAAAGACATCGGTGAGCATAGCGAGTGCCTCGAGCACGCCGCCGCCGACCGACGTCGCTTTGTCCGAAATGTAGTTGATATAGCTGGCATCGCCGCGCGGGTCGACATCGGCGCATTTAAAGCCCTCAGTCACCTGCACGCCGTTCGCCAAAAGCCCGCGCAGACAGCCATCGATCTGCGTGCACATGGGCGTATCGCCCGCGTAGCCAATCACGTCTCCGGCGCTCACGATGTCGCCGATTGCGCGGTCGGACCGAAACACGCCGGCGGCGGGGCTGTGGATAACACGTTCCTTGCCATAGCCGGCGATAATGCCCGGCACGCCCGTGTTGGGCTGGGGCGAACCTTGGGTAATGACACGGCCGAGAAAATGCCCGCGCATGGTCTCGACCACGGCGTCGCAGTCAACCGGCGCGGTAAAGCCCGGCCCCACAGCGATGACGGCAGGCGCCATGTCGCGCGTGGTGCCCAAGTTGCGCTTAGCCAAAATCGCGTCGACCACAGCCGCGGGTTTCAGCTCGCCGAGCATCTTGGCCTGAGGGTCCACCACAACGGCGACGTCTCCAGCCTCGGAAATCGCAAGCGCCTCAGCCGGCGTCTGTGCCAAGCGAGCGCGAATGCCTTCGACCTCGACCTCGCCCAGGCGAATGGCCTCGCAAAAACAGATTGTGCGACGGATGCACGTGGGAACCGCGATATCGGCCATAACGACCGACACGCCGGAGCGCACCAAGCGAGCGGCGACGCCCGTGGCGATATCGCCGGCGCCGCGAACATAAACGAGCATTCCCGGGGCACCTCCCTGTGCTACGGTTTGAGCAGAGCAAAAGCGGTTCGACCGCTACTCTGATGATTATTTATTATCACAGTATTATACGGCGGTGAACAGATGGAAACGGTTAGCGGCAATCTTGCCTCGGCGCTCAGGATCGAGCCGGGCATTACCGCGATTATCGGCAGCGGCGGCAAGTCGACGTTGCTGAAGACGCTGGGTCTTGAGCTCATGCGCGCTGGCGGCCGCGTGCTCCTCTGCACCACCACGCATATGTTTCCCGTCGCCGGCGTGCCATGGGACGGGTCGAATCGTCGCCTGGACGCCGCGCCTTGGAAGCCGGGCGCCGCGCATGTCCCCGGTTGCACCTGCGAGGCCTGCACGGGCCTTGTGCACGGAAGCATCTGCCAGGCAGGCGTCTTGGACCCGGAGACAGGCAAGCTCTCCGCCCCCGCCGAGCCGCTCGGCGAGCTGGCACGGCGCTTTAACTATGTGTTGGCCGAGGCAGATGGCAGCAAGCGACTCCCGCTCAAGGCGCATGCCGCCTGGGAGCCGGTAATTCCCGCCGCCACGGCAAACGTTGTCTGGGTCGTCGGCGCCTCGGGGCTGGGCAAGCCCGTCGCCGAGGTTGTCCACCGCCCCGAGCTCTTCTGCGAGCGCTGCGGCTGCGAGCCTACCGACATCGCCACGCCCGAGCGCGTCGCCCAGGTGCTCAATGCCGAGATGCAGATGCTGAACCTAAACAATGCCCGTATCATGCTCAACCAAGTCGACACGCTTGCCGATCCAACGATGGCAGATCGCTTCGAGGCGGCCCTCGGCCGCTCCCTCATCGCCACCAGCCTCAAGGGGTAGCTAAAAGAGCCCCGTCCCAAATTGAACTGCCTCCCATTTCTTGGACACAAGAAATGGGAGGCTTTTTTATGGCTGGAAACGCTTTGTACGACGTCGGGATGAGACTGCGAGCGGCAGAGCTGCACGACGAGGGGCACGGCCGCGCGGCGATCGCGGCCCTTCTCGGGATGCCGGAGGAAACCGTGAGAGAATGGCTGTGCACCGACAGGTCTGCTGGTATCGAGGTTCTGGCCATGATGGGAAAGAAACACACCGCCTATTCGTTCGAGACGAAGCTGGCCGCCGTCAGGGCGGTCGTCGACGAGGGCATGACGAGGCCCGAGGCCATGGAGAAGTTCGGGATAGCCTCGCCAAGCCCTTTCAAGAAATGGCTGAAGGCCTACAGGGAGGAGGGCCCGGAGGCGCTCAGGCCAAAGCCCAGGGGGAGGCCGAGGGGGTCCGGCTCCCCGTCCGGGGAGACGACGCGCGAGCAAGAGCTCGAGCGCAGGATCAAGAGGCTCGAGGCGGAGAACGCCTACCTAAAAAAATCGATCGCCCTGAAGGCGGAGAAACGCTCTCGAACGGCGAGAAGGCCGCGGTCGTGAGCGGGCTTTCAGGGCAATACCCCCTCGCCGACCTGCTCGAGTGCGCCGGCCTGGCGAGGTCGAGCTACTACTACGCGCTGTCGCACCCGAAGGCTCCCACCAGGCCCGAGCTCTGGGAGGCCGCCGCCGAGATATTCTCGCGCACCGCCAACGGGTGCGGCCACAGGCAGATCGCCATGTGCCTGCGCGCCGAGCAGGGCGTGCGCATAGCCGACAAGACGACGCTGAAGATGATGCGCGAGATGGGCATCAGCTGCGGGATCCGCCGCGAGACCGACTACCACAGGTACAACTCGTACAGGGGCAAGGTCGGAAAGACCTTCGAGAACGTCATCGGCAGGGACTTCGCCGCCGACGGGCCGTGGGAGAAGATGGGCACCGACGTCACCGAGTTCAAGCAGCCCTGGGGCAAGGCCTACTTCGCGCCGGTCTACGATTTCGGCAGCAAGGAGATCGTCGCCTGGTCCACGTCGCTGCATCCCAACATGGCCCAGCAGCACGAGCTGCTCGACCAGCTCGTGTCCAAGATGCCCGAGGGCTCCAGGCCGGTCCTGCACTCGGACATGGGCTGGCAGTACCAGCAGGCCGGGTGGTGCAAGCGGCTGGAGGAGGCCGGCGTGGTGCAGAGCATGTCCCGGAAGGGCAACTGCATCGACAACGGCGCGACGGAGCAAGTGTTCGGCCATATGAAGGACGAGTTCTTTCGCGGAAGAAAATGGCCCTGCTTCGAAGACTTCAAGAGAGACCTGGACGAATACATCATCCATTGGAACACGAGAAGGAGGCAGGTTAAACTGAAGGGACTGACCCCGGAGGAATTCCGGAATCAGTCCCTATGTGCGGCGTAGGCCGCTTATTAGCCCGTCCAAGAATTGGGGCGCAGTTCAAATTAGCTACCCCGGCGGTCTTCCCGTTAGCGGGGCACGTAGCGGCCGGGTTGGGCTCCGGTGGGCTCGCCGTCGCGCGCAGCCAGCACGCCGTTCACAAACACGGCCTTGGCGCGGCCGTGTGCCTCAAAGCCCTCGAGCGGCGTATAGTCCACGGCCTGATGCTGCGTCGCCGCGCGAATGGTCCAGCGCGCCTTGGGATCCCACACGCACACGTCGGCATCGGCGCCCTCGGCAAGACAGCCCTTGCGCGGATACATGCCAAAAACGCGCGCCGGATTCTCGCTCATCAAGCGGCACAGATCCTCGGGACCCAGCTGTCCCTCAAAGCTCGTGGCAATCGCAACGGGACGATGCTCCACGCCGGGCCCGCCGTTGGGAATCGCGCGGAAATCATCGCGTCCTCGGTCCTTTTGCCCGTGCAGGTTAAAGCTGCAATGATCGGTCGCAATAGTATCGATCTCGCCAGCCACAAGCGCCTCGCGCAGCGCGGCACGGTCACCGGCATGGCGCAGCGGCGGGCTCATCACGTACTTGGCGCCCGCAAAGCCGTCCTCGCCCTGCTCCAGATAGCAGGTGTCGTCGAGCATCAGATACTGAGGGCATGTCTCGACATAGATGTTCTTCTGCCCGCGCGCTTTGGCAGCGCGAATGGCCTCGAGCCCCAGCTTGGTCGAAAGGTGCACCACGTTGACCGGAGCGTCCCCGGCCAAGTGCGCCAGATACAGCAGGCGGCTCACGGCCTCGGCCTCACACACGTCCGGACGGCTGAGCGCATGGCCCTCGGGCCCGTGGATACCCTGCTCAAACACGCGCTTCTGCAGCGCGTTGACCAACGTGCCGTTCTCGCAATGCACGCACAGGATACCGCCCACGCGCTTGAGCTCCTCTAGCACCTCGAGCGTCTCGGCATCGTCCAGGCGCAGATGGTCGTAGGCAAAGTAGGTCTTAAACGACGACACGCCCGCCTCGCGCATGGCCGAAAGATCGGCGCGGTTGCGCTCATTCCACTCGGCAAGCGCCATATGGAAGGCATAGTTGGCGGTGCAGGTGCCGTCGGCGCGATGATGCCACTCGACCAAGGCATCGGGCATGGTCACGCCGCGATCAGCCGTCGCGTAGTCCACAATGGTCGTCGTGCCGCCGCAGGCAGCCGCGCGCGTGCCGGTCTCAAAGCTATCGGCCGTCCAATCCATGCCAGTCCAGCACTGCATGTGCGTGTGGCCGTCGATAAAGCCGGGAAACACCCAACAGTCGGTGGCGTCCTCGACGGTATCGCCCTCGCCCGGCTCGATTGCCGCGGCAATCCGCACAATCTTGTCGCCCTCCATGGCAAGATCGGCGCGGCGAAGCCCCTGGGGCGTCACGAGTGCGCCGTTTTTGATGATGATCATAATTGCTCCTTATTGATTGATGCAGTTGGCCACGCGATCAAAATACGAGCAGGCGGCGATATGCTCCGTTATGCGTCGCTGTCCCTTGACGGTATCGACGTCCCACAGCTCGTAGGCACGCGCCTCGACCAGCACCACGTCGGTACGGTCCTTGAGGATCGAACCGCCGCCGTCCTTACCCCCAAGACACATAAGTGCATCGAACAGTTCCGCCGGAAAGAGCACCGGGCTCGAAGGCTCACCGTTGCACGCAAGACGCACCGGATGCTTGCGGCCACGCTCGTCAAATGCACGAACCATAGCCTCAAAAGAATCTGAACTCACGAGCGGCTGGTCGCCCGGCAAAAAGAGGCAACCTTTCCAGTTGCGTTCGACTCCCCACGAAAGGCCCGCACGGACGCTTTCGCTGCGCAGCTCGCCATCGTGCAGCACGCACGGGCAATGCTTGTCCTCGCAAATCTGAGCGACCTCGGGCCAACGCGTCGAAACCACAACGTCAAAGCCCCGGGGAACCGAATCAATGGTCCGGGCAATCAGCGGCTCGCCATAGATATCGGCGAGCATCTTGTTAGAGCCAAATCGCTTGCCCTCGCCCGAAGCCATAATGACGCAACCAAGTTTCATGGCGATACCTCCCCTGAAACCATCGTACCCATAACTCGCGTCGCGGGGCATCTACATCGAAAGCGCTTATCCCGCACGCCCACGATGCAAAAAGGGGCACCCCGCCGGTTGGCAGAGCGCCCCCTTTACATGGCTTACCTCAACCCAGCTTTAGGCCTGGAACCAACGGGCGGTGCTGCGCTCGTCGAGGGCCTTGAGGGTAGCGGCGGGATCGGCAACCTTCTGCAGGAACATCATGGCTGCGATGGCGTACGGCTTGTAGCTGGCCTCCTTGTACATGCCCACGCGGTGCATGTCGAAGACGTCGGCGTTAACCTCGCCGTGCTCGCAGGAGACACCGGAGATGTCGGCGGGCAGCGGGTGCATAAAGATGGTGTCCTGACCGTTGGCAGTCTTCTCCATGAGCTCGGTCGTGGAGCACCAGTCCTGATGGGTGGCGTTCTGGGCGAGCAGCTCCTTCTCGAGTGCAGCGATGCCGGCGTCGTCGCCCTCGGCGTACAGGTTGGTGCGCTTCTCCATGGCGGCAAACGGAGCCCAGCTCTTCGGGATCACGATGTCGGCGCCCTCGAAGGCCTCGGCCATGGTGTTGACCTGCTTAAAGGTGGTGCCGGACTCGGCGGCATAACCCTTGGCGCGCTCGACGACCTCGGGCATGAGGTCGTAGCCCTCGGGGTGGGCCAAGGTGACGTCCATGCCAAAACGGGGCAGCAGGCTGATCAGCGACTGCGGGCAGGACAGCGGCTTGCCGTAAGAGGGCGAGTAGGCCCAGGTGACGGCAACCTTTTTGCCCTTGAGGTTCTCAAGACCGCCAAACTCGTTGATGAGGTAGAGCATGTCGGCAGAGGACTGCGTGGGGTGATCGGAGTCGGACTGCAGGGAGATGAGCGTGGGACGGTGATCCAGAACGCCGTCCTCGTAGGCCTGCTGGACAGACTCGGAGACCTCGGCCATGTAGGCGTCGCCCTTGCCGATGTACATGTCGTCGCGGATGCCGATGACGTCGGCCATGAAGGAGATCATGGTAGCGGTCTCGCGGACGGTCTCGCCGTGAGCGATCTGGGACTTCTTCTCGTCCAGGTCCTGCAGCTCAAGACCGAGCAGGTTGGCTGCCTTAGAGAAGGAGAAGCGCGTACGGGTGGAGTTGTCACGGAACAGGGAGACGGCCAGACCCGAATCGAAGATCTTGGACGAAACGTTGTTCTCGCGCAGCTCGCGCAGGGCGTCGGCGACGATGTAGAGCGCCTTGAGCTCATCGGTGGTCTTATCCCAGGTGTGCAGGAAGTCGCTGCCGTACATGCCCTTAAAATCGAGGCCGTTCAGCTGCTCGACGAGCTCGGTAAACTTGGCGTCCATGTAAATATCCTTTCCAAAGATGAAACGATTGCAATGAGTAGATGTGCTCCGGCATGCGCGTGTGGCTAGAACATGCAGAGCACTATGACGAGGACCCGCTACCGTTGAGGAAGCATGGGAGATAACGACCGCGGGCCCCAAGTCAACAGGGGGTGCCGGGGACACGAGCTGTCCCCGGCTCAACAAGATCGAGGAATGGGACTAATCGATCTTGTTGTTGGTCAGACCGGCGCGGAACACGGTGGCGTCGCCATCGGCCTGGCTCGGATCGTAGAGGTTCAGGGCAGCCACATACATGGCGGCAGCGGTGACCAGGTCGTCCTTGTAGGTGACCTCGTTGGGAGCGTGAGCCTGAGACTCGGCACCCGGGCCGAAGCCGACGCAGGGGATGCCATAGCGGCCCTGGATGGAAACGCAGTTCGTGGAGAAGGTCCACTTGTCGCACAGCGGACGACCGGTGCGCTTGTCCATGCTGGGCTCGCAGCCGATGCGCTCGTCACCGAACATGGCCTTGTGGGCGTCGACGAGGGCCTTGACGTGCGGAGCGGTCTCCTTGTTGATCCACGTGGGGAAGTAAGCCTCGGTCTCGTAAACCTCGCCGGTCCAGGACGGACGGTCGTACATGTACATGGAGACCTTCACGTCGTCGCCGTACTTCTTGGCGGCCGGCAGGTTGCGAATCTCGTCCAGGCAGGACTCCCAGGTCTCACCGGCGGTCATGCGACGGTCGATGGAGATGGCACAGGAGTCGGCCACGGCGCAACGGCTGGGGCTGGTGTAGAAGATCTGGCTGACGGTGCAGGTGCCGCGGCCCAGGAAGCGGGCGTCCTCGAAGTGCTCGGGGTTGTACTTGGGGTCGAGCATCTTGACGAGGCCCTTGATGTCGGTCGACTCGTCACAGCCGTTGTTGTTGAGGGCGCGGACGTCGGCGATGATGTCGGCCATCTTGTAGATGGCGTTGTCGCCGCGGTCGGGAGCGGAGCCGTGGCAGGAGGTGCCGTGAACGTCGACGCGGATCTCCATGCGGCCGCGGTGACCGCGATAGATGCCGCCGTCGGTGGGCTCGGTGGAAATGACGAACTCGGGCTTAATGCCGTCCTTGTTGTAGATGTACTGCCAGCACATGCCGTCGCAGTCCTCTTCCTGGACGGTGCCGACGACCATGATCTTGTAGCCCTCGGGGATGAGGCCCATGTCCTTCATCATCTTGGCAGCGTAGGTAGCAGAAGCCATGCCACCCTCCTGGTCGGAGCCGCCGCGGCCGTAGATGATCTCGTCGGTCTCGTAGCCCTCATAGGGATCGGCATCCCAGTTCTCGATGTTGCCGATGCCGACGGTGTCGATGTGGGAGTCGATGGCGATGATCTTGTCGCCCTCGCCCATAAAGCCCATAACGTTGCCCAGGCCGTCGACCTTGACCTCGTCATAGCCAAGGCTCTCCATCTCGGCCTTGATGCAAGCGACAACCTCACCCTCCTCGCAGGACTCAGAGGGATGGGAGATCATAGCGCGCAGGAAGCGAGTCATATCAGCACGATGAGACTCAGCCGCAGCCTTAATGGCATCAAAATCGAGTTCTTTAGTCATAACAGTCAACCTTTCTACAAGGGTTTACCTACAGGTAGATATTTCAGATAGATCACTTGTGCCAAGCGGCGTGAGGTTGAGCACCCCACAAGCAAGTAACCATAGGAGGCGGACGGAGGACTTTGCTCCGTCGCGAGTTCCGCACGAGCCGGAGAGCACTTAATGTGCTCTCCGTGCGAGCAGGACTGTCCGAGCAGGGAGTAAAGTCCTCCGGCTGCCTCCGGACAGGTCAGTCTGCTAGCAGGTCGGATACTCGCCCTCCCAGACGATGCGACGGTACTGATCCGGATCGGTGTCGCCCTCGGTGGAGAAGCAGAGCACGGAGCTCGTCTTGTCCAGGCCGATGAGCTCCTTGAGCTCGGCGTACTCGGGATCGAGCATAAGGGTCTCGACCAGACCGGTGGTCACGGCGCCGGACTCGCCGGAGATAACGCGCGGGTCGCCCTTCTCGGGAGCGCCCAGGGTGCGCATGCCGCGAGCGGTGACCCAGTCGGGGCAGGACACGAAGGCGGTGGTGTGGTTGCGCAGGATATCCCAACCCAGAATGTTGGGCTCGCCGCAGCACAGACCGGCCATGATGGAGGGCATGTCGCCGTCCACGATGCGCGGGTCGCCGTCGCCGGCGGCAGCGCCCTTGTACAGGCAGGCGGCCGGTGCGCACTCGACCACGACGAAGGTGGGCGGGTTATCGGGATACAGGTTGGTGAAGTAGCCCACCACGGCGCCGGCGAGCGAGCCTACGCCAGCCTGGACAAAGACGTGCGTCGGGCGGTTGATGGCCATCTCGCGCAGCTGCTCGGCAGCCTCGGAAGCCATGGTGCCGTAGCCCTCCATGATCCAGGACGGGATCTTCTCGTAGCCCTCCCAGGCGGTGTCCTGAACGATGACGCCGCGCTCGCAGGCGTCGGCCTCGGCGGCGGCCATGCGCACGCACTCGTCGTAGTTGACCTCTTCGATGGTCACCGTGGCGCCCTCGGCGGCAATGTTATCGAAGCGGGGCTTGGTGGAACCCTTGGGCATGTGCACGACGGCCTTCTGGCCCAGCTTGTTGGCAGCCCATGCCACGCCGCGGCCATGGTTGCCGTCGGTGGCGGTAAAGAAGGTAGCCTGGCCAAAGTCCTCGGCCAGCTGATCGGAGGTCAGGTAATCGAAGGTGCAGTCGGCAACGTCCTTGCCGGTCTCGTCGGCAATGTAGTTGGCCATGGCAAACGATCCGCCCAGGACCTTAAAGGCGTTGAGGCCAAAGCGGTAGCTCTCGTCCTTAACGCACAGGTTGGACAGGCCCAGGCGCGCGGCCTGGCCATCCAGGCGGGCAAGCGGAGTGACGGTGTACTGGGGGAACGACTGGTGGAAGGCGCGGGCCTTCTTCACGTGGTCGAGGCTCATGATTCCCAAGTGCTTATCATCGCTCTTGGGCATCGTGTTGCCCGCCCACTGGATCTTATCGGCCATACGGTGAACTCCTTAAGTTCTCTCTTGCCGGCCCCCGCATACGCGTTTCAGCCCGATCCCATTCACACGGCTGAACTTTTATGTGGATGCCAAACAAAAAGTTTGTTAGCACTGTTCTATCACACTTTTTGATTGGAAAACCTAACAAATTGTTTGTTGCCGTAATCGGTACCTTTTCGCCGCCGAACGGTCACATAACACAGCGACGCTTTCGTTATTTGCGAACAAGTGGGGTTTATGGCACAGTGAGCCCAAACTAATTTTTAGGAAGGCACCCATGACCCCCGCACAGATTGAGTTCTACAAGCGCCTTGCACACGGCCTGGCGCTCCAATTTGGCCCCAACTGCGAAGTCGTCGTCCACGACCTGGAGACCGAGGACGTGGACCGCTCCATCGTAGTGATCGAAAACGGCCACGTCAGCGGGCGCAAACTGGGTGACGGCCCCAGCCATATCGTGTTTGAGTCCATGCACGAGGGCACCGCCGACGTGCACGACCGCAAGCCGTACCTCACCAAAACCGCCGATGGCAAGCTGCTCAAGTCCTCGACGATCTTTATCCGCAACGATGAGGGCAAGCCTGTCGGCATTTTGGGCATCAACTTTGACATTACGCTTATGAAGGCTTTTGAGCGTTCGCTCGACGCCTTTACCGGCACCGGCGGCACGGGCTATACCGAACCCGAGCCCATTACCAAGAACATCGGCGACCTGCTCGAAGACCTGCTGCACGAGTGCGAGCAGTTTGTGGGCAAGCCCGCGGCACTCATGACCAAAGACGAGCGCATTCGTGCCATTGGCTACCTCGACCGTCGCGGCGCCTTCCTCATTTCCAAGTCGAGCGAACGCGCCTGCGAGTTCTTTGGCATCTCCAAGTACAGCTTCTATAGCTACCTCAATGAGGCCAAGGCGGCGGCCGACGACAAGTAGGCACTCGCCTAGATTGTCCCTCCCCTTTTGGGCGCGAGTTCTGGAAAGCTCGAATCCAAGACCGAGCCGCTTGGGAAGTTCCATATAATCGATGTCATTAGTATTTCGAAAGGGTGGAACAGAATGGCGTTGAGCAAGGCATCATGCACCGGTCGCGGATTGATTCCGGCAATTGGTGGACATGTGCACCGCATGTTCGATGAGGGTGAAGACGACCTGTTTTCGCTGAGCCTTGACGACGTGATGGATGATCGCCCGTGGACCGCCGACGAACTCATGGGCGGTGGGGCTCGCCCGTCAAGCCCCAATCCCGCACTTGCGCCTAAGCCCGCATCTGCGCCAACTCCTGCGCAGCCGCCTGTTTCGACGCCCGCGTCTACGCCCGCACCCATTTCGGCGCCCACGCCCACTCCCCGCCCCGCAAGCGACCCATCCGAGACGGCGGCATTTCTCGCTGCAGCGACGCAGGGCAAATCGGCCGACAGCACCGTTATGTACAGCGCCCACCAGTTGCCTGTTCCTGCGGCACGCAAGCCTCCGGTCACAAGGCTCGATGAGCCCGTTGCCCATCAGGTTGCCTACGATTCCTGGGCTGCAGCCGATCTGGATGAGACCTCTACCGGCATGCCGGCGCTCGACGTTCCAGTTAACCCGCTTTTTGCCGCCAACACGAACGCCGCGGACTATGAGGGCGGTGCGGCATATTCCGATTATTCCGATGGCTATGCTGGCACCGATCGCATCGAGACCGAGGATTATGGCAACGCATCGAGCGATTATCTCAACGACCCGTACGCTGCCACGCCTGCACCGGAATATGACCCGGAGGCCGCGTCCGCGCCGGCGTATACCAAAAGCACGGGCGAAGAGCGCTTCGCCGATTATTACGCCGAGGAAAAGGCGCTGCGTTTCTCGGAATTTCCGCAGGCAGTCAAGGTTGCCTTTATCGCCATTGTCATTGCCCTGCTCGGCGTCATTGCGTTTGAGGGATTCCGGCTGTTCTCCGGCCCCACCCAAGCGGAGTCGGAGACCCAGCAAAAAGAGGACGATAACGAGTATCTGGACATCAACACCCTCAAGGGCGACCCCAACGACGGGGACGACGAGTAGCGAGGGTTAAGTGAGGGTCGGAAGAGTCGACGGCACGTTACGGCTCCAAAAGCCCTGCCATAAAGATGGGCAGATACAGCACGTCACCATCGCGGTGAAGATTACATTCCGCAAGTACCAGGGCGCGATCGATTCCGTAGCCCTTCGTTGTCAGTGCGTTATCGAGCGCCGCGTGGGACTTAAAGCTCTTGCCCGATTTGACCTCGATGGCAAACACTTCTCCATCGAACGTCTCTTCCACAAAATCGAGCTCACCGACCTTTTTGGACGTAAAGTAGCGCAATCTAAATCCATGAGCTTTGAGCTCTTGGGCAACGAAGCCCTCAAACGCCGCCCTCATGTTCATGCCAAAGGGGTCTTCCGCCTCCCCATCAAAAACGCCTTGGGCGACCCTTTTAGAATACGACGACATGAGCATTCCGGTGTCCAAGTAAAACAGCTTAAAGAGATTTCGCTGCTCCCCCAATAAAAGGGGTGCCACGGGTGCCGTTACGTTATACACGGGAAGCGCGACACCCGCCTCCGAGAGCCAGAGAAAATGGTCTGTAACCTGCGAAAAGCGCTTAACACCGTTAATCGATGACAGCTTGAATCGCTTGTTTTTGGAGCCTGCCTCGCTTGGAATCAAATCATAGATATCGCGAATAACCAAGCGCAGCTCGGGCGGAGCGTACTTTGCGATGTCATCGCGATACAGGGCGTGAAGATCACGATGGATGTTTCGAACCTCGTCGACATTGCGCGTCGCCAAGAAGGAATTGACCGCGTCGGGCATGCCTCCCACCACCACATACTGATGGAACAGATCGAGCAAGCGGTCATACAGGTAGCCGGGAAGCTCCCCTTCATCCTCTAGACAGCCCCTGAGCATGTCAGACACGCTGGCACCAACGCCATTTGCCCAGCAAAACTCCTCAAAGTCGAGCGGGTACATCTGGACCTGCTCGACATACCCCACCGGCAGGGAATCGATGCCCTCGAGCTCAACGCCAAGGAGCGATCCGGTAAGGATGTATCGAAAGTCGCCACGCTGGACCAGGTATTTGATAAACGTCACCGCGTTGGGGCATCGCTGCACCTCGTCGATAACCACGACGGTCTTGTTCGCAACCATCGGCTGCGTCGCAGCGATAGACATGCGCATAAGCAGGTCGTCCGCGCTTTTCGCCGCCAAAAACGAATCGCGCACGGACGCGTCGGCGATAAGGTCGAACGTCACGACATTTTCGAACGATTCGCTTGCAAAGACGTTGACCAAATATGACTTTCCTACCTGTCGGGCGCCCTTGACCAAAAGAGCCTTGTTGGGCGACGAGGCAAGCCAAGATTCAAACCGTGCTTTCGCTTTTCTCTGCAGCATAAGCGCACCCCTTATTACGTGCTGTTTTAGCACTAGGATACACTTTTCCGTAGTTATTAGATGCTCATTTCGACACTTTTCCGAGGTTTTAAAGTGTGTATTACAACACTTTTCCATACTTTTATATGGGAAATTTCGACACTTTTTCGATTTTAAGCTTAACAGCGGGCGGCGAAAACAAACGCCGCCCGCGCGTCATTTCGCACGCGACGCTTGATTTCTGTCCGCGCGCGCTGATAGACTCCATCGTGCCCGCAAGGAGCGGGCGCGTTTTATCCAGAGTCGGGGTAGAGAGTTGGCTCCACGATCCCGACGCCAACCGGCCAAGAGGCACGGTGGCCCTGCCAACATCGATGAAAGGAGTCCGTATGGACAATTTCTCTGTGCGCAGCGAGCGCAACTTCCACAACCTGACAGCCAAGCCAAAACGAATGCATCTTCTGGACAAGCAGAATGACTACGCCTCGGCCATGGTCAAGAGCAGCCTCTCCCACCAGATGCGCTTTACCGTGCAGGTGCTCGAGGAAGAGCTCTGCGTTGCCGGCAATCCGCATGTGCTGCAGATCAAGCTGCTCGGAGACGACTCGCGCGAGCCGTCGAGTTGGAAGCTGTTTGCAGACGGCACGTGCGTTGCGGACGGATCCGGCGCTTTTGTTATGGATGCTATCGACCAGGGCATGATACAAGCCTGTAAGACATGGGGAGATCACGACGCATTTGCCGACATCGCAGAGGCAATCGTTCTAAGCAAAGCTGCATTTGATATCAAGGAGCGCGCTTGTCAGATGCTTTCATATATCGCATGGACAGTTGGTCGGTTCCACGCCCAGCACCTGATCGAAGGCATGGTCGCCGCCGGGGTAGACCCGATGCTGGAAGATCTTCTCAGCGCTCCCGCGTAGATTAATCGCACTATCGACAAAGATGCATCTTCCATAACGGCATGGGGCGTGCTCGCCTTGTACCGACCCCAACCAATCCCGTCGGCGCGACTGCAGTCTCGAACAACCACCGGCACCGTCCATCCGCACACGAGAGGCGATGGGCACAGGCGAACCCCTCAACCTCGCTATTCGTAAACTTCATCAGTGTTTCCACATCCCCATCAAAAGAATCCGAAAGACATCCCCCGTTAATAAAACGCTTCTGAACATATCACTCTGCAGGCAAAGCCGCACCGGAGTGATGCGGAGGTCTGCGCGGGGTTTCACGGGTTCCCTTGACGCGGCCCAGCGGAAGTGCCACCCGGCATCCCTTCCATAACGCACGGGTAAACAAAGGGAAATAGCGCCACCCACCGTGCAAGGAAGGACGCCACCATGGATCTCACGAAAACGGCTAGAGAAATTACCCGTCTCATGCTCCCCTACCTGACCACGCAGCAGAACCGCCAGCTCAAAAAGGTTTTATCGCACTGCCTTTTCGATGAAAGCCAATTAGCCGAAGACGGCGGCGGCGGTGAAAGCGAATCATTCCTGGATCTATTTCTGTCTGCAAAACGCCTCGAAGGCTGCTCGGATAGGACCATCTCCTACTACGAAACCACCATCAATAAAATGCTTGAATCATTCGATACGCCAGCTTGCGACCTGGGAACCGAAGAGATTAGGTCCTATCTTTCCGACTATCAGCAAAAAGCCGGCGTCAGTCGCGTCACCGTCGACAATGTCCGAAGAATCATCTCAAGCTTCTACTCATGGCTCGAAGACGAGGACCATATCATTAAGAGCCCGGTAAGACGCATTAAAAGAGTCAAGGCTCCGCAGCCCATAAAGGAAACGTATAGCGATGAAGTCGTTGAAATACTTTGCGATAACTGCGGGTCGCCCCGAAACCTTGCCCTGATCGACCTGTTGCGCTCCACGGGCATGCGTGTGGGTGAACTCGTCTCGTTGGACAGGAGCTCCATCGACACCATCAATCGTGAGTGCATCGTACACGGCAAGGGAAATAAGGACCGCATCGTCTATTTTGACGCAAAGACTAAAGTCCATATTGAGAATTACCTGTCAACCCGAATGGACAGCTCGGAAGCACTCTTCGTGTCGAGCAAGGCGCCACACGAGAGGCTGCAAATTGGCGGCGTCGAGGCGCTGCTTAGAAAACTGGGGCGCGAGCTTGATTTAGGAAGGGTCCACCCTCATAAGTTCAGAAGAACGCTTGCTACAAAGGCAATCGACAAAGGAATGCCCATCGAACAAGTCCAGGTGCTCCTTGGCCATAAAAAAATAGACACCACATTAAGGTACGCGATGGTCGACCAGCGCAACGTCAAAGCATCCCACCGCAGGTACCTAACTTAAATTTCGATTTGTCGACCTGGGCGACGAAGTCAGCGAACTCCTGCTGGAGGGAA
>DXMU01000052.1 GCA_019414025.1 Collinsella sp.
CCTTGCGGCGTAGTCGCTATTTATTCAGTCCAAGTTTCGGGGCGCAGTTCACTGTACCCTTTGTGGTGGTTTTTGGTCGGTTAGCCTTCGAGCTGCGCCACCTTGTAGCGGTAAGCTGCGGCGATAACGTCTTTGCAGCCTTCGCGGCCCAGCTTGGCGCGGTTGACGACGATATCCTTGCCACTCGTCATCTTCCACTTTCCGGCGCTATAGCGCTTATAGAACGCCTCGCGCGCCTTCTGCTGCTGCTTGACCAGCTTGGCGCCTTTCTTTTTATTAAGGCCACGCTTCTTGCGCACGATCTCGACGCGGTTCTCAAAGGGAGCGGTCACCAACACGGCAATGTGGTTGGGGTTGTTACGCAGCAGGTAATCGGACAGACGGCCTTCGATAATGCAGCTCTCGGTCTCGCCCAGATCCAAAATCACCTGGCTCATCTTTTGGAACAACTTATCCGAGTACGAACGCGCATCGTAGCGGTCGGGCAGAAACGCCATGTTCTCCACGGCCAGGCGCTCGTCGTAGGCGGCCATCTTATCGAGTGACTCGCCCGCACGCAGCGACGCACGCACCAGCAGCTCGTTATCGTACAGCGGAATCCCCAGCTCGTCGGCAAGCATGCGACCAATCTCGTGGCCCTCGGCGCCAAAGTCGCGCGCGATGGTAATGACCACAGGATTCTTCTTATTCTCCAGATCGCTCATCGCGATTCCTTTCTCTATGTGGCAAAGGGGCTGTCCCTTTGCCACATTCTACGCTGCCACAATACGACGTTGATAAGCTCGGACCAGCAGCGAGATACCAAAGTTGAGCACAAAGTACATCGCAAACACCAGGCCGTAGAGCATAAGCACCTGCGACAGATCGATCGCATGGGCCATCACGACGTTTGCCGTGTACATGAGCTCGGCCACGTTAATGCCCGAAAGATACGAGCTGTCCTTAATGACGGTCGTGCACTGGCTAAACAGCGCCGGGATGATTGTCTTAAACGTCTGCGGCAGAATGATGTAGCGCATGGTGGCAAAAAAGCCGAAGCCTTGGCTCTGGGCTGCCTCAAACTGGCCGCGCGGAATCGAGTTGAGGCCGCCGCGCACAATCTCGGCCATAACAGCGCTGGTAAACAGCGTAAAGGCGATGGTCGAGATCACGATGTCCAAACCCTGCACTGTAAAGTAGATAAACAGGATCCACAGCAGGTTCGGCGTGCAACGGAACAGCTCGATATAGGCGCTCACCAAAATACGGAACGGGCGGGGCGCATAGCTTTTAACAAGCGCCAGCACCGTGCCAAAGATGAGCGAGAAAAAGATCGACAGCGCCGAGATCTCGATCGTCTTAACAAAGCCGCCCCAAATGTAGAGCAGGTTGGTCGCGTTGAAGATTTCCATGCGCTAGGCCTCCTCTACGTTGTCGAGCCCCAGCTCGGCGAGGCTCACGCCGCGCGGACGCTCCTTGGAGCGGCGCTCGAGCCACTGCACCAGCATGGCGAGCGGAAAGCAGATGATGAAGTACATAAGGCAGCAGACGATGTATCCCTGCAGGTAACCGTACAGACTCACAAAGTTGTCGGAACGGTACATAAGGTCGCCGCCGGCCACAAGCGCCAGCACCGACGTGTTCTTGACTAGGTTGAGTGCCTGGTTGCACAGCGGCGGCAGAATGATCTTGAATGTCTGGGGCAGCACGATGTACCAGTACGCCTGCGCACGGGTGAAGCCCTGGCTCTGCGCCGCCTCCATCTGACCGCGCGGAACCGCCTCGATACCGGTGCGGATAACCTCCGAGATGTAGGCCGCGTGATACAGGCCCACGCCCAAGAAGCCCAGCACGAACGGCGCGATGCGCACCGGCTGGTCGGCACCGGTTATGGCCTGCAAAAACTGCGGACCAGCCATGTACATAAAGAGCACCTGCACGGGCAACGGGGTGTTCTGGTAAAACTCCACGTACACGCGGCTTATGGCGCGCAGCACGCGCGAACGGGTGGTAGAGAACACACCCAGCAGCGTGCCCAGCACCAGCGACAGCAGCAGACCGGCAACAACCACCTGTAGCGTCACGCCAAAGCCCTCCCAGAAGGGCCCCATGTTTTGAAATGTCGTCGACCAACGGTCGGCGTCAAATAATCCTTCGAGCATTTGATTCCTTCCTTGGACGATGCGCCTATACAAGACCCCAGGTCTTGACCTCTTGGTCGAGCCAGCCGTCGGCCAGACGGTCGCAAATCACCTGATCGACCACGGCCGAAAGGTCGCAGCCCTTCTTGGTCGCCACGCCGTAGCCCTGCTCGCCAAACTTGACCTCGGGCTGCAGCAGCTCAACGGTCTCGTTCATGTAACCGGCCAGCGTGGAGCGGTCCATGGCAAAGACGTCGATATTGCCGGCGTCGAGCGAGCTCTTGATGATGGGGTAGCCGCTAAAGGCCCTAAACTCGGGCTTGCAGCTAAAGCCGTTGTCCTTGATCATCTGCTCGATCAGGCCCTGCGTGGTGGCACCCTGGCTCACGCCGATGACCTTGCCGTCCAGGTCCTCAATCGAGGTAAAGCCCGAACGCTTCTTGACCATGAGTCCCACGTAGTCGGTGCGGTACGGCGTCGAGAAATCCCAGCTCTTCTTGCGCTCGTCGGTGATGGTGTAGGTCGCCGCGACCACGTCGAGTTGGCCGTTATCGATCAGCGGGCCGCGTGTCTTGGGCGTTACGTCGGTAAACTCGATAAGCTCCTGGGCACGGGCTTCCTTGTAGCTCACGCCAAAGACAGCGGCGGCGATCTGGTAGCACAAATCGACTTCCATGCCCTCAAAGCGGCCTTTGGCGGTGTCGTAATAGCCGTAGCCGGGAACATCCTTCTTAACGCCGGCATTCAGATGGCCGCGCGACTTAATGGCCGCAAGCTTGGACCCCTTGTCGGAGCCCTCGCCGCTGGTGGAGTTGCCGCAACCGGTAAGCGCGGCCCCCGTCAGCGTGAGCATGCCGAAGCCCGCCAGCTGCAAAAAGTGGCGGCGCGACACGGCCGCCCTCGTCATATCCGTCATGTCCATCACCGCACCTAGTGCAGAATCTTGGACAGGAACTCGCGACAGCGCGGGTTCTCGGGGTTATCGAAGAAGTGCTCGGGCGTGCCCTCCTCCAGAATGCGGCCGTCCTCCATAAAGATGACGCGGTCGGCCACCTGGCGCGCAAAGCCCATCTCGTGCGTCACGCAGATCATGGTGATGTCCTCCTGCGCGAGCTCAATCATAACGTCCAGGACCTCCTGGACCATCTCGGGGTCGAGCGCCGAGGTCGGCTCGTCAAATAGGATGATGGGCTGCTTGGTGCACAGGGCACGGGCGATGGCGATGCGCTGCTGCTGACCGCCCGAGAGGTTCTGCGGATACTCGCCAGCCTTATGCGCCATGCCGACGCGCTTGAGCGCGGCGATGGCAATCTCGGTCGCCTCCTCCTTGCTCTTCTTTTGTAGCTTGATGGGCGCGAGCGTCAGATTGCCTAGCACCGTCATGTTGGGATACAGGTTGAACTGCTGAAACACCATGGAGCTGTACTTACGAGCCATCTCCAGGTGGTTCTTTTTGGTGAGCGGCGTACCGTCAATGATGACCTCGCCCGACGTAGGCTCCTCCAGATAATCGACACAACGGATGAGCGTCGACTTACCCGAACCGGAAGGCCCGATCATTACGAGCTTCTCGCCGCGCTTGACGGTGAGGTTGATATCTTTGAGCACATGCAGGTCGCCAAAGTACTTGTTGAGATGCTTGATCTCGATCATGTCTGCCATGAATGTCCCTTCCCTGCGTTTACACGAGTTGAACTATTGTACGGAAAGAACCACGTTTCCGCAGCCCACACTACATTCCCGTAAAGAACCCGCAATCTTCCGCCCACTCATTGGGCACTCGGGCACTCATTGGGAACCCGCAATCTTCCGCCCACTCATTGGGCACTCGGGCACTCATTGGGAACCCGCAATCTTCCGCCCACTCATTGGGCACTCGGGCACTCATTGGGGACAGACTTAAATGATCACCTACTCATTGGGTACTCATTTAAGTCTGTCCCCAATGAGTGCCCTTCAGCTGCCATCAAAAAAGGGGCGCGACCGCAATGGTCACGCCCCCCCCTCAACATCAACTATGTGTCGGCCGGCACTTACGCCAATTTCGCGCCGACGATCTTTGCCGCGGCCGGCTTGTCGAAGTTGCCGCCGGTGGCCTTGCCGAGTGCCCCCATGACCTGGCCCATCTGCTTCTTGGACGTGGCGCCCAGCTCGGCGATAACCTGCTCGATCAGAGCCTCGAGCTCCTCGCCCGAAACCTGCGCGGGCAGCAGGCTCTCCAGAATCTTGACCTGCTCGGTCAGGTTGTCGGTACGGTCCTGGTCGGTACCGGCCTTGATGGACATCTCCAGCGTCTCGCTCGTCTGCTTGATCAGACGCTTGATCATGCTGTTGACGTCTTCCTCGGTCACATCGCGGCGCTCATTGACCTCGATATTCTTCACCTCAGCCTTAACCTGGCGAATGATGGACAGGCGAACCTTGTCCTTGGCCTTCATGGCCGCGATCATTTCCTTCTGCAGCTCTTCGTTGGTCATCTGCAAATCCTCTCTAATAGCGTGGGCGGCACTCGCGCGAGTACCGCCCCATGATTACTCAGTCGTCGACGAATCGTCGGTCGAACTCTTGGTGACGCCTTTCAGACTGACGTTGTACGGCACGTCCTTGGGCATGGGATTGACGGTGATGTCGGCATCCTTCTTGTACTGCTCCAGCCACTCGCTGTACGCGGTGCTGGCCGCCTGCGTCTTCACCACGTTGGAGACGTACTTTTTGATGGCCTTGGGCACCTGGTTGATGTCATCGACCTGATTATCGACATGGAAGTAGTCGGTGCACTTGATGATGTGATAGCCGTACGTCGACTCGACCACGTCGCTCACATCGCCCTTGTTGAGCCCCTCGAGTGCCGTCTGGTAGCTGTCGACAAAGGTGGTGAGCTTGTCCCAGCCCACGTCACCCTTCTTCTCCTTGGAGCCGGTGTCGTCGGAATACTGCTTCACGGCGTCTTCAAAGCTCAGCTCGCCGGAGTTGATCTTGTTCAGGCACTCCTGCGCCTTAGCCTTGGCGGCAGCCTTGTCCTCATCGGACGCATCGGAATCAACCTTGATCAGGATGTTCGACGAGCGGCGGGCATCGTTGTACTTCGACAGGTTCTCGTTGATGTAATCGACGATCTCGCTGTCCTTGGGCTTGCTGGTGGGCGCCACGGCATCTTTGAGCTTTTGCTGCGCCAGGCTCTCCTTGAGCGAGCTCTTATAGGTGTCTTCGGTGTAGCCGTAGGTCTTGAGGGTCTTCTTAAAGGCCTTGGCACCGCCCGCGCTCTTGCACGCGTCCTTCCAAGCCTTCTCGACCTCCTCGTCCGACACCGTCACGCCGTTCTCCTTCTGTGCCTGTTGAAGCAGAATCTGCTGCGTGTAGGAGTCGATGAGTTGCTTGCGGTACTTCTTGGGCGTGAGGTCGTTGTCGACCAGATACTGCGCCCAGTCCTTGTCCTTGGTGTAGCCGTAAGACGTGCGCATGCTCATGATCTGCTTTGTCACGGTGTCCTCGGTGAGGTTGGTGCCGTTGATAGTGGCAGCCACACCGCCGGTAAGCTTGTAGCCCGAGGTATCCTCTGCCTGCGACATAAGGCCGGAGCATGCCATGGCCGAGACGGAAAGCAGCATCGCCAGCACGCCGATGACCACCAGAACGATCTTGACGGTCTTAGACACGTACGTCTTGCGCTGCTTCTTACGAGAGCCGGAGGCAGCGCGAGCCTGCTGCTCGGGCGTCGGCTCGGGTGCGGGGTTCTTTTTCTTATTTGCCATAGTTGGCCTTTCGCATAACGAATCGAACAATCGCCATTGTGTCACAACGCGGCCCCCGCGACAAAGGGGGCAACCCTGGCACTTGGGGACGTTCCTTTTCTGCCGGCAGTTAGGGACTGTCCCCAAGTGCCGGCTTTAAAAGTGACGGCGGATGGCGTCGACCATGCGCTGGGGCGTGGTCTGGCCGAGCACGTCGGCTGCGGCATCGGCGTCCATAAAGATGTTCATGAGCGCCTGCAGGGCCTCGACCTGGCCGCCCGGCTCGGCGATGCCCAGATTGATGACGATCTGCGCCGGCACCGGAGCACCCATGCCAGCCATAGCGTTAAATGTCACGGACGTGGCGGGCTTCACCACCGCGATATAGGGCTTGGCCACAAACACCGGGTCGGTATGCGGAATGGCAATGTTTGCCGCCGGCATGGCAAGGCCCGTGGGATAGGCATCCTCGCGCGTGCGAACGGCGTCGAGCCAACCGTCGGCAATGTAGCCACGTGATGCAAGCTCGCCCTCGAGCCGCGCAAACACCTCATCCGGCGTCGCACACTCCCAATCAAAAAACACCAGCTCAGGCGTAAACAGCGCTTCGTTATCCGCCATGCGCTCACCTCTCTCACCTAGTCACCTGCAACGTTCTTGAATGACTAGTCGTTAAAGACCGTCCCCAATGACTACCTAAAACAAAAGGTGGCCACGCGCGCCTTGGCGCCAATGACCACCCTGACTACTCGGCTAAATTGTACTGTGCGCCGCTAGCCGCGAGGCGCGTCAATTGCCACCTTGCCGCTCTCCAGCACGTGGACGCGGCCGTCGGCGAGCATCTGCACGACCTCGGGATACAGTACATGCTCGATCGCGTGGATGTGCTCCTCGAGCGTGTCGACATCCCAGCCCTCCTCAACAGCCAGCGCACGCTGGGCGATGATGGGACCGTTGTCGTAGATCTCGTTGGCAAAATGCACGGTCACGCCAGTTACCTTGACGCCGCGCGCAAAGGCGTCGTCAATCGCATGCGCACCGGTAAAGCTCGGCAGCAGCGCCGGATGCAAGTTGACCACGCGGTTGGGAAACGCCGCCAGCAGAGGCGTGTGCACCATGCGCATGTAGCCGGCCATGACCACATACTCGCAACCGCGTTCGAGCAGCTCATGCGCGATGATCTCGTCGGCGGCAATAGGGTCGGCATAGACGTCCTTGGAAAGCGTCAGCGTCTGGATGCCCGCGCGCTCGGCGCGCTGCAAACCCTTAGCCGAAGGACGGCTCGACACCACAAGCTCAATCGAGGCGTTGAGATTACCAGCGGCGATCAGGTCGATCAGCGCCTGCAGGTTGGTACCCGAACCGCTGATGAGCACGCCGATCTTGAGCGGCTCGGCGGTATCAGTGCCGGTCGGACGGGTATAGGGCACAAAGTCCAGGCCCTTGGCGGCAGCCATCTGCTCGTTAGCGCTCATCGGAGTACACGACCTTACCGGAGCCCTCGACGCACTCGCCCACGCGGAACGGAGTCTCGCCCAGCGCGACCAGCGCCTCGGTCACGGAAGCCTCGTCCTCGGGAGCGACGATCAGGCACAGGCCAACGCCCATGTTGAAGGTCTTGCATGCCTCGTTGGGCGCGAGCTCGGCCTGGCGCGACACGTAGGTGATGACGGGCGGAACGTCCCAACCCATCTCGGCGCCGTTGCGGGTGACCACGGCGTCGACGTCGTCGGCGAGTGCACGGTTGAGGTTCTCGGTAATACCACCGCCAGTGATGTGGGCGATGGCGTGCACGTTGGCGCCGCCGCGCAGCAGCTCCAGGATCGGCTTGACATAGATGCGCGTGGGGGCCAGCAAGGCGTCTGCCAGCGATGCACCGCCGAGCTCCTCGAGCGGACGGCTCAGCTCCTCGGCCTTAGCGGCGGCCTCGGGCGTGCCCGGCTTGATGCCGTCGACGCCAATGACCTTGCGCACGAGCGAGTAGCCGTTGGAGTGCACGCCGGTGGAAGGCAGGCCCAGGATCACATCGCCGGGGCGAACGTTCGCGGGGTCAAGCATCTTGGGACGATCGACAACACCCACGGTAAATCCGGCAAGGTCGTAATCGGCAGGAGCCATAACGCCGGGGTGCTCGGCCATCTCACCGCCCACGAGCGCGCAGCCCGCGAGCTTGCAGCCGTCGGCCACACCCTTGATGATCTTTGCCATGTGCTCGGCCTCGATGTGACCGATGGCAACGTAGTCCAGGAAGAACAGCGGCTCGGCGCCCGAAGCCAGAATGTCGTTGACGCACATAGCGACCAGGTCCTGGCCCACCGTCTCGTGACGGTCCATGATCTGGGCGAGCACGAGCTTGGTGCCCACGCCGTCGGTACCGCTGATCAGGATCGGGTCTTCCATATCCTTAAGCGCGGCGGCCGAGAACAGGCCACCGAAGCCGCCGATGCCGCCGATAACCTCGGGGCGGTTGGTGTCCTTGACCATCTGCTTAATCGCGTCGACGGCGCGGCCGCCCTCGGCGGTATCGACGCCGGCGTCCTCGTACGTCACATGCTTGCTGTCGCTCATCTGAGCCTTCCTCTCCCCCCTACCGTGGCGCCGCACGGGCGCCAAACGGTGCTCATAGTTGCGTTCATTTCGGCGCGCGCCATAACAGCACGCGCCGTCATATCAACAAAAAAGCAGGTAAAACCTACCAAAATAAACCTGTCCCCATATGGCAGGTTTTATGCCTCGCCGTGCTCCTCTTCCCAGCTGCGGTCGTCGTATTTCTCGATCACGGCGTCGTCGTCAAAGTGCAGCGGCTTGTCCAGGTTGCGGGGCTTAAAGCCCTCCATAAACTTGTCGCGGCCAAAGCTCTCGGGAATCGCCACGGGGTAGCGGCCGGTAAAGCACGCATCGCAGTAACCGCCCTTGGGCATGACCTTGAGCAGGCCCTCGACCGAAAGGAAGGCCAGCGAATCGGCGCCGATATACTCGCAAATCTCGTCGACCGTCTTGTTGGCGCTGATAAGCTGCGACTGCACGTCGGTATCGATACCGTAGAAGCACGGCCAGATGACCTCGGGCGAGTTGATACGGATATGAATCTCCTTGGCGCCGGCGTTGCGCAGCATCTTGACGAGCTGCACCATGGTGGTGCCGCGCACGATGGAGTCGTCGATCACGACCAGGCGCTTGCCCTCGATGTTGTCGCGCAGCGGGTTAAGCTTCATGCGCACGCCCATGGCGCGCAGCTCCTGCGTAGGCTCAATAAACGTGCGGCCCACGTAACGGTTCTTGATGAGGCCCTCGCCAAAGGGAATACCGCTCTCATGCGAATAGCCCTCCGCGGGCGGCAGGCCGGAGTCGGGCACGCCGATGACCAGGTCGGCCTCGACGGGCTCCTCGTGTGCCAGCTGACGGCCCATGTCGTAACGGCAGGCATAGACGCTCTTGCCGTTCATGATGGAGTCGGGGCGGGCAAAGTAGACCTGCTCAAAGATGCAGTTAGCGGGCTCTTTGGCAGCGGGCACGCCCTGCTCGGATACCAGGCCCTCGGCGCTGATGCGCAAAATCTCGCCAGGGCGGACGTCGCGCACGTACTCGGCGCCCACAATGTCGAGCGCACAAGTCTCGGAGGCGACGACCCAGCCGCCGGCGCGGGTGACATGGGTGGTGGCGTCAACCGTCGCGGCGCCGTCCTGCGAGGGCAACTGCGAAACGGATGCGGCATCGGCCTGGTCCAGGCCCTCGTCCACCAGCCTGCCCAGCACGAGCGGGCGGATGCCGTGCGGGTCGCGGAAGGCATAGAGCGCCTGCTCGTTGATGAGCGTCATGGCGTAGCCGCCGCGCACGAGCTCCATGGTCTTGCGAATGCCCTCGCGCAGGTGGCCCGTACGCTGAGTAAAGTAGCCGATGAGTTTGGTCGCTACCTCAGAATCCGAATTGGAGAGGAACGGAACGCCCAGCTCGATCAGCTGGCGGCGCAGTTCGTCGGTGTTGACGAGGGTGCCGTTGTGCGCAAGTGCGATGATGACGCTATTAATGGTCGAAAGATGTGGCTGCGAGGCTTCCCAGCTTTTGGCGCCGGCGGTGCCATAGCGCACGTGACCCACAGCCAGCTGACCGGAGAGCGTCGACAGGTCGGCATTGGAGAACACGCGGTCGAGCAGGCCCAGATCCTTGCGGACCATAACCGTACCGCCGTCACCCACGGCGATTCCCGCCGATTCTTGGCCACGGTGCTGCAGTGCACGCAGGCCAAAGTACGTCAGTCGAGCCACGTCGCGATCGGGCGCCCAAACACCAAAAACGCCGCATTCCTCATGCAGCTGGTCGGAGTCCGGATCATACGTCGACATGGCGTTCACCTGTCCCGCGGCACGCTCGGCCGCGCGGATGGTTTCTTGAGACATGGCATCCCCTCAGAGCCTCGTATTTTGGCGTTACCCGCCTTATTATACGCACGGCGCGACGCGCTCCCCAGCGCATGAGCAGCGCTTTTTAAAAGCCCACCGAGCTTATAATCCGTTTTGCGGCCAAACATTTTATCGGTCTGTCCAGTGTAAGTGCCCGCGCCCCCAGATGGCCGCCGCGTCTGCCGTTGGGGATTACAAAGTTGCAATTGGGACGTTCGTCCTGTCTTTTGGCAGGTCGGCGGCGTATCCTTATAACCTACAACAAAGCGAGAAAGGTTCTGTATGGATCGAAACGAACTCGACCCTAGCGTCCCCAGCGCCACAGAGGTCAAGAAGATTCCCCTCATCATTAAGGTGTACGCCGTCCTGTGCATCCTTTCCGGCGTGGGCACGCTCCCGTCGGTCGCTGCCTTTATGTGGCAGGTCATCACGGCACTTGTTAACGGCAACGCCACCGAAAAGCTCGGCGACAACACGCTCGTCGCAGTCGGCCTTATCGTCGCCGGCATCATGCTCTCTGCGGCAAGTGCCGTCATCCTAATCATCTTTGGCCTGGACCTTATCAAAAACCAGCGCCGCAACGCCGCCCGCCTGTCCTACATCCTTATTGCATTCACCGTCGTCGAGCTTTTGGTCGACGTGATGCTCCAGGGTATCGGGCCCTTCTTGCTGCGCCCCGCTATTCAGCTCGGCATCCTCATCGCGCTTTCGGCCACCGTCGACCCCACGCTGCGTCAGGAGCGCGAGCTGCAGCGCCGCCTGCAGGAGATGCTCGACCGCGATGCCGCCGCCGAGGGCATGCTCGGCCGCGATGAGACCGGCGAGGGCTACATCAAGCTCAACTACTTCAACCTGTTCTGGGTATTCTTCGTCTGCTGCGTACTGGGACTTATCTTGGAGGACATCTGGCACATGACGGTCAACGACCCGGGCGTCTACCAGGACCGCGCCGGCATGCTGTTTGGCCCTTTCAGCCCCATCTACGGATTTGGCGCCGTGCTCATGACCATGGTGCTTAACCGCTTCTACAAAAAGAACCCCATCATCATTTTCCTGGTGAGCGCTGTGCTCGGCGCGAGCTTTGAGGTGTTCGTGGGCTGGTTTATGCAGACCGCGTTTGGCGTGGTCTCGTGGAGCTACTCGCACATAACGCTGTTTGGTTTGCCCGATCCGCTCGTGGTCCTCACGGGCGGACGCACCTGCACGGGCTTTGCCTGCCTGTGGGGCCTAGGTGGCCTCATCTGGATCAAGCTGCTGCTACCGAGGCTGCTTAAGCTCATCAACAAGATCCCCTGGAAGAGCCGCTACTCGGCCACCGTCATCTTTACCGTCATTATGCTGGTCGACGGCGTCATGACGCTGCAGTCGCTCGACTACTGGTACCAGCGCGTTAACGGCACGGAGCCGGACATTCCCGTCGCACAGTTCTACGGCAAGTATTTCGATAACGACTACATGGAGAACCGCTTCCAGAGCATGACCATGAGCCCCAAGGACGCCACGCGCGTTTAGCGCCCGCCGCGCCCAAAACGCAAAATGCCCGCCGGTATCACACATACCGGTGGGCATTTTTATAAACGATCCTTCTATCGACGCAATCCTCTATGCCTCGCGCTCGACCTCACTCACGCATTCGTTCTTGATGGTGCCAACGAGCGCCTGCAGTGCATCGACCACGTGTGGGCGAATGTCCCCGCCGATAAGCACGAGCATGATGTCGTCACCTACGGTAAGCTCGCCGCTTGCCAGCCACACGCGCACATAGCCGATACCCGGCATCGCGCGCGTAGTCTCGATAGCAGACCGTACCTTTTCGGCGTCGTAGTCAAAGACCATGCCGCCCACCCTGTGGCCTGGCGCCACGCCATCGGTCTCGACTCCGCGCACCTCAGCCTTGGGCGTCGCGCGCACCACACCGTTATGCGTCAGATACATCCCACAGCCTGCCGCCGAAGCATCGGCCTTGGCCTCGCGCAGCCAAGCATCAATCGAAGGCATCAATTTGCCACTCTCGAGCATCATTTCTCCCTTACCGTCGTCGAGTAGCCAATTTGGGACGGGGCCTTTTTAGCTACTCTCGAACAACTTATTCCTCGACCGGCGTGAGCACCATGACGGCGCGTGTGTTGCTCAGCGACAGCGAACGACAGGTCACAAGCGTTACAACCTTAGTTGCCGAAGCGGCACGATCGGTGGCATCACTCGCCACGGCAGAAGCGCCGTCGAGCATCTCGGACAGGTAGTTCTTGAGTCCGTCGTCGCCCTCAAAATTGGTCGTGCGCGCCTTGGCATACGTGTCCTCGACCACCTTGGTCGCCAGCGGACGCAACTTATACGTCGCATCGCGCGTGATGTAGTACACATATTCAATGCTATCGAACGTTGCCTGGTCAGTCGTATCCGAAATCACGTTGAACATCGACCCATCGTTCATATGGTGGCCGTAGATCGTGGTCTGCTGGTCGACCATTCCCGGCGCGGTGTCATCGCTATCCAAGAAGATGGCACCCGAGGCGTTAGACGTGCCATCGAACAGCGTGTTGAGGTATTTGGAGTTGTTGTTGGTCTGCACCACGGGATAGTTGATGTTGGTTCCCGGCACGTAAATCCAACCCACAATCTCGGGGTTCGTCTGAGCAAGCGCATCAAAGTCGATAATCGGCACGCCGCTGGCGTCCTTATCGCTTACATATTGCTTCTCGATTTTCTGATACGAATCGCTCGCCTGCTTATAGCCAATCTGGGCATTAATAAAAATAGCGGCGGCGGCGACAATCAGACCGATACCGATGATGATGAGCAGAATGGGAATAATGGAGTGGCGCTTTTTGCGCGGCGGCTCGGTGCGATCCGACGGCGCGGCATGCGATGAAGACCGGGGCGGCTTCTTAGCGGAGCTATAAGACGAAGGACGATATGCGGCCGGCGCGTCCTGTCGACGATGCGTCGCCGGTGTCACGGGGCGCGGCGCGCGCGGCTGCTGAGGAGAGGATGTCCGACCCTGCTGTGCCGCACGGGCAGCACCCGGCTTCGACGGATCGGGAATCTGAGAAGCCTTGAATCGTTTTCCCTGATAATCGGACATGGCTCTCCTTATACTGCGGTGAAACGGCGGAACGCTTAGGCGTCAGCCATCTCCTGCTTCATCTTCTCGATAACCTTGCGGTACTCGGGGTCGCAAGCACCCAGAATCTGTGTGGCATAGATGGCGGCGTTCTTGGCACCGTTGATGGCAACGCAGGCCACGGGCACGCCCGAAGGCATCTGCACCATCGACAGCAGCGAATCCATACCGCCCAGGTCACTCGTCTTCATAGGCACGCCGATAACCGGCAGCGGCGTAAAGGCAGCCACGACACCACCCAAGTGAGCGGCCTTGCCGGCGGCGGCGATAATCACTTTGATACCGCGATCGGCGGCAGTCGAAGCCCACTCGTGGACCTTCGCCGGCGTGCGGTGCGCGCTCGCAATGACGAGCTCATAGGGCACACCCAGTGCCTCGAGCTCGGCGGTGCAGCCTTCCATAACGCCCAGATCGGACTTGGAACCCATGATGATCCCGACAACCGGCTTCTGATCTGCCATAAACATAGACCTCCTGTTGAGAGCGGTGACGCAGCGAATCCGCGACCCTTAACTGCAAATAATTCAAGTATAGCCACCGATGCCGATGTGTTCGGTGAGAGACGGAATGCTTTGCGAGATTAAGGCCGAAGGGTCGGAGCTTTCCGCCTACATTCAAAAAGCATGCCCACCGTCCTTGGGTGGGACGGCGGGCACGCTTGCTTAGCTGTTGCTGGGGCTACTTGGCCTTGCTGCGACGATGGAAGAAAGCGCCGATCGCGGCGATGATGGCGCCGAGACCACCGACGGTCACGACGGTCGCCGCCGTCTGGTCGCCGGTATTGGGGATCGCCGAACCGTTCTTCTTGCTGCCCTGGGCCTTGTCGCCTGCGGGCTTGCCCGCCTGGTTGCCGCCGTTCGAGCCATTGCCGGAACCCTGGTTGCCCGAGCCGCCCTGGTTGCCGGAGTCGGCATCCCTGAGGCTCTCAATGGCCAGCTTGAGCTGGTCATAGGCCGCCTGGAGCTGGGTGTCGGAAGCATTCTCATCACCCAAGACGTCCTCGGCGTAGGTAATGGCATCCGTCAGGGCCTTGACAGACTCGTCCGTCTTGCCCCTGGTGTCAGTCTCCTTCGCCTGCTTGACCAGGGCCTTGAGCTGCTTCTTAGTCGGATTCTCGACCGGGACCACCGGGGTCTTCTCGAGCGCGCCGCGGGCGCTCTCGAGCGCCCTGAGCGCCTGGTCGACCTCGTCCTGCGTGGCGTCCTCATCGCTCAAGATGGCGCGGGCGCTCGCCAGGGCGTTCTCGAGCGCCGTCCAGGAGGCCTCGGTGTAGTCACCGGCCTTGAGGTCGCCGGCAGCAACCTCGGCATCAACCTTTTCGATCGCGGTAGCGAGATCATCCTTCGCCACCGGATCGGGGACGGCCGTACCGTAGAACTTGAGCTCCGCCATGCTGCAGTAGGCATCAACGTCGCCACCGCCGGCGTGAATCACCTTGACGGTCACGTAGCGACCGCGCGCGGCGCCAAAGCTCATCTGCTTCCAGTCGCCACGGTCGGTGAGCACGCGGCCGTCGTTGTCGAAGGCGAACGTACCCATCGACGCGGCGGTGCCCATCTCATAACCGTCGGCAGTGTCGGAGACCAGTATCTCGGCCTCGAAGATATCGCCGTTAGTGCCGCCGTCCTGGCGCGGCAGGAATGTAACGTCGGTGAGATCGTAGTCGCGGCCCAGGTCGACACTCAGATACTGGGGCATACCGGTCCCATGGGCCCAGTCGCTGTGCCAAAGCGTCCGCTCGTCGCCGTCGAGAGCGTTGACGGCGTTGCTGCCCTCGTAGTCGGCCTCACTCGAGAAGTCGGCCACCTTGACGTTCTTGCGGTTCTCGGGCGTGTTGATGAGGATCTTCTCATCGACAGGGCGCATCTTGAGGCCGTCGATTGCCTTCTCGATCTTGGCAGTGGCGTCTGCGACATCCTTCTTGCTATAGCTGCCCTGGCCGCTGTCGAGGAGCTTCCGAGCCGCCTCGACCGCAGTGGTGAGAGCTGCATAGGAATCCTTGGTGTAGACGGACTCGCTGTAGCCCGCGGCCTTGGAAAGCGCTGCCACGAGCGCAGAGGTATCGACACCAGCCTTGACCTCGACCTCATAGGATGCGGTCTTGGAGGGGTCGAGTACCGACGCCACCGTGATCTTTGCCTTGCCGGCCTTGTTGGCACGCAGGTAGTAGCTCACGCTATCGCCAGCCTGAACAGCGGAGACGCTTACCACAGAGGGGTCGGAGCTCTCGACCGTCACATAGGGGTAGCCAGCGCTCTCAGGCGTAGCCTTGGCGTCGACGGGCGTAATGTCGCCTTCAAAGAACTCGGTCTGGTTCTTGCCTAGCTCGACACCCTCGATGGCCTCGACACCCTGCGTGTAGTTGAAGTTGACCTCACGCAGTGTGAGCATCTGGTCACCCGATGCCTCAAGCGGCGTGACCTCGACCTTGGTCGCCTTCTTGCCCTTGTTCTCGGCAGAGAGGTCAAAGGCGTAGCGAGCCAGGAAGGAATCGTACTCCCCGCCCGCGAACTCTTGGATCGAGCCATCCTCGAACGTCACGACGGCCTTGATCTTCTGTACGGTTCCGTTGCCGCCGTTGCGGTTAACGACCTCGACGCTATCGAGTTTCGACGGCGTCTTAAATGCGAATGTCATCGTGGTGGGAAGCTTCACGTAACTCGGTAGCTTACCCTCGCTGTCCCAGTTGCCACTCCAGTTCCACAGGAACTCAAAGCCGTTGTCGCCCTCGTTATTATCGAACAGCGCGTTATAGCTCTTCTGCTGGATAAGTTTCTCGACGTTGGTCCCGTCGTCGGTCGTGAGCTCATCGTTGGTCATCGTGATGTTGAAGGCATCCTGGGCGTACTCGGCGACCGTTGGCTGAGGAACGTCCGGCATCGTCACCGTGCCGTCGCTCGCAAACTCAAGTGCGTCGCATGCCGGGCCGATAAGCCAAGATGTCGAGGGCAGTTCGACCTTTCCGGCGGTCTTGGCCTTGAGCTTGAAACTCGCCACCGCGCCAGTACCGTTGTAGAGCTTGCCATCGCCGCGGTTGGCAAAGGCGAGATTGATAGTCTGCGTTCCGTCCACGAACTGGACCTTCTCGCGAGACAGGTTCTCCATGCCGGCAGTCGAGCCGTCCTGCGCGATGCTCTCGGACACAAACTCGAACTGGTCGCTCTTGAAGTTGACGAGGGTGCCCAGGGCGTTGACGTTCTTGGCGTCGGCCGCATAGACATCAACGGTGATCTCATCACCGGCCTCGACCTCGGTCTTGCTCGGAATCACCGCGAGCGAACCTGCGACCTTGCCCTTTTGTTTAGTGCCGCCGTCAAGACCCGCCATGGTGAACGAGTAATCGTAGACGTCGTAAACGCCGTTATCGTTGAGGTCGGCGAAGTGGTCGCGGATCTGCGAACCGAACGTCGGGGTATCGGGCTCGCGATTCTCGAGGCCCAGATAGTTCTTCATGTTGGAGTAGTCTCCGTCGGAGATCGTGGCCTTGTTGAGGTTGGAGCCCACGGCGAAGCCATCCGTGCCGTCGGTCTTGTAGATGGCAATCTCGGACGCGGAGAAGAAATTGCCGACCGAGGCGAGCGGTGTCATGCGCACGTAACGGGCGGCCACGGTGCCGTCAAACGCTACCGTCTTACAATCAGCGGAACGTGCCCAATCGACCTCCTGGCTCGTCCAGTGGACGCCATCGAGACTCGTCTCAACACGCATCTTGGTCACGGTGCCGTTGCCGGCGTCATCGCGCGGATAGTACTCGAGCTTATCGAGCTTGTAAGCGCGTCCATAGTCAACGGTAAGCGCCTTGCCCAGATCGTTGCCACCGGAGTGGAAACCGCCGTCGCCCGACTGGAACTCATGGTCGAAGGCGAGCTCGGCCTTATGGCTGCCGTAAAGTGAGCCCTCCCAGGTGATTTCCTCGGCGTCGGGGACGTTCCGCCACGGATCGAGTGCGGAGTTCGCCTCGAGCACATCGCTCCAGGCGGAGTAACCTTCGGCGTTGCGCGAACGAATCTGGTAGGTGTGCTTGCTATTGTAGGCGAGGTCGGTGTGCGTGAACTCGGCCGCATCACCCACGGCAAACACAGTGCCGTCGACCTTAAGGTCGTAGGAGGTAGCACCATCGACCTTTCCCCAGGTGAGCTTGATGCTCGTTGGGGTCGTGGCGTCCTCGGGGGCAGCAAGGTTCGTGGGTGCGGAGAGGTTCTCGTTGAGGCGATCGGCTGTGAGCGTGGCGTCGGCGTTCACGAAACCGCCCAGCTCAAGCGTCTGCGCCGCTGCAGCAACATCGGTCTTCGCGAACTTGACGTAGACCTTGGGGTTCGTGGTGATCTTGGTGTTGTTGAAGCTCTCGCCCTGCGCGGCCTCGGTGCCGTCCGCATCGCTGCCGTAGTGGTTGAGGTTGGGGGTCTCGCTGTAGAAGTAGACCGCCTGGCCGGCCTCGGGGGTCGCGGCGTCAAAGGTCTCCTGCGAGTCGACCTCAACCACGTTGAGTGCGGATCCGCCGTTCTTGGCGACAACGCTCGTGGGCTTGGCGGACACATTGGCCACGAAGGTCGTGGTGCGGTTGGAGTCGTAGCCGTTGTAGCCGCCCTGCGAGGCCTCGGCGGTAAAGGTCGCGGTGCCGCCTGCGGCCTTGGAGCTGTAGACGGTGCTCACATGCTCACCGTAGGAGATATTGTCGATCGTGCCGTAGGAATCGTCCTCAGTCGTGTTGTTCTCGATGGAGGAGCCGTCGTCCTCGTACTGCGTAAAGGTGCCGTCGCCCTCGGTGGCGAAGAACTCGACGATACGCTGGCTGCGGTCGGTACCCTTGGTGTTGGTGTCGCTCACGGCCTCGGGGTTGTTGTTCTCGGCGTACATCGGCACGATAGCGTTGGCCTTCACAAACAGCGGCAGCTTCCAAAGCGGAGCCTCGTAGTTGTTGAGAACCTGGCCGCCGCGATACTGCTTACCCGAGAAGTAATCGATCCAGATGGTGGGATTCTCGTCGGTGCCGTAGTTGGGGAGGTAAATCCCATTGCGAATGTCGTTGCCGTTCTCGTCTGCCTGGGTATCCTGATACACCGGTGCCACTAGGAAGTTCTCACCGAACATATACTGGTACTGCGTCGAAGTGCTTGCGGCGTACTCGGAGTTGTCGGAAAGCAGCATGGCGCGGATCATGGGCAGGCCGGCATCGCCGTTACCCGTGTCGATGTTGGCCGCCGAGGCCGCGCTCGTGTAGATATAGGGCATGAGCTGCGCCTTGAGCTTGAGGTAGAAGCGCGAGATGCCTGTGTAGGGATCGCCGTGCGTCATGGGCGATTTACGGTAGGTGCCCCAACCGTCCATGTCAAGCATAGAGGGCGTGAACGTCTTCCACTGGTAGTCACGCGCAGAGATGATGGGGTCGCCGCCAAAGATGCCATCCATGTCGGAGCCGATGTTGGGGTTGCCCGAAAGACTCTGACCGATATACGTGGGGATATGGAAGCGAATGTACTCCCAGTTACCGCCATACTGGTCGCCGGTCCAAATGCCACCAAAGCGCTGCGTGCCGGCCCAACCATCGAGCGTGATGATGTTGGGGCGCTTGTTAGCGCCGGTCGTCACCGTGTCATAAGCTGTCTTGATGCCATTAAGACCAAAGGAGTAGCCAGATCCAACCCAGGCAACGTCGGTCTTAAGGGTAGAGATGCCTCCCGTCTTGACCTCGGCGTCGAAGTCGCGAAGCAGGTGCCACGGGGTCTCGGAGTTGCTGTCGGGCTCAAGGTTGGACTGGGTCCACAAGCCCGTGCTCACACCCTTGGAGTTGGCATACTCGGTGAACTTCTTAAGGTTGTCGACATTGGCACGCACAGCGTTAAGACGGTCGGCCGAGCTCGTTCCGTCGGAGTTGACGCCGCCGGTCTTGTAGTAACCGTTCTGGCCATAGCCGGCGCCGTAGCCGTCGTTCGGCAGGAACCAACCGAGCGGCATGTCGTTGTCCTCGTAGTCATCGATAACCTGCCGAGCAGAGAACTGGCGGTCGAAATCGGTCGCTTTCATGTTCTCGGTATCAACCGTAGGGCCCTCACCGTTGAGCGTCTCGGCCGCAAGTGTGCCGTCGAGCTTGTAGCCCGTCGACATGCCAGACTCGTACTTAACGTCGCCCTTCTCGCTCGAGGACTTGCTGCCCTTGGTCTCCCACTTCTTTTGACCCGAGGTCGTTGACCAGCCATCACGGTTATAGGCATTAAGATGACCAAGGTAGAACCCGTACTCGGGCAGCAGTACCGGGTTACCGGTCACCTTGTAGTAGTCCTGCAGCATCTCGGTTGCCACGTTCGAAGCGCCCTCGTTGGTCGCCACGAAGTAGTAGGCATCAAACTCATTCTCGCTGTGCAAAGTCGTGACCGTCGATGAGTCCGTGGAACCGAAGTCGTAGGAACCCTCTGCAAACGTGTTTCGGAGTACGCCGTAGCCGTCACTCGTCCAATAAAACGGGTTGGGCGAGGCAACGCCGCCATCGGTCCAGTTGTTCGTGTTGGAGATGGCGATGGTCTGGTTGGTGTGCAGGAAGCGTCCGTTCTGGGTGCCGCCGCCAAAGAAGTTCTCGGACTTCTCCTTGGCGAGCGTCTGGACGGTACCCTTCTTATCAAGGTCGAGGGACGCGGACTCGGAAACCACGACACGGTCGCCTGACTTGATACTCATCTTGCCAGTCGCCTTGTCCAGGATCACGGTCGCCTTTCCGCCGGTGATCTCGATAGTGTCGCCCTTGTCGGCAACCGTCGCACTCGGCTTGCTGTAGGTGTCCGAGGTATCGGGCTGAGCCTGGATCTTAGCCGTGTGGGACTTACTACGCGGCGTGGCGTACTCGGAAAACTCACCCTTGGGGTCGACGTTATAACGGAAAATACCGTCCTCGAGGAACGTAATACGGCCCTTGATGCCGTCAGCGAAATCGATGTCGACGACATTCGAGGCAGACTGGGACACGGTCGCCGAGTCGACGCCCTTGAGTGGCGTGGCAATCGCCTGCTGGGGATTGGCAAACACGAGCGTCGCTGCAGTGGCAACGAGGACCGCGCTTCCCTTCACCCACCGTTTCGTAAAAATGGAATTCCTGCGCATCTGGTCTCCTTTCTTCCGACATGCTGAGGTGCCGAGGACGCCCCCCGGCAGCATGGGAAAACGTATCAAACGGAGATGTTCGGTACATTCCGCACAATGGGGGCCACCCGTTACCAAGGGGCCAACTGGTAGTAACCAGATAGCCACCTACTAGGTCATATCAACATATGGGAGCACTTGCGCACCCAAGTTCGGAATTCTCCCAGCGGCAGCAAAATAAGCGTCAACGGCAAGGTGGGCTTAATAAGCCATACCAATTGGTTCTTCAGTCAAATACCAATCTAGCAAAAATGTACTGTTTGTCTGGTATTACACAGACCATACCTTTCCCTCGGGAACTGGGCTTCGCGAAGTTTCCCGAGGGAAAGGCTCAGCCGCCATCCTGCAACCTACCGGGGATTGCCATGACGTACGTTGGCTGATTTGGTTTGGAATGAGATGTTGACGGTGGCTGATGGGCACAACTGTCCCGGGTGCATTTCAAGATGCACCTAAATGTCTGTCTTTATCCTTATAGATTGTCCAGGTAGTCGTCGGCATCATAGGTAAGGCTGTAAGCTTTATTCAGGATGCGCACGAGCTCCTGGGCATCGTGCTCGCCGAGCGCTGAGAGTTGTTTCGAGAGCGATGCCACACTCTCGGCATTTTTTTTCGCCGCGAAATCACGGCCTTCCTCGGTAATGCTCACCAGCACACGCCGACGATCGTTTGGATCAGTCCTGCGCTGAACGTAACCCTTACTCTCGAGTGAATCCAAGATATGCGACATGCGCGCACGGGAGAATTTCAGCTTCTTGGCAATCTCGGAGGGAATGACATCACCGTCAATACCCGATAGATACTGTAAAACCGGTGCCTCGCCCACACTGGCGCCGCCGGCAGCACTCAAGGATCCCTTGGCAAGGGAACGTGAGTACACAATCAGTTTTCGAGCGACGTCATCGTAATCCACTGGGGATATTGTCCTTTGCAACTCTAGAAGGGCCATAAAACCGTCATTTGCCGTACATTAGTTAACATTCGCAACAATTATTTATGATACCCCAACGCGGAAGTCTATTGCTCGTCCTTCTTGCGTCGCATAAGCTCCTCAACGTCGACACCAGCGGCCTCGAGCATGCGCTCGACATTCTTTTTGGCGTTGGTCGTGCCGACCTTAAGCACGATCGAAAGCGGAGTGCCCACCACCAGGCACACGATGCCCACGGGGACACCCCAGCCGGGGCCGCCCTGCATACCCCACATCCCCATCAAAAAGCCAATCGCCACGAGCGAATAGCCCAGGCGCAGCCAAACATTGAGCCGCTGAATAGCATCGGTCTGCATCTTTGCCTCGCGAATCAAGTCGTCGCGCGAAAGGTCGTGTCCATGTTTCTCGTGCATATGGTCCTCCTCGTGCAAAGTGTGCATCATGCGCAAGTGCATCGTTTGTCGAATACGTCATCTTTCAAGAGCAATATAGCGGGTGTCGTGTAGGCGATGGAGGTCGCTGGCCATATTGCCCTTGAAGGGCGGCGCAAAATCAGAAGGCCGTGCGGTTGAGGCCGCACGGCCTTACAGGGGGCCAGGGGATGATGACTAGTAGCTCAGTGCCGGGTCGAAGAAGCCAATGAGAACGCCCACAAATGCGATCACAACGAGGATCAGCATCATAACGATGGGGTTGACCTTCTTCTTGGTCATCATGTACCAGCAGAAGATGATGAAGATCATCGGCAGCAGGTGCGGATAGATGCCATCGAGCGTGTCCTGGAACTTACCGCCACCGGGCAGCACCAGGTTGGGGCTGCAGGTGATGGAGACCCAGGTAGCACCGACTGCACCGATGACCATGGTACCGACCATCACGATGGAATCACGCAGAGCCTTGGCCTTGGGGCCGACGAGGGCCTCGACCGCCTTGCCGCCGAGCTCATAGCCCTGGTTGTAGGCAAAGCGCATGCCAAGGAACATGAGCAGGTTCCACACGACAATATAGAAGATGGCGCCGAGCGGGGAGCCGCCGGTCGAGAGACCGAGGGCAATACCGAGCAGGATCGGGATCAGGGTACCGACGATCAGCGAGTCGCCAAGGCCGGCGAGCGGGCCCATGAGGCCGGCGCGGATGCCGTTGATGGCGTCGTCGTCGATGGCCTCGCCGTTTGCGCGAGCCTCCTCGAGGCCGGCGGTGACGCCGACAATCATGGTGCCGATCTGCGGCTCGGTGTTGAAGAACGCGGAGTAGGTCTGGAGGGCCTGCTTCTGCTCCTCGGGCGTGTCGTAGAGCTCCTCGACAATCGGAAGCATGGCGCACAGGTAACCGAAGGTCTGCATGTGCTCCTGCGAGAAGCAGGTCAGGTTGCCATAGGACCAGTTACGGAACGACTTGGCAAGCGTTTTCTTAGAGAGCTTTTTCTTCTCTGCCATTAGATGTCCTCCTCTTCCTCATCATCTGAGCCCGAGGCGATAGCTGCCTTGGGAGCGTTTGCGAGGTCGATCTTGAGCGAAGCGATCTCATAGTTGATCAGGGCGAAGAAGCAGCCGATGCCGGCAGCGGCGATCAGGTTGCAGCCCATAACAGCGGACAGGGTGAAGCCGAAGAAGAACGTCAGGAAGTCCGTGGGCTTAGAGATGACCTGCTTGAGCAGGATGGCGATACCGACGGTAGGCAGCAGCGAGCCGACGGTAAACAGCGTCTTCATCGCGATGCCGTCCATGGGCATGTAGGTCTTCATGAGGTCGACCATGGCGGTGCCGCCCATGGTGATGATGAACGTCGGGAGGAACGAGCAGACGATGTGACCGATCCAAGGCAGAACGTTGTTGACCAGGTAGAGCTTGTGGAGATCGCCCTTCTCGAGCCACTTCCAGCCCATGCCCTGCCACACCAGGTTGATGGTGGCGGTGCCATAGAAGAGCACAGTGCCGAGCGTGCCGACGGCGGCACCGAGGGATGCGGCCATGCCGGCAGCCTCAGCGGAGGCGGGATCGATGCCCGAGTTCTTGATGGCGAGGACGCCAGCGGGATGCCGATATAGGACACGGCGCGGACGTCGGCGGAGACGGTTCCGCCGGGGGTCACGAGAGCGATGTAGACAACCTGGATGGCAGCGCCGACGAGGATACCCGTCTGCATATCGCCCATGATGATGCCGACGATGAGGCCGGCGACCAGAGGACGACCCAGGGTGTAGTTGCCGATCGTCGTGCCGCCCATGCCAGGCATTGATGCCAGGCAGGCGAACAGGCCGAACAGCGCGGCTTGGAATGCATTGATTGCCATGCTTTCCCCTTTCTTTATTCCTCAGCCCCTTTCACCAAGGGCTGTAGATACCAAAATGCGGCTGGCACCTAACTAGAAGCCAAACTGACCGCGGAACTTGGGCCACTCACCGATGGACTTCTCCTTGATAAGGGCGAACTCGACCGTGTAACCGGCGTTGGTGAGATCCTCGAGCGCCTGGGCCTCTTCCTGCGTGATCGACTGGTTGTTGCCAAGCTTGGTGGTGCCGGGACGATCGTTGCAGGGACCGACGATGATGCGGTCCATGCCGGGCTTAAAGCCAAAATCGACGAGAAGTTCCTTCATGTCGAGCGGGTTCTTGGTGATCAGGAAGTACTTGGTGTCGGACTTGAGAACCTTCTCGGAGACCTCCTTGAAGTGCTCCTTGGTCCACACGAACGTCTTCTTGCCCGAGGCACTCTTGTAGGCCTCCTTGAGCACGGGGTTGGACGCTGCAGCGTCGTTGACGGCGATAAGACCGTCGCAGGGATACTCGAGGGCCCAACGGGTAACGGTCTGTCCATGGATCATACGGTCATCAATACGGATGAACGAAATCATGCGTTCTCCCTTTCTTTATCACCGGGGGTCTTTCCTCTTAACCCCCGCTCCATCACGAAAATTTGGGCGGATGCGCTGCCTAGATGTCGTCGTCCTCGTCGTCGGCGTCATCGGTCGGGACAACGAGCTCGGACATACCGTTCTTGCCCTCCTGCAGCATCATCTGCTTGAGGGAATCCAGGTCCATGGTGGCAAGCCCCATCATGGCGGTCATAGCCATGGGCAGATTCATACCGCCGAAGGCAATGGTGTGGGCGAGCAAACCCTTCTCGGCCAGCGTGTTCATGGCATTGGTGAGCGGCGATCCGCCCAGGATGTCACCAAGCAGGACAACCTCGTCATCGGCGGTAACGGGAGCGAGCATCGCCTTGACGTTCTCGACATACTCGTCAGCGCCCATGCCGTCCACGAGACTCGTCGACAAGATGTTCGGGGCGTCATTGCCGAGCATCTTGAGGACACTGTGCAGTCCGGGAGCGAGCGTTCCGTGACTGACCATTACCAGATACCGCATGCGGTCTCCTCTCGACCTGCCGTGTGTCGCACGGCTTTGCTTTTTGCTGAGATTATTGTTGCGCCGGGGCATGTTCGGTACAAGAAAATAGTTGCGAACGGCAACTATTCATCGGTTAACGGTAGCAACTATTTTTGTGCCTAAATTATTTTTCCTTCTAATTATTTTTAAAATAGCAGGTAGATTGCCTGATAAATGTTTTATGTTCCTTATGCACCATACATACCAGCAAGAATCGGGCCTGGCATCTCCGGTTTGCCCCGCAGTGTCAGACCATGTCACGTACGCCCACGACATGGAGGTACCCCATGGATATGATCTCGTTTCTCGCCTCCGAACCCTTCGACCGCAGCGGTGATACGCCGCTCTATGTCCAGCTTAAACATCGAATCGCTCTGCTTATCGCCAGCCAGGCGTTCGACACCAAGACGCCGCTGCCACGCGAGCTCGAAATCTGTGAGCGGCTGGAGTTATCGCGCGCGACCGTGCGCCGTTGCTTCCAAGATCTCGTCATCGAGGGGCGCGTGGTGCGCAAGCGCGGCCAGGGCACGTTCATCAAGCCCCAAACTTCAGCACCCGGCATCGACCTGGCCCTGAATTTCAGCGCGCGGATGCGCGAAGCGGGACGGGTTCCGAGCTCGCAGATTCTCGCCTTTTCAAGCATACCGGCCGTCCGCGGCATCGCCTCCGGGCTCAAAGTGCCCGAAGGGACACCCGTCTGGGAGATTCGCCGCCTGCGTCTCGCCAACGACAAACCCATGGAGCTCAACTACGTCTATATCCCCGTGTCACTTTGCCCCGAGCTCACGCGCAAAGACGTGGATGGCTCGCTCTACGCCTACATCGCGGAAAAGACCGGCATCCTGCCCGCAAGCGTCGATGCCGTCTACGAGACGGTCAACCTCGACAAGCATGAGGCGCGTCTTTTGGGACAGAACACCGGTAAGGCGGCGATGCGCATCGTGCGTTCGACCTACGACAAGACGGGAACCCCGTTCGAGGTAGGCGTGCTCATCAGCTGCGACGGTCAGGCAAAGCTGCACGTGCACATCGCCGCCGACAAAACAACCTTCACCGCCACAGCCCAATAAATCCAAAACGTGGGCGCCGTCGTTCAAACGAACGACGGCGCCCACACTCATTTTCTATTCAGCCCTAGTCATCGCGCAAAGCCCCTTCGGCAGCACACGGTGTGGCCAAGTCACCGCAGGCCGGGGCGGGAGGCGGACCTTCCTCTCGGAAAACTTCGCGAAGCCCAGTTTCCGAGAGAAAGTGTCCGGCTACCGCCCCGGCCGACCAGGTCACATTACACCGTGTGCTGCGGCAGGTCCTGCAGGGCGATGACGTCCATGCCCATGTCGTTGGCGCTGCCGTGACCCTGCTGGTCCTCGCGCACGGCCTCGATGGCACTCACGTACGTGTTGGCGGCAGACATCGCGGTCACGCAGGTCACACCGCGGCGCACCGCCTCGGTGCGCAACAGATAGCCGTCGCCACGCGAGCCCGGACCGTACGGCGTGTTGATGATCACCGCGATCTTGCCATCGGCGATGAGGTCGCCGATGTTGGGGCGCTCGCCGTCGTGCGGGCCGCTAATCTTCTCCACGATCTCGCACGTCACGTTGCCTCCACGCAGCACGCGCGCCGTACCCTCGGTGGAGCAGATGTCAAAGCCCAGGTAGCGCAGGATACGCGCGACCGAAAGGATGTGGCGCTTGTCTCGGTCGCACACGCTGATGAATACCTTGCCGGCACTGGGGTCGGGCAGCTTGTAGTCGATCGCCAGCTGCGTCTTGGCGTATGCCTCGGGATAGCTCTTGGCGATACCCATGACCTCGCCCGTCGACTTCATCTCGGGCCCCAGGATAACGTCAGCTCCCGGGAAACGGCCCCAGGGCATAACGGCTTCCTTCATGCAGAACCAATCGAGCTGACGTTCGTCGCTCGGCAGGCCCAAGCTCGCAATGGAATCGCCTGCCATGATACGCGCCGCGCACTTGGCCAGCGGCACACCGGTGGCCTTGGAGATAAACGGCACGGTACGGCTTGCGCGCGGGTTGGCCTCAATCACGTAAGCGGTCTCGCCCTTAATGGCGTACTGCACGTTGACCAGGCCGCGCACGCCCAGCGCCATCCCGATGCGGCGCGTGGTCTCGCGGAGCTTCTCCTGCAGGCTCTCGCTAAAGCTAAACGGCGGAATGCAAGTCGCGGAGTCGCCGGAGTGGATACCGGCTTCCTCGATATGCTCCAGGATACCGCCAATGTAGACCTCCTCGCCGTCGCACAGAGCGTCAACGTCCGACTCGATTGCACCCTCCAGGAAGCGGTCCAGATACACCGGGTAGTCGGGGCTAATGCGCGCGGCCTCGGCCATGTAATCGCGCAGATGCTCGGCATCGTAGGCGATCATCATGCCGCGGCCGCCCAGCACGTAGCTCGGACGCACCAGTAGCGGGTAGCCGATGTGCGCGGCCACGGCCTCGGCCTCCTCAAACGAGGTTGCCTGGCCCGCCGGCGGGTACATGATGCCCAGCTTGTCGAGCAGAGCGGCGAAGCGCTCGCGGTCCTCGGCAAAGTCAATGGCATCGGGCTTGGTGCCCATAATGTTCACGCCGCTCTCCTCGAGCATGCGTGCCAGCTTAAGCGGAGTCTGGCCGCCGAGCGTCACCACGACGCCGTCGGGGCGCTCAACATCGATGACATCCATGACGTCCTCGTAGGTGAGCGGCTCAAAGTACAGACGGTCGGACGTGTCATAGTCGGTCGAGACGGTCTCGGGATTGCAGTTGACCATGATGGTCTCGAAGCCGCGGGCCGCCAGCGCGTAGCTCGCGTGCACGCAGCAGTAATCGAACTCGATACCCTGGCCAATGCGGTTGGGGCCGGCGCCCAGGATCATCGCCTTGGGCTTGTCCGCCGGCGTGGTCTCGTCGGGAGCCACGCACTTCTTGGCATCCGGGCTCGTGCGGTAGATGTTCTCGTACGTCTTGTAGTGGTACTCCGTGGCGCTCGAAAACTCCGCAGCGCAGGTATCGACCGTCTTCATGCTGGGAACCACGCCCAGACCCTTGCGATAGGCGCGCACAAAGCGCTCGTCCGAGCCGGTCAGCGCGGCAATCTCGGCGTCGCTCGTGCCGTACTGCTTGAGCAGGCGCATCGCGTCGGCGTCGATATCCTCCACACGCAGGCCGCGGATGCTCTCCTGGACCTGCACCATGTCGTTGATACGGTTGAGGTACCACGGATCGATACCGCAGATGGCATGGATGTGGGCGATGTCCCAGCCACGGCGCAGGGCCTCGACCACAAAGAAGATGCGGTGCTCGGTCGGGGTTGCCACGGCCTGAGCGAGCTCATCGTCGCTCAGCTTGTCGGCACCCTCCTTGCCACCGGCGCAGATGCCCTGGTGACCGTCCTCCAGTGAGCGCATGGCCTTGCCGAAGGCCTCCTCAAAGGTGCGGCCGATCGCCATAATCTCGCCCACGGCCTTCATGCGCGTGGTGAGCGTGGGGTCGGTACCCTTAAACTTCTCGAAGGCAAAGCGCGGTACCTTGACCACACAGTAGTCGATCGTGGGCTCAAAGCAGGCGGGCGTTGCCTTGGTGATGTCGTTGACGATCTCGTCGAGCGTGTAGCCCACGGCCAGGCGAGCGGCGGCCTTGGCGATGGGGAAGCCCGTGGCCTTGGAGGCCAGTGCGGACGAACGGCTCACGCGCGGGTTCATCTCGATGACGATCAGACGGCCGGTCTGGGGGTTCACGGCAAACTGCACGTTGGAGCCGCCGGTCTCGACGCCAATCTTCTCCAGAATGGCGAGCGACGCGACACGCATGCGCTGGTACTCAAGGTCGGAGAGGGTCTGCGCTGGCGCCACGGTGATGGAGTCGCCGGTGTGCACGCCCATGGGGTCGAGGTTCTCGATGGAGCACACGATGATGCCGTTGCCGGCGTGGTCGCGCATGACCTCCATCTCATACTCTTTCCAACCCTCGATGGACTCCTCGACCAGCACCTCATGGGCAGGCGAGAGCTCAAGGCCCTGGCTCACGATGGAGACGAGCTCCTCGTGGGTATGCGCGATGCCGCCGCCGGCGCCACCGAGGGTAAAGCTCGGGCGCAGTACGCAGGGATATCCCACGCGCTCGGCGATAGCCTCGGCGTCGGCCACGCTGTAGGCATAGCCCGAGCGCGCGACCTCCAGGCCAATCTCGGCCATGGCCTCGTTAAAGAGTTTGCGGTCCTCGCCGCGCTCGATAGCGGCCAGGTCGCAGCCGATCATCTCGACGCCGTACTTGTCGAGCGTGCCGTCTTTCGCCAGCTCGACGGCGGCGTTCAGACCGGTCTGGCCGCCCAGCGTGGGCAGCAGCGCGTCCGGGCGCTCTTTCTTGATCACGCGCTCGATAAACTCGGCGGTGATGGGCTCGACATAGGTGCGGTCGGCAAGACCCGGGTCGGTCATGATGGTCGCCGGGTTGGAATTGACCAAGATGACCTCAAAGCCATCCTCCTTGAGCACCTTGCAGGCCTGGGCGCCGGAGTAGTCGAACTCACATGCCTGGCCAATAACGATGGGGCCCGAACCAATAACGAGGATACGCTTGATGTCAGTACGTTTCGGCATGTTAGTTCTCCTCGGTCTCGGTCGCGGCGGTCTCGGCGAAATTCCAGCCAGCCAGGCGGTCCTTCGCGGTGTCGATGTCCAGGTAGTTCTCCTCGCCGTCCATGATTCGCGTAAAGGCGGTAAAGAGATAGTGGGCATCGGTGGGGCCAGGCGAGGCCTCGGGGTGGTACTGGACCGAGAAGCACGGGGCGTCGAGCAGCTGGATGCCCTCGGCGGTGCCGTCGTTGAGATTCACATGTGTTAGGCGAATACGGCCAAAGCGCTCGTTCATCACGACCGGCGCGATTCCGCGGCGCACCCAGACGCGCAGATCTCCATCGGCCGCATGCTCGGTCTCGCCGTCGGAAAGCTCGGGGACAAGCTTGCCTAAGCTGGGGAACAGCAGGCCAAAGCCATGGTTTTGCGCGGTGATCTCCACGCGGCGGCTTACCAGGTTCATGACCGGCTGGTTGCCACCGCGGTGACCGAACTTAAGCTTTTCCATCTGGGCGCCGCAGGCCAGGCTGATCATCTGGTGACCAAGACAAATACCAAAGACCGGCACCTTGCCGATCAGCTGCTGCACCTGCTCGTAGGTCTCCACCACGGCGTCGGGGTCGCCGGGGCCGTTGGACAAAAAGACGCCATCGGGATTCATGTCGAGCGCCTCACTCGCGGGCGTATCCCACGGCACGACGGTAAGGTCGCAGCCGGCGCGGACCAGGCCCTCCAGAATGCCGCGCTTCACACCGCAGTCGTAGGCGACCACTTTGTGACGGGCAGGAGCGGCAACCGCAAGCGCAAAGTCATGCGTGGCAGGCAGGTCGGCGACCACAAACTCGTGGGGCGCGGGGCAACTTACGGTCTTGACCAGGTTCTCGCCCACCAGCGTGGGCGCTGCGGCCAGACGCTCGGCAAGCTCGTCGACGTCGAAGATCTCGGTCGAGATAATGCCCATCTTGGAACCATTGTCGCGCAGATGGCGCACCAGAGCGCGGGTGTCGACACCCTCGATAGCGACAATGCCGTGAGCGCGCAGGTACTCCGGTACACTGACGGCCGAGCGCCAGTTAGAAGGCGTGGCGCACATATCGCGAACGATCATGCCGCGCATAGCCGGAGCGCTCGCAGGGCGCACGGCGTCGCCGGGGAAGACCGACTGGACATCGGTCTCGTCGATACCGTAGTTGCCGATCTGCGGATAGGTCATGGTTACGATTTGGCCGGCATAACTCGGGTCGGTCATGACCTCAAAGTAGCCCTCGAGCGAGGTGTTGAAGCAGACTTCGCCGGTCGCGGTGCCCTCGGCGCCGCATGCACGTCCATAAAAAATGGTCCCATCCTCAAGATACAGGATGCAGGGACCGCAGGTGCCCTTGCTGGTTTTGGCCAGCATACGCTGGCAAAGCTCGCTGGGCGCGAAGGTGCGGGCGGCAGCGCCCGCAGTATGGTTGTTCGCCATAATTCTCCTTCCCGGTCTCACAGGACCGGCTTAAAGGTGTGTAGTTAGGCCTCGCGGTATTGTAACCGCAAGCATGCCTCATGGCGTTAATTTCATCGAAATGTTTACGAAATGATAATTATGACTTTCTATGCATAATGATTTTTTAATCCCCGTCCCAGAAAAATCATCCCGCGGGGCTTGTGGCTCACGCGGGATGATGGCGTCTTACTTTTTCTTGTCCTGTCCCAGCAGATCGGACGGCGTTCGGTCAGGCTTGCCGCCGCGGAAAATCTCGCGACCACGCAGACGATGCTCCAGGTCACGTTCGGCCTTTTCCTCGTCAATCTTGGTCTGGCTCACCACCGGATCCTCAATCAACGACGACACCGAGTTCACCTGCTTCTGAATGCGCTCGGCGATGGTGTCATCCATACTCACGATGCGCATCTTCCAGTCGATACTCGTGGCGTTGGATGAGCTCTTGGTCCACACGAACGTCAAAATGGCGCTCTGGTGGCCCTGGGCGGGAAACATGCCAAAGAAGGAATCGTGCTGAATGTTGCTATCCTCGTCGATATAGGCATGCACGTTATACACCACGCGGTCGATCTTATCGTTGAGCAACGCGTTGGTCGCAAGCGCCGCGGCCTGAATCTGCCCGTTGGACAGCAGCTCGAGCTCGTTGGCAGACGATGTGTCCAACACCGTCACCTCGACCGTGCCCGTACGCTCATCGGCTTCATCGACGGTAAAGTCGAGCGGGAACTGCGTAAAGCCGTTGCCCCACTCGAGGCCGCCCTTCAGCGCCGTCGAAACGGTATCGACCGAAACGCTCTCGGACAGGTTGGCGGTGTTCAGACGACGCATCACGCCGTAGCCAATCTGCATGCCCACGATCAGCACCAAGATGCCGATAACCACGGCCATGGCAGTCTTCGTAATGGTATGGCTCACCTGCGAGCCCGAAGGATCGTCCTCGGACAGCGGGTCGATATGTTTTGCCTGGCTCGCGCGGTCCTCGCTGCGCAGCTGCGCTAGCGCCGCTTTGTCACCGCGCTTGGCCGCAGCCTCCTTCTCACGCATGCGCTCGGTTCGCTTTTTGGCAAGCGTGGGATCCAAGACACCGGATGCATCGATTTCGGAGAATAACTCCGTCACTTCTTCCGGAGTCAAAGGGTTCTTGTCAGCCATAAACTTCCTGTCATATCAATCAGTCGAGCTCGTGCGCACGCGCACCTTCGAACTGCATTCGATAGTAACGGGCATAGGTGCCGCCACGGGCGAGAAGCTCCTCGTGCGTGCCACGCTCCACAACGCGACCATGCTCAACGGTCGCAATCTCATCGGCGTGTTTAATGGTCGAGAGACGGTGGGCGATGATGATTGTGGTACGGCCGCGTGCCAGCTCTTCGAGCGACTCCTGGACCGCCTCCTCGCTCTCGTTATCCAAAGCACTCGTCGCCTCGTCCAAGATCAAGATTTTGGGATTCTTGAGAAACACGCGCGCGATGGCAACGCGCTGTTTCTGTCCGCCCGAAAGACGGCTGCCGCGCTCGCCCACGACCGTGTCATAGCCCTGTGGAAGCGCCTCGATAAAGGCATCGATGTTGGCGCGACGGGCGGCCTCGGCGATCTCTCCTGCCGTAGCGCCCGGCTTGCCGTAGGCGATGTTCTCGCCAATCGTGCCGTCAAACAGATAGACATCCTGCTGCACCAGGCCGATGGCGCGACGCAGGCTCTGCTGCGTCACATCGCGCACGTCCTGGCCGTCGATGCTAATGGATCCGGCGGCCACGTCATAAAAGCGCGGCAGCAGCGAACAGGTCGTGGACTTGCCACCGCCCGAAGGGCCAACCAAAGCGATGGTCTGCCCGGGCTTGATGGACAGGTCCATATGGTCGATAACGGTACGCTCGTCGGCATCGCCCTCGCCCAGCTCAACATCCTCGTAGTTAAAGCACACGTCGTGATACTCCACGGCGCCGGCAGTCACCTGCAGATCCGTAGCGCCCGGCTTGTCCTGGATATCCGGCGCGGTCGAGAGCACCTCGTCCATACGCTTAAAGCCGGCGATAGCCTTCTGATACGTTTCGGCCGAATTGACGAGTGTCTCGAGCGGCGTGCAGAACAGCGAAATATAGAGTGCAAAGGTCGCCATATCGACCGCCTGCAGCTGCCCCTGGGCGACCAGCCAGCCGCCCAGCAACACCACGATCACATAGAGCACACCCGAAAGCAGGCCATACGTCGCGGTATAGACGCCCATGGCGTGATACATGTTCTCCTTGGACGAAAGATAGCGATTGTTTGAGGCGCGGAACTTGAAGCGTTCGGTCTCCTCATTGGCAAAGCTCTTGACCACGCGCATGCCCGCCAGCGAATCCTGCAGCTGCGCATTGATGCCGCTGATCTTTTTGCGGTTGTCGCTAAAGACCTCGCGCATGCGCATGTTCTGCCAAAACATGATGACCGCAAACGCCGCCGTCACCACGGCCATGGCGAGCGCCAGCACCGGGGCGATGGTAAAGAGGATCACAAACGAGCCGATAATCTCGATGCCGCAGATGATGATCCACTCGGGCACGTGGTGCGCCGCCTCGCAGATATCGAACAGGTCGTTGACCACGCGGCTCATCATGTCGCCCGAGCTGTTGCGGTCGAAGTACGCAAAGCTAAAGCGCTCATACTGGTCGAACAGGTCCTCGCGCATTTTGGACTCCATACGCGCGCCCATCACGTGACCCCAATAGCTCACAAAATAGCGGCAGGCGCAGCGGATGGCATACATCAGCACCAAGCCCACCGCGATCATGCCGAGCGCCTGCATAATGGCAGCCTGACCCTGGGTAAACAGCCCACCGGTCAGATTGCGCAGGATAATGGGGAACGCCAGGTCAATGGCGGCAAGCACCAGAGCACAAACAGTATCAGCAACAAAAAGCCCCATCTGGGGCTTGTAATACGAAAGAAACCTTTTAAACATGCAATCCTCGAAGAGAAATAAATAGCGTGAGAAATCCGGTTGAACCGGTCAGGCTGAAAACAAAGCGTCCCAACAAGCATAACGCCGATGTTCTGGCAGCGTCAGCGAAAACGTCCCTAAGCGAGCAAGGTGCCTTGAAAGAGGAGCGACGCGTACTTCGGTACGCGAGCGACGATTGAAAGGCAGATTGCCGCTTAGGGGCGTTTGCAGCGTCGACTCGTTACGCGGTTTGGTAAAACCGCGTAACCTAGAGCTCGGCCCCACCCAAGCGGTGCGCGATGCTATCGCAGGCCAAGGCGCCCACGACGGTCTTGGCGTCTTCGATCTTGCCGTCGAGCACGGCGTCGATCAGCTCGTGCAGCGGCACCAGGTCCACGTTGACAAACTCGTCATCATCGGGGTTGGGCGCATCAAACTCGAGCTTGGTAGCCAAGTAGATGTGGATGATCTCATCGCAAAAACCGCAGGACGTGACAATCGACGTCAAAAAGCGAATGCGACCAGCCCTAAAGCCCGTCTCCTCATGCAGTTCGCGCTTGGCGCAATCGAGCGGGTCCTCGCCTGGATCGAGCTTGCCGGCGGGAATCTCGACCGTCACGCGGTCGATGGCAGTGCGATACTGACGTACCAGCACGATCTTGCCGTTCTCGGTCAGTGCCACAACGGCCGCCGCGCCCGGATGGCGAACGATATCGCGGGCGCTGCGGTGACCGTTGGGCAGCTCAACCTCAAGACGGTGGACGTCGAGGATCTTGCCCTTCCAGGCGCACTCCTCCGAAAGAATCTTCTCGTGCAGCAGGGCGTCATGCGGGTCGTCGTCGCCCAGCACCAGCGCCGGCTCGTCAGCGACCTCGCCACCAGGCTCGCCCTCGGCGTGTCCATACATGCGGCCGTCTTCCTCGACGATCTGCGCGTCCACGAGCTCTTCGTTCTTCTCGTCCATCCGTCTCATTCCTCTCGGATTTTAGGCATCCCAGGCGTCACGGCCGCGCAGCGCACGCAGGCCAATGTCGTGGCGCAGGGTCTTGCCCTCAAAATCAATCTTCTCGCAGGCCTCGTAGGCAAGGTCGCGAGCGTTCTCGAACGTATCGCCCAGTGCAGTCACGGCAAGCACACGGCCGCCGTTGGTCACAAGCTGGCCATCCACCACGGCGGTGCCGGCGTGGTACACCGTCACGTTCTCCATGGCCTCGGCATCCTCGATACCGGTAATGACCTTGCCCTTCTCGTAGCTGCCGGGGTAGCCCGCGCTCGTCAGGACAACGGCCACGGCCCACTCGTCGCGCCAGTCGAGCTCAATCTGATCGAGCTCGCAGTTGGCGCAAGCCAGCATGACCTCGACCAGGTCGTTCTTAAGGCGCGGGAGCACGACCTGAGTCTCGGGATCACCAAAGCGGGCGTTGAACTCCAGCACCTTGGGGCCGGCGGGGGTGAGCATAAAGCCGCCATACAGGCAGCCGCGGTAGTCGATGCCCTCGGCAGCAAGCTCGGCCACGGTCTGCCCCATGACCTTCACCATGGTGGCGTGCTCCTCGTCGGTCACGATGGGCACCGGGCTGTAGACGCCCATGCCGCCCGTGTTGGGGCCCTTGTCGCCCTCGAGCGCACGCTTGTGATCCTGCGAGGTGGCCATGGGACACACGGTCTTGCCGTCGGTAAAGGCCAGCAGCGAGCACTCGGGGCCGGTCAGCATCTCCTCGATGACCACCGTGTTGCCGGCATCGCCAAAGGTGCCGCCAAAACACTCACGCACAGCCTCCTCGGCCTGCGAAAGCTCGGTTGCCACGATAACGCCCTTGCCCGCGGCAAGGCCGTCGGCCTTGACGACCAGCGGAGCGCCCTGCTCGCGCACATAGGCAAGAGCCGAAGCCTCGTCGGTAAATGAACCATAGGCTGCCGTCGGGATACCGGCGCGCTCCATGAGCTGCTTGGAGAACAGCTTAGAGCCCTCCATCTGGGCGCCCTCGGCACCCGGGCCAAAGCACGGGATGCCCGCCGCGCGGACGGCGTCGGCAACGCCCGCCACGAGCGGAGCCTCGGGGCCAATCACCACGAGTCCGCATCCATGGCTCTGGGCAAACGCCGCCACGGCCGCAGGATCGCAATCGTCGAGAACCACATTCTCGCCGCAGCTCGCGGTGCCGCCGTTACCCGGCGCGATGTAGAGCTTGCCGGCGCGCGGTGATGCTGCGAGCTTGGCTGCCAGAGCATGCTCGCGGCCGCCGCTGCCCAACAACAGGATGTCGATGGTTTGAGTGTCCGCCTTCAAGGGTGCCTCCTCTATGGATTACCGGCCCGCTCCGCGCGGGCCCATTACAAGCAAATATACCCCTCGGCCGCCCATCTGGGCTGCAAAGGGGTATATCGCAATAACCAAATAACGCCGATTACTTCCAGAATCGGTTGATGATCTGCTCGCGACCGGCGCCGACGCCGATGAACGTCACGCGGGTGTGTGCCAGATCCTCGATAAATGCCACGTAGTCCTGAGCCTCCTGCGGCAGCTCATCAAAGCTGCGGCAGCCGGTGATGTCGCACTTCCAGCCAGGGAGCTCCTCGTAGATGGGCTTGGCATGCTCAAAACGCACCTGGTGCTCGGGCACGCTCGTGTAGCGCTCGCCGTCGACGTCATAGGCAACGCACACCTTAATGGTGTCGAAGGCCGAAAGCACGTCGAGCTTGGTCACGGCGATGTCGGTGAGGCCGTTGACGCGCGAGGCATAGTTGGCGATAGGGCCGTCAAACCAGCCGCAGCGACGACGGCGACCGGTGGTCACGCCGTACTCGTAGCCCTCCTCGGTCAGCGTGTGGCCGGCCTCGGACTCATAGGAAAGCTCGGTGGGCATGGGGCCCGAACCGACGCGGGTGATATAGGCCTTCATGACGCCCAGCACGCGGTCGACGTTCTTCATGCCGACGCCGGAACCGGTAATGGCGCCGCCGGCGGTGCAGTTAGAAGACGTCACGTACGGATAGGTGCCGTGATCGATGTCGAGCAGCGTCGCCTGGGCGCCCTCAAACAGCAAATCCTTGCCCTCATCGATCATGTTGTTGAGCAGCAGGCTCGTCTCGGTGATGTAGGGGCGCAGGCGCTCGGCCATGGGCAGGTACTCATCGCAAATCTGATCCACGGTGTAGGTGGGCAGGCTGTAGATGAGCTCTAGCTCGGGGTTCACGCGGGCAAGAGCGGTCTCCAGCTTATCGCGGAACAGCGCCTCATCCAGCATGTCCTGCATACGCAGGCCAATACGGGCCATCTTGTCCTGGTAGCACGGACCGATGCCGCGCTTGGTGGTACCGATGTTCTTCTTGCCGAGCTTCTGCTCAAAGGCGCCATCCAGATCGATGTGGTACGGCATGATGACATGCGCGTTGCCGCTGATCTTGAGATTCTTGGTGGTGATGCCGTCGGCCTCGAACATGTCGATCTCCTCAAGGACGACCTTGGGGTTGACGACGCAGCCGTTACCGATCACCGACACGTGGTCGGAATACATGATGCCGGAGGGCACCTGGTGCAGGCCGTACTTCTTGCCGTTGACGACGATGGTGTGGCCGGCGTTGTTGCCGCCCGAATAGCGCACGACGGCATCAAAGTCGCCGGCGACCAGGTCGCAGATCTTACCCTTGCCCTCATCGCCCCACTGGGCACCGACCAAAACGGTTGACGGCATGTTTACTCCTCACATTCATGGACTGTCCGCGCACCGCAAGCGCGCAGAAGCACAAAACATTCCCAGTATACCCGTGCAACGGGCGCCTGTCCTACTCCTCGGTATGCGCCCCATCAAGCTCATAGAACTTGGTGGATGCCGGCAGGAACATCAGGTCGACGTCGCCGATCGGGCCCGAACGGTTCTTTGCCACGACGATACGCGTAACGCCCTCGTCGGGTCGGTCGTCGCGCGAGGCCTCGGCCTCGTCGGCGGATCGGTCCAAGAACATGACGATATCGGCGTCCTGCTCGATGGAGCCCGATTCACGCAGGTCGGACAGCTGCGGGCGCTTGCCGGTACGGGATTCAACCTGACGCGACAGCTGCGACAGCGCGATCAGCGGAATCTTGAGCTCCTTGGCCATAATCTTCAGGCCACGCGACATCTCGGAGACCTCGACGGTGCGGCTCTCGGAACGACGTCCCGGCGGGGGGCTCACCAGCTGCAGGTAGTCCAGGATGATGATGGCCTTCTCCTTGTTATGGAGCATGCGGCGGCTCTTGGCGCGAATCTCGGTCACCGTGGTGCCGGGCGTATCGTCAATCAGAATATCGAGCTTGGACAGCGTCTGCGTGGCCTCATTGATGTTGGCCCACTGCTCGGGACTAATGCGGCCCGTACGGAAGTCGCTGATCGAGATCATGGCATAGGCGCAAATCAGACGCTGGGCAATTTCCTTGCCCGACATCTCCAGCGAGAAGAAGCCGACGGTATAGCCCGCAGCGGCGGCATTGAGCGCCAAGTTCAGGGCGAACGACGTCTTACCCACGGCGGGGCGGGCGCCGATAATGATGAGCTGGCCCTCGCGGAAGCCCATGAGCATACGGTCGAGCGACGGGAAGCCCGTGGGCACGCCTGCAGCCTGACCGCCGGCCTTGCACACTTCCTCGGCCTCGTTATAGGCCTCGACCATAAACTCGGTCAGCGTCTTGTAGCTCGACTTAACCTCACGCGCCGTGACCTTAAGCAGCTTGCTCTCGGCCAGCTCCACGACCTCCTTGGTGTCGGTGGGGGCGTTGTAGGCCAGCGCGTTGATCTCGTTGGTGGCGCCAATCAGCTCGCGCAGCATCGAGTCGCGACGAACGATGGCGGCATGGTGCTGCCAGTTGACGAGCGACAGGGTCTGACCCATCAGCTCCAAAATGTATGCCTCGCCGCCCACGGCATCGAGCTTGTTGATGCTTCGCAGGTAATCGATCAGCGAGATGGAGTCGATGGGGATGCGGCTGTTGTACATATCGACCATCGCGGTATAGATGGTCTTATGAATGGGCCGGTAGAAGTCATCGGGCTGCAGTTCGACCTGGGCCTCTTCGACCACCTCGGGCGATAGCAGCATAGCGGCCAGTACGTTGGCCTCTGCATCTTGGTTTTGGGGGAGACCCAACTTGGAGCCACGGTCCTCGACCGTCAGCCCCGTCTCCCTATCGTCATATGCCATGAGCATCCTCATTCATATCGCTTGCGAGCATCCATAGTATCAGCCACGGCTATAAATCGAGCCGCGCCTTGGCAATCATCACCGAACCAAACGGATGAACGGTCCCATACACGGGGCCGCATCTCAATGACCGCCACGACACTCACCCAGCGCAAAAAAATAAAAGGGCGCCCTGGTCTCCCAGAGCGCCCTTCTTAGAACAAGATTGTTGCGTTGCAGCAAATGCTACTCGGCAGCAGCCTCGGTCTCGACCTCGGCGGTCTCGGTCTCGGCGACCTCAGCGGTCTCCTCAACCTCAGCCTCGGCAGCGAGCTCCTCGGCGGTAACGCCGACGAGAACGACAACCTCGGCCTTGATCTCGCGGTACAGCGAGATAGCGACGGTGTGGGCACCGGCAACCTTGATGGGCTTACCGAGCTCGACGCGCTTGCGGTCGATGTCCATACCGAGCTGATCCTTGATGGCGTCAGCGATCATAGCGGCGGTAACGGAGCCAAAGAGGATGCCCTCGTCGCCAACCTTGACGTCAACGGTGACCTGCTTGCCCTCGAAGGCAGCCTTGGTCTCGTTGGCGGTAGCCAGACGGACGGCCTCGCGCTTGGCGATGTTGTTGCGACGCTCGTCAAGCTGCTTGAGGTTGCCCTTGGTGGCGGCAACAGCGAGCTTCTTGGGGAACAGGAAGTTCTCAGCGTAACCCTGAGCGACCTCTACGACGTCACCCTCGCCGCCCTTGCCCTTGATCTCATCGAGAAGAATAACCTTCATGATGCGTCTCCCTTCTTAGCCGCGGTCGCGGTTGCCACGAGAGGAAACCACGGGGACGGTGTACGGCAGGAGAGCCATCTCGCGGGCGCGCTTGATGGCGTTGGCGATGTCATGCTGATGCTGCGTGCAAGCGCCAGTGACGCGACGGGGCTTGATCTTGCCACGGTCGGTCATGTACTTACGGAGAAGCTGAGTGTCCTTATAGTCGATGAACTCAGTGTTCTCCTTGCAGAACTGGCAGTACTTACGACGCGGCTGACGTGCAGAATAATCATTAGCCATGTCAAAATACCTTTCATTTGGCAACTTCGGCGAGCCGAAGCCGCCTCTCACTCAAAAATAGGTGAACAACCCTTAGAACGGGATGTCCTCATCGTAGACGTCGACCGCGGGCGGCGTAGCCACCGGTGCGGCAGGACGTGCTGCGGGCGCGGGAGCTGCGGGGGCGTAACCGCCCTGATCGTAGCCACCCTGGCCACCACGGGAGCTCATAAACTCGATTTCATCGACGATGACCTCAAGCTTGCTCCTGCGCTGGCCGTCGCGCTCCCAAGAGCTGTAGCGCAGCTTGCCCTCGATCGCGACCTTGTTTCCCTTTGCCAGGAAACGGCTCACGGCCTCGGCGCGGGTGCCGAACATAGTGCAGTCGACAAAGTTGGGATAGTCCTCCCACTCGCCAGTCTGCGCGTTGCGGCGACGATCGTTCACGGCGACGCCAAAGGACAGAACCTGGGTTCCGCCGGCGGTGGCGCGCAGCTCGGGATCGCGGGTGAGATTACCGGTGATGTTCACTCGATTGATGCTCATAACTCACTACTTCCTCTTGGGGCACAAGCCCAGTCCAAAACGACAGTCTTACTCCTGGTCGTCGCGACGGACGATCATGTGGCGGACCACAGCGTCGGTGATGCGCAGGACGCGATCAAGCTCGGCGATCTGGGTAGGATCTGCATGGAAGTTGATGAGGGTGTAGTCACCATCGGTGAGGTCGTTGATCTCGTAGGCGAGCTTGCGCTTGCCCCACTCGTCAACGGAGTCGACCTTGCCAGCGCCCTCAGCGATCGTGGTATCGATACGCTTCATAACAGCGAGACGGGTCTCGGGGTCGAGCGACGGGTCAACAAAGAACAGCAGTTCATAAGCCTTCATATTGTCACCTCCTCTGGGCAAATGTGGCTTCAGGTCGTGAAGGTGCGCCTGAAGCAGGAAAAGACTTGGTAATAATATCTTTCAACCTCCCAGGCTGCAAGAATATGCAGCTACAACCTCATGACCTCCACATATACCCATGCTTACACGGCACTTCTCGCGTATTCCAACCAAATGCTGACCAAGAGCTTGACGGATTTGTGGACAAGATACGGCGCCGTGGGGACAAACCAAATCAAACTGCAGGTCAGCCATTGCAAGGCTGTGGTCGCAAAATGCATACCAGTGGCTCACAACACCGTTCAAATATTTTTAAAATTGCTGCCACGTCGTCTATAAATACCTATTTTGAACAATTTGTTGTATGCAGCCATGCTGGTCAGAGCCCGTTTTTGACCTTCTCGATCCCGTCACGAAGCCAAGCGATTCAAAAAATGCCAACTTTTCTGTTTGCACTTTGCGATTCCTCGTGTATACTGACTTTCGCATTTAACGGAGAGTTGTCCGAGTGGCCGAAGGAGCACGATTGGAAATCGTGTAGGCGTCAAAAGCGTCTCCAGGGTTCAAATCCCTGACTCTCCGCCAGTTAATTCCAAAGCAGGCCTTCGAGCCTGCTTTGTTTTTACCCCACGCGGAGGGGTGGCAGAGTGGTTGAATGCGGCGGTCTCGAAAACCGTTTGGCCTGTATAAGGTCACGAGGGTTCGAATCCCTCCTCCTCCGCCATTTTGGTTGAGAAAGCTCCCAAGAATGGGAGCTTTTTTGTTATCGAAATACGTCTCGATCCCACGCTTCCCCAAACATGTACGTCAGCCTCAAAAAACGACATTTTTCGACATCTTTGGAGGCTGACGTACACGTTTGGATTGAGCTCACGGGAGCGGCACTATTCGGAAGGTGCCTCCTCGTCTCGCATGCTTTTCCAGTTGCGGATAAGTGCCTTGCGTAGTTCGTTTTGTTTTCTCTGGTACCCGGTGTCGGTACAGCGAGGCATGCCGAGTGCTTCGCGAATGTTGTTCATGGCGCGGTGAAAGGCGAGCTGGCTGCCGAACTGAGCCGAAGTGAGCGTAACGATTCGATATCCCATTCGGGAGAGAACGGCCTCTCGCTCCGCATCTGCTCCCTTGCGCTCGAGCTCATCGTGAAAACCGCCCTTATATTCGATACCGAGCGCCCTGCGCTTATAGGTCACGAGCGCATCGATTTTGAGTGTTCGAGCTTTGGCGCAATGCCAGAGACGTTGAGGGATCTCGAGCGGTTTGTTGAGTTCGATACCTCGGATGCCAACGCCGCCTTCGCTTGTTGGGAGCGAGAGGGCGATTGCCGAAGCGGTCTCCATAGGCGAGGCCGAGTGATCGTAGATGTGCCTGAGCGCAAGCCGTGCACGTGTGGCACCGGGTTTGCCGGGGTGCCGATCGAGCAGTTCGGTTATTTCATCCTTGGAGGTGGTGGCTGGTTGCTCGGTATAAGGGTCGGCGGGATTGAGCCTCATGCGATAATCGCCGCAAACTTCATAGCCATATTCGAGATATTCGATCCTATCCATCCACTCGGCAGCGAGCGCGAAGGTGAAGGCTTCGTCGGTGATGAAGATTCCGGGCGTCAACTCGTTAATATGCTCGTAGGGAAGATTTTGTCCAAGAATGTGGCAAACGACGCCTTTGGTACGAATTCGCTCAAATTCGAATACAACCGCGATATCGATAGTCTTAAGCATATCGGACGGAATGCCGCAGTCGGTAAGGGCCTGTCGTATGCGCGCAACACGTTGCTGGGTGGAGATGCCTTGTGCGCCTATCTGGTAGTCGTGCCGCGCAAGAGACTGAACCAAATTCTGGGGTGCATGATGGACAAGCCATGCGGTTTTATGCGAAATGAGAACAGGGGTATCCATTGAGGGCCTCTCGCTCTGAGCCGGTATCCAACTCTTATGTCCGTTGAAGTGGGGAAATATACCGGATGTGAGTAAATCAACTCACTCATGCCGTGAGCTCAATCCAAACATGTACGTCAGCCTCCAAAGATGTCGAAAAATGTCGTTTTTGGAGGGTGACGTACATGTTTTGGATCCCTGGCATTCCAGTAACGCCACGCCCCCACCCGGTCCCGACCGTTTACCGAGCAATAGGGTCGCCACGCCCGCCAACCATGTACTATGTACGGGCATTGTCTAAACCCACGATCCAAAGGACCCCATCTTGCCCGTCATCGCCGCCGTAACCGTTACCTCACATGCCTCGGATGCCATGGTCGCCATTCCGTTTTGGCTCGAGATGTTCGCTGTTGTCGCTGCATCGATCTCGGGTGTGTTGGTCGCGCGCGAGCACAAGCTCGACCTGGTGGGCGCCGTCGCGCTCGCCGTGGTCTGTGGACTGGGCGGCGGTCTTTTGCGCGATATGACGCTGCAGGTGGGCAACGTCTACATCCTCAACCAGCCGATGGCGCTGCCGCTCTCCATCGCCACGGCAGCCATCATCTACATTTTCCCGGCAATCGTCGACAAGCCCGAAAAACTCATCCCCTTGCTCGACATCATCTCGGTCGGCATCTATGCGGCAACCGGCGCAGACAAGGCGCTGGTCTACGGCTTTGCGCCGGCGGTGTGCGTCATGATGGGCTTTTTCACCGCGGTGGGCGGCGGCATGTTGCGCGACGGCTTTATGGGCGTGGTTCCGGGCATTTTCCAACGTACTAACTTTTATGCCATCGCCGCCATCGCCGGATCGACAAGCTACGTGTGTCTCGTTATGAGCGGCATCGTGAGCAATGTCGCCGCGCTGGTCGTATGCGTTGTCGTGACCATGGGCCTGCGCTGGCTCTCACTGCGCTTTGACATCAAAAGCCCCACCGAAGAAGACATCGCGCGCTTCTTGCATCGCAAAAAGTAGGTGGCGCGGGCTCATCCTTCGAAATGCAACCGAGAGGTTCTTTTAGAGCGCCCTCGCGTTGGGTACCCTGTTAGGTATATGCCGAACACCTAACAAAAGGATCAACTATGGCTTTCAATCAAACCGCGGCGGCGCCGTCACACAAGATGCGTCGCTGCCTGCTTATGGCATTCGCGCTCATCGCGCTCGCGCTCACTGCACTTCCCACGGCGTCGTTCGCCGGCACGGACACCGCAGGCAACGTACTTGCGACCGACAATGACGCCAATTCGTCCGGCGTCGAAGGTGACCTGTACTGGGCAGGTCAGGCCCTCAACTTGGACGATACGTCCATCGACCGCGATATCATCGCCGCGGGCGATACCCTCTCAATTCGCGACTGCACGGTGGGCGGCGCCGTCCGTCTGGCGGCACGCACCATCGATATCGCCAAAACCGCAATCGATGGCAGCGTCACGGTGGCCGGCCAGCACGTCGTGCTCAACACCGGCAGCACCGCCAACTGTTTTTACGCGGCAGGCGAAACGGTCGCCCTGCGCGGCTCCGCCAAATCGGCGGCGCTTGCCGGCGACACCGTAACCATCGACGGCACCGTCGATGGCGATGTTGAGGTCTGGGCCGACAAGCTCATCCTGGGTAAAAACGCCCGCATCACCGGCACGGTGAACGCCCACGTCTCACAGGACCCCGAGCGGGCCGAGGGCGCCCAGGTCGGAGCTCTCAAGATCGACCGGACCGAGAACGAGAACACCTCTACGGCCAACGACATTATCGGCGGCATCGTTGCCGCGGCGCTTTCCACCTGCTTTGTCGCCATCCTGCTTGAGCTTGTCTTTCCACGCGCAACCGCCAGCGCTGCCGGCATGCTCCATCAGCGACCCATGCCGCTGTGGGTAAGTGGTCTTCTGGGCACGGTCGCCGTCGCTCCCGCCGTGCTGCTGCTCATCATCTCGATTGCAGGCCTGTCGCTCGCCGCCGCCCTCATGTGCGGCGTCATCGGCATCGCTTTGGTCTCGGCGGCATTTACGGGCACCGCGGTCGCGCGCATGGTCGGACACAGCCAAAACCGCTACGCCATGGCAGCCATCGGCGGCGTGATCGCCGGCGCCCTCACGGGGCTTCCCCTCGTAGGTGATTTCATCAGCGGCGTGGCCTTCGTCTTTACACTCGGCTACATCATCCAAATCATCTGGCGCAACGCCCACCTTAAGCCGCAGCAGCCGGCTAACGCGCCAGAACTCCCCACCGCTTAGCCGCCGACCACCACAAAGGGGCCAGGCACCTTTGTGGTGATGCAGACCAGCTCAGTCCCTGTGCACAAAAAGGGCGCCGACCATCACGGTCGGCGCCCTTTCTTGTTAGACGCTATAAAGACCAGCGCTTATTTGTTGACCTGACCGGCGCGGACGGCGGCCTTCTTGCGGTCGGTGGCATTGAGCAGACGCTTGCGCAGGCGAATGTTCTTGGGAGTAATCTCGACCAGCTCGTCGTCGGCGATGTACTCCAGCGCCTCCTCCAGCGAGAAGGTGCGGGGCGGCACCAGCTGGACGGAGATATCGGAGGTCGAGGAACGCTGGTTGCCCAGGTTCTTGGTACGGGCGATGTTGACGACCATGTCGCCCGCCTTGCTGCGCTCGCCCACGATCATGCCCTCGTAGCACTCGGTGCCCGGCTCAACGAACAGCTGGCCGCGCTCCTGCAGCGTACCCAGAGCGTAGGCGACGGCCTTCTCGGTGGTCATGGAGATCATGGCGCCGTTCTGGCGGTTGCCGATCTCGCCGGCATAGGGGCCGTACTCCAGGAAGGTGTGGTAGAACACGCCCTCGCCGTGGGTGACGTTCATGATGCGATTCTTAAGACCCATGATGCCGCGGGTCGGAATCTTAAGCTCGAGGTGCGTCACGATGCCCGAGGTGTCCATGCTCGTCATGATACCGCCGGAGGTGCCGAAGACCTCAACGACCTTGCCCGAGTACTCGTCCGGGCACTCGACGACAGCCTGCTCGACGGGCTCCATCTTGTTGCCGTTCTCGTCCTTCTTAAACAGAACGCGGGGACGGCCGACCTGGAACTCAAAGCCCTCGCGGCGCATGGACTCCATCAGGACGGACAGGTGCAGAATGCCGCGACCCGAGACCTCGACGCCGCTCTTGTCCTCGAGTTCCTCGATCTTCATGGTCACGTTGTTCTCGGCCTCGTTGAACAGGCGCTCCTTGAGCTGACGGGCGCCCACGATGTCGCCGTCGCGACCGACGAGCGGGGAGGTCGAAGCCTCAAAGACGATGGACAGGGTCGGCGGGTCGATCTCGATGGGCTCGAGCTCAACGGGGTTCTCGGGGTCGGTGTAGACATCGCCGATATCGGTGCGGTCGATGCCCACGACGGCGGCGATGTCGCCGGCGCCGACTTCCTGGCACTCGGTGCGACCCAGGTAGTCGAAGGTAAAGAGCTGCTTGACGGTGGCGGTAGCGCTGGAGCCGTCGTTCTTGACAACCAGGATCTGATCGCCCTGATGGATGGCGCCGGAATACACGCGACCGATGCCGATACGGCCAACGAAGTTGGAGTGGTCGATGGTCACGCACTGCATGGCCAGCGGGGCGTTCTCGTCAACCTCGGGCGCGGGCATGTCGTCGATGATCATATCGAGCAGCGGATACATGTCCATGTTGCCGTCGTTGGGATCAAGGCGGGCAAAGCCATTCATAGCGCTGGCGTAGACCACGTGCTCCATGGCGAACTCAAGCTGGTCGTCAGTGGCGCCCAGGTCGGCCATAAGGTCGAGGCAGTCGTTGTAGGCCTTCTCGGGGTTAGCACCCGGACGGTCGATCTTGTTGATGACGATCATGATCTTAAGGCCGGTATCGATAGCGTGACGCAGCACGAAGCGGGTCTGGGGCATGGGGCCCTCAAAGGCGTCGACCAGCAGCAGGGCGCCGTCGGCCATACGCAGCACGCGCTCGACCTCGCCGCCGAAGTCGGCGTGGCCCGGGGTATCGATGACGTTGATCTTGACGTCCTTGTACTCGATAGAGATATTCTTGGCGAGAATCGTGATGCCGCGCTCGCGCTCCTGGTCGTTAGAGTCCAGGACGCGGTCCTCGACCTGCTGGTTGGCACGGAAGGCGTCCGTGGCACGCAGGAGTTTGTCGACCATCGTCGTCTTGCCGTGGTCGACGTGGGCGATGATGGCGATGTTCCTCAGATTGTCTACGCGCATGTAGTTCCCCTATCTTCTATCCATATACAAACGGCACGCGTATGCGGCCCGCCCAGCGACACAACGCTCAGCGGGAATATTGAGCCTTTTACCGAAAACTCGTTTATTTTAGCGATTTTAGATGAGAGGGGTTTCCTCACCTGCAGGTTCAGGGTCGCTCCACATAAAACCATCGCCGGCGCCCATGCCCTCATACAGCACATATGCCGAAAAACCGCTCTCGAGCGTAGTCTCAAAGAAGCTCACGAGCAGGGCGTCGTGGTAGCCTCCGTCAATTTCGACGCAGCCGGTATAGCCGATGGCATAGCGGGCGATACGGCCCAGGCCCTCGTCCTTAAGACCCATCTTGTGCTCGGAGATAAAGTTGGCGGCCGCCTCGAGGCACGCCTCTTCGCCGTCCTCGTCGAGCGCCGCCAGATAACGGTTGGAAGCAGCGTCCTCAATTGCCACGACCGCGCCAGGGTTTTCACCGGCGGCAAGGTCGTCCAAGAACGCGCCGATCAGGTCACACACCATGGCGTCGAGCTCGGCGGAGACGTTACCGGCGTCCTGCATATCCTGTGCCATCTTTAGACCTTCCCATCGAGTCTGGCGTCGTTACAGTTCTTGTGCCTCGGCGGCGATCTTGGCGGCAGCGTCGCGGGCGCGCATCATATCCATCGCGCGCTTGTCGAGTACCTTGATCTGGTTGGTCAGCATTACTGCATCGACCACACCCCAGATTACCAAGCCTGTTGAAATCGAAAACCCAAGCGCACCAACTGTACCACGAAGGCGCGAGCAGATTGCCGCGACAAGGGCGGAGACGACAACCATCTTGATAAACGAGCCGCGGCGCTCGCGAAGCGTGCGGGCCTGCGTCACATAGGCAATGCGTGCCGCCTCGGATGCCTCCGAGCGCATCTGGGCCTCGCGCGCAATGGCCGCCGCCTCAGCCGACATACCGCTGGCCATCAGCGAACACTCCGCAACCCTGCCGCCCCGCATTTAGAAGTCATCGGGGGAGAGCGTATGGACGAACTCGTCGAACTTCTCGAACTCCTGCTCGTCGTCGACATCCTCGGCGTGGGTGGAAACAGTGCCCAGGCGATTCATGATGTCGTCCTCCACAAACATGGGGGCATTGCTGCGCACGGCCAGGGCAATGGCGTCACTGGGGCGGGCGTCGATCTTGCGCTCCTCGCCATCGGCCAGTACGACGATCGTCGCGTAGAACACCGGCGGCTCGGCGCGAACGATCTCGATGCGCTCGAGCTTGGCGCCCAGGGCGTCAACGGTATCGAGCAGCAGGTCATGGGTAATCGGGCGCTCGGCGCGGCCGCTATCGATGCCGCGGCTGATGGCAGCAGCTTCAAACGAACCAGTCTGAATGGAAAGGGAACGCAGCGGCGCGGGCGAGTCCGATTTGCTGCTGCGCTCACGAAGTACGATAAGCGATGGCACGGGACCGGCGGCCATGACGATGGTCTCTATGTCGACACGAACCATGGAACACCTCCGGTACGTAGCGGTTAACACGCGGCAGCCCGCCGCATTGAATAGCTATACTACCCAAACTTTCGCACAGCACACAAAATCAAAGTAGTTAATTTGGGACGGGGCTTTTTTGACTACTTTCAGTAGGTAAGAAAAAAGCCCCGAGGCAACGCCCCAGGGCTCTTCACAGTTTTGATGGTGGACCTGACAAGATTCGAACTTGTGACCTCCCGGTTATCAGCCGGACGCTCTAACCAACTGAGCTACAGGTCCATCATGGTGGAGGTTAGGGGGATCGAACCCCTGACCTCAGGCTTGCAAAGCCCGCGCTCTCCCAGCTGAGCTAAACCCCCACGGAGACAGTAATAAACACCCCAGCGGCGACTCGGCTCTCGCTGGGGTGTTTATTGCGAAAGAAAGTGGTGGACCTGACAAGATTCGAACTTGTGACCTCCCGGTTATCAGCCGGACGCTCTAACCAACTGAGCTACAGGTCCATCGCGCAAGGGATATATTAGACGAGTCGTTACGCGCGCGTCAACAACTTTTTTGAAAATCTTTGAGGGGTGTCGGCCCCGGCTGTCCGGCGGCATGCGAAGTCGCCTGCTCGGACAGTCCTGCTCGCACGGAGAGCACATTAAGTGCTCTCCGGCTCGTGCGGAACTCGCGATCGACTTCGCATGCCGCCGGACAGCCGGGGCCGACGCGAGGTTCAAGATTGTCAAAAAAGCGGTCGGCGCGCAGTGCGCCGACCGCCGATATAAGGGGTCTGATAATTTTTACCAGCTAGGGCCTCTTACTCGTCTAGGAGATCCTCTGGCATGTCGTTGCCGTCGCCTAGATCGACAGGGGTTTCTTCGGGGGCAGAGCCGTTTTCTGCGGCTTCGCCTTCGGGCTTCTCCTTGGCGGCTGTCATGCGGGCTACGGCGCAGATGCGGTCGTTGTCGTCGACGGTCATCATCTTGACGCCCTGGGTGGCGCGGCCAGTCTGGCTAATCTCATCGGTCTTGACGCGAATGACCGTCGCGCCTTCCGTCACGATGAACAGCTCGTGCTGCGGGCCCACCGTCTTCATGGCCGCGAGGTTACCCTTACGCTCGGTCATTTGGATGGTGTAGACGCCCTGGCCGCCGCGATTCTGCTCCGGGTAGTCCGCAACCGGCGTGCGCTTGCCGTAGCCGCGCTCGGTGATGACGAACAGATCGCCGTTGCCGTTAGTGACTTCCATGCCCAGAACGCTCACGCCGTCCTTCATACCGATACCGCGAACGCCGCTGGTATCGCGGCCGGTGGCGCGCACCTGCTCCTCGGAGAACATGATCGCCTTGCCCGCGGTGGTGGCCAGGATAATCTTGTCGCCCTCGCGCACGCGGCGCACGTTCAGCAGCGCGTCGTCGTCACGCAGGTTGATAGCGATCAGGCCGTCGCGACGGCTGCGGTCATATGCGCTCATCACGGTCTTCTTGACCATGCCGCTCTTGGTGGCAAACATCAGATACTCGTCGGCAGGGAACTCGCGGCAGCTGATGACGCTCGCAATCTTCTCGCCCTCCTCGAAGGGCAGCAGGTTGACAATCGCGGTACCGCGCGCCTGGCGCGTACCCACCGGCAGTTCGTGCACCTTCAGGCGATAGACCTTGCCCTTGCTCGAGAAGAACAGCACGTACTCGTGCGTGGACGCGATAAACATCTCGTCGATAACGTCGTCCTCTTTGAGGTTGACGCCCGACACACCCTTGCCGCCGCGCTTCTGGGCGCGGTAGGCGGCCACCGGGATGCGCTTGACATAGCCGGTGTGGGTGATGGTCACGACCATGTCCTCGTCGGCGATGAGGTCCTCGACATCCAGGTCCTTCTCAACCTGGCTGATCTCGGTGCGGCGCTTGTCGCCGAACTTCTTGGAGATCTCGCGCATCTCTTCCTTGATGACGCCCAGGATCTTCTCCTCATGTGCCAGCAAGTCCTCATAGTAGGCGATGGCGCGGCGCAGGCCGTCCAGCTCTTCCTGGATCTTGTCGCGCTCCAGGCCGGTCAGGCGGCGCAGCTTCATCTCGAGGATGGCCGTGGTCTGCTCGGGCGTAAAGCCAAAGCGCTCGATCAGGCGGCTGCTGGCCTCGGAGTCGGTCTGCGAGGAGCGGATGATGCTAATGACCTCGTCGATATGGTCGAGGGCCATCAGGTAGCCCTCGAGGATATGTGCACGCGCTTGGGCCTTCTTGAGGTCAAAACGAGTGCGGCGGGTGACGACGTCGACCTGGTGGTCGATATAGTGCTGCAGCATCTCGCGCAGGCTCAGGCATTTGGGCACGCCGTTGACAAGCGCCAGGTTGTTGGCGCCGAAGGTCGTCTGCAGCGAGGTGTACTTATACAGGTTGTTGAGCACGACCTGCGGAATGACGCCCTTCTTGAGCTCGATAACCAGACGGATGCCCTTCTGGTTGGACTCATCGCGCATATCCGAGATGCCCTCGATGCGCTTGTCGTTGACGAGCTGGGCGATCTTCTCCTGCAGGGTGCCCTTGTTGACCATGTAGGGAATCTCGGTAAAGACCAGGCGGCTGCGGCCGGTCTTGGTGGACTCCACATGTGCCTTGGCACGCACGGTAATGGAGCCGCGGCCGGTCTCGTAGCTCTGCTTAATGCCGGCACTGCCCATGATGATGGCGCCGGTGGGGAAGTCCGGACCGGGCATGATCTGCATGAGCTCGTCGACGGTGGCGTCGGGGTTGTCGATCAGGTAGCAGGTGGCCTCGATCGCCTCGGTGAGGTTATGCGGAGCGATGTTGGTGGCCATGCCGACGGCGATGCCCTGGCTGCCGTTGACCAGCAGGTTGGGGAAGCGCGCAGGCAGCGCCACGGGCTCGGCGAGCGATTCGTCGTAGTTGGGCTGCCAGTCGACGGTATCCTTCTGCAAGTCACGCAGCAGTTCCATGGCGGGCTTGGCCAGGCGGCTTTCGGTGTAACGCATGGCCGCCGCACCGTCGCCGTCGATGTTACCGAAGTTGCCGTGACCGTCGATGAGCGGCGTGCGCATGGAGAACCACTGCGCCAGGCGAACCATGGCCTCATAGACCGCGAAATCGCCGTGCGGGTGGTACTTACCGATAACTTCGCCGACCGTCCACGCCGACTTCTTGTGCGGACGGTTGGGGTAGATGCCGCTCTCGTTCATCGCGTACAGGATGCGGCGGTGCACCGGCTTTAAGCCGTCGCGCACGTCCGGTAGGGCACGCGCCGTGATAACCGACATCGAATACTCGATAAACGACTGCTTCATCTCGCGACCGAACTCCGAAATCTGGAGCTGACCGCCGTTGATATCCTCGCCGGCCGAGGCGCCACGGTCGACTTCGCCAAAGCTCTCCTCGAGCTCACCGTCGTCCTCTTCCTCGTCATCATCGGCATCGGGGTTATAGGCGTCCGGATCGCCGTCCTCGCCCTGCTCAGCACGGGCAAGCAGGCGCCTCAGATCGTCGGGCATGCCGGCGTCGCCGGCCTCGCCCATGCCCTCGTTATTGTTGATATCGTCTGCCACGTTACCTCCTCATGGTTTGCGTGGTCCATTAGTTCCCTACCACGGAGACGGATTACCGGGAATGCCGGATAACCCTCCTAGGTTTTCCAGGTGCCCCAGGTTACCCTGAAGGATGAGGGCGCACGCCTTGCGTGCGGCGCCCGAAATCCTGAAGGGCAAGATGGGGTGCCTGGGAAAGCTAGGCGTCTAAGAAACGTGCATCGTGGGCATGCTTCTCAATGTACTCGCGGCGATAGCCGACCTCGGAACCCATCAGCTCGCGCACGGCGCGGTCTGCCACCACGGCGTCCTCGATCGACACGCGCTGCAGAATGCGGGTCTTGGGGTCCATCGTCGTCGAGGCGAGCTGCTTGGGGTCCATCTCGCCCAGGCCCTTGTAGCGCTGGACGGTATAACCCTTGCGCTTCTTGGTGATCTTGCCATCCTTGGCCTTGCCGTCCTCGTCGTTGTCGTCGGGATTCAGGCCCAGACTCTGGATGGTGTCGCGCAGGATCTCGTCTTCGGGCTGGCGGCCGTTGGGATACACGTAGTGGATCTTGTTGCGCACCTTAATGCCAAAGATGGGCGGGCAGGCAACATAGACGTAGCCGGCATCGATCAGCGGACGCATGTACTTGTAGAAGAACGTCAGCAGCAGGATGCGGATATGCGCACCGTCGACGTCTGCATCGGTCATGATGATGATCTTGTGGTAGCGCGCCTTGGTGATATCGAAGTCGCCGCCGTCGCCGGCACTCGTCGTGACGCCGCAGCCGATCGCGGTAATCAGCGACTGGATGGTGTCACTCGAGAACGCGCGATGGTCACCAACGCGTTCGACGTTCAGAATCTTGCCGCGCAGGGGCAGAATCGCCTGGATGTCTCGGCGACGGCCGTCCTTGGCCGAACCGCCTGCCGAGTCGCCCTCTACGATGAAGAGCTCGGTCAGCTCGGCATCGCGCACTGAGCAGTCAGCGAGCTTACCGGGCAGGGACGCCGTCTCGAGCAGGCTCTTGCGGCGGGTCGCCTCGCGCGCCTTGCGGGCGGCGTTGCGCGCCTTGCAGGCCTGTTGCGCCTTCTTGACGATCTCGCGGGCGGGCTTGGGATGCTCCTCCAAGTAATCGGCGAGGCCGTCGGTCACGATCTTGAGCGTGAGCGCGCGCATATAGGAGCTACCGAGCTTGGCCTTGGTCTGCCCCTCAAACTGCGGATCGGGCAGCTTGACCGAGATAACGGCCGAAAGGCCCTCGCGCACATCGTCGCCGGTCAGGTTGGCGTCTTTTTCCTTGAGCAGGTTCTGTTTGCGCGCGTAGTCGTTGATCACGCGGGTGAGCGCGGTGCGGAAGCCCTCAAGGTGCATGCCGCCCTCGGGAGTGTAGATGTCGTTGGCAAACGACATGACGTTCTCGCCGTAGCCGCTATTCCACTGCAGGGAAACCTCAACCTCGCCCATCTTGGCCACGGGAGCGTCCGGGTCCGATTTGCCCTCGATGTAGATGGGCTCCTTAAAGGCCTCGGGGACGTCCTTGCCCTCGTTGAGGAACTTGACGAAGTCGATGATGCCGCCCTCGTAGCAAAACTCCTCCACGTGGGGAGTCGCCTCGCGCTCGTCGGTCAGCACGATCTTGAGGTTCTTATTGAGGAACGCTGTCTCCTGCAGACGGTTGTGCAGCGTATCGAAATCGTAGATGCAGGTCTCGAAGATCTCGTCGTCGGGCCAGAAGGTGACGGTGGTGCCCGTCGAATCCGAGGTGCCCACGACCTCCATCTTCTTGACGGTCTTGCCGCGCGAGAACTCCATCTCGTAGGTGTTGCCATCGCGACGAACCTGAACGACCACGCGCTTGGACAGTGCGTTGACGACGGAGATGCCTACGCCGTGCAGGCCGCCCGAGACCTTATAGGCCGAGTTATCGAACTTACCGCCGGCGTGCAAGATCGTCATAACGACCTCGAGCGTCGGGATCTTTTTAACAGGGTGCTCGTCGACGGGGATGCCGCGCCCGTTGTCGACGACCGTGATGGAGTTGTCGGCGTGGACCGTCACCTGGATCTCGGTGCAGAAACCGGCCATGGCCTCGTCGACGGAGTTGTCAACGATCTCCCACACCAGGTGATGCAGACCGCTGGCGCTCGTCGAGCCGATATACATGCCCGGGCGCTTACGAACGGCCTCGAGACCTTCGAGAATCTTAATCTCGCCGCCATCGTAATCGTTTTCGTTTGCCACACGTCCTCCTTCAGTCAAGAAAATGTGTACAGCCTTACTAGTTTATCGTAAAAAATACCCTCGGGAACGAAGGTATTTGGCTCTACAAGGCCACCAGATGCGATTTAAGGCTCTTTTTTGCTTTGCACGCCCTTGGCCCACTCGGCACTGGCTCTCATGGCATTCTCGAGGGCCTCGCGCAGTTTTTGGTCTTCGATGGGCGCCACTTGGCGCTCGATCTCGGTACGCTCGGCCTCACTTAGGTCGGCGTGCGGGGCCGGCGGGCGGTCGGTCGTCGCCGGGCGCAGGCGCTCCTTGGCGGCGGGCGGTGTGTGACCGGGCGCGGTGGTTTTGAACACCAGGCCGTCCACATGCGCGCCGGCGCGCTCCATGCGTGCGCGGATGATCTCGCGCAACAGCGTCATTTCCTGCGTCCACGAGGGCGAGTCGAGATATACCAGCAGCTCATTGGACTCGGGCAGGTAGCGCAGTCCCGTCACATGCCGCCCCTCGCGCGTGCCCGAGCACACCGCGTTCCATGCGCGATAGACCGTGCGCGACTCCTCGGCAGCCTCCATCTGCGCACGGCGCTTAGGCGTTGCAGCCGCCAGGATGCGCTGGCGCTCTGCGTTCAAAAACCCGCTGAAGGCGACTGTCTCGCTCTCGCGCTCGTAATTAGCACGTCTCACCCATGCTCACCACCTTGGCTCGATCAAGCAGGTCATCGGTAAAGTACCCCAGGTTGGTCGTAGTTATGACCGTCTGGATATCATCGCCGATCAGCCGCAGGAAAGCGCCGCGACGCTCGCCGTCGAGCTCGCTCATCACGTCGTCCAGAAGCAGCAGTGGGGCGGTGCCCAGGACATCGCGAGCCACGGCCACCTCGGCCACCTTCCAGGACAGCACCAACGTTCGCTGCTGTCCTTGGCTGGCAAATGAACGGGCGGAGCGACCCGCCACGGTAAACTCAATCTCATCGCGATGCGGTCCCACCAACGTCACGCCGCGGCGAATTTCCTCGTCGGCGTGCTCATCAAGGGCGGCCAGCATGCGCTCGTACGCCCAGCCCTTCAGCTCTTCGCGATCCTCGACCTGGGGCAAATCCCCCAGCGTGGACGCATAGGTCACGTTGGCGGCCTCACCTGACGCCACTTGCCCGTAGGCAGTGTGCACATGGCCCGCCAGCCGGTCGAGCAGGGCCAACCGGTGCACGAGCAGGGCCGAGCCCGCGCGGGCAATCGAATCGTTCCACGCGCCGAGCATCTCGCGGCAGCACCAGGTCTCCTTGAGCAGGGCGTTACGCTGGGTCACGCAGCGCCCATAGGTGCTCGCAAGATCGGCATAGCGTGCGCTCAGCTGCATGCCAAAGTCATCGAGGGCGGCACGGCGCACACTAGCGCCTCGCTTAACCATGTCCAGATGGTCGGGACAAAACAGCACGCTCGGCAGAACCCCGCGCACACCGGCGGCAGAGCATCTCTTGCCGTTGCGGCTAAACGAGCGCTTACCGTCCTCCGCGCTCAATCCCATATCAAGCACGCGGCCGTCGCCCTCGAGCCTCAGCTTGACCTTGCACGAGCCCACGCCGTCATGGACGAGCTCGGCTGCGGTCGGATGCCTAAACGAAGCGCCGCTCGTCAGCAGCTGCAGTGCCTCTATGAGATTGGTCTTTCCTGCCGCATTGGGCCCCGCAAGTATCGTCACGCCTTCGTCCAGGGCAAGACGGTAGCTATCGAAGCTGCGGTAGTGCGCGACGGAAAGATCGCGGGCGAACATGGTCATGGCGCAGCGCTAGATGCGGACCGGCATGACCAGGTACAGGTAGTTGATCTTGTCGTAGGACTTAAAGATGCCCGCCTGCGAGTAGCTCTTGAGCTCCAGCGTGATCTCCTTCTCCTTGGACAGGGCATTGAGGCAGCCGAAGATGTAGTGGTAGTTGAAGGCGATGGTACCCGACTCGCCCTCGGCCTCGACATCGATCGTCTCCTGCGCAAGGTCCTGGTCATTGGAAATGGAGGACAGGCCCATCTGCCCGTTCTCGACATCGATCTCGAACTTGACGGCGGGGTTGGCGCTCGCGATAACGGCCACGCGCTTGAGGGCGGCGTTAAAGGCGGCGACGTCGATCTTGACGCTCGTCACGCACGAATCGGGGATGAGCTGCTTGTAGTTGGGGTACACGCCCTCGATGCGGCGCGACACGTAGGTGGTGTTGCCGGCCTCGAAGACGACCTGGGTGTCGGTAGCCCCGATCATGATGGTCGCCTGGCTGGCCATGATGTTCAGTGCGTCGTTAAAGGCGTCAGCCGGAACGTTGAGCTCAAAGGAGCCTTCGAGGGTCGAGGTCTCGACCTGCGTATCGCACACGGCCAAACGGAAGGAATCGGTCGCCACCAGGCGCACGGTGTTGTTCTCGACCTTCATGTGCACGCCACCCAGGATGGGGCGGGCCTTGTCGGTCGAGGTGACGCGCCACACGCGGCCGACCATCTCGGACAAGATATCGGTCGGCAGTTCCACGGCGCTCTCGATGGCATAGGCCGGAAACTCGGGGAAGTCATTAGCATCGAGCGTGTTCAGGCGGAAAGAGCTCTTCTCGCAACCAATCAGCACCTGGCGCTCGGACAGCTCAAAGGTGACCGGGGCATCGGGGAGGGTCTTGGTGATATTGGAGAGCATCTTACAGGGGATAACCATCTCGCCCTCTTCTTCGACATGCGCCGCGATGCGATGACGGATCGAGATGGTGTAGTTAGAGGTCTGGAATTCCAAGATGCCGTCTTGGGCCTTAACGAGCACGCCCGACAGGATGGGGAGGGTGGATGCCGAAGCGACACCCTTCATAACGACGCCGATGGCTTGTGTAAGCGAGCTCTGGCTGACGGTGAACTTCATCTTTTAATACCTTTCTATAGATATAAATATCTTAATAATAGTAATAGCACTGACGAAACTGTTGATTACTCCCAAAGACGCAGGTCAGACCCAAAAAGAGAATCGACAGCAACCTGTGTGCAACAGGGGTGGTTTTCCACGTTCAAAACCTGCGCAAAACTTTTCATCACCGCGGGTTGGGTTTTAGACACCTTATGCCCGTGGTTTCGACAAGTTTTCAACAGGTGTCTCTATTTCCCTACGAGCGCAGTGTAATTTTATCGCGCAGCGACTTAAGGTCTTCGGTGACGGTGCGGTCTTCCTGGATCATCTTCTGGACCTTTTTGTAGCTCGTGCTGACGGTCGAGTGGTTGCGGTTGCCAAATTCGGCGCCCACCGCCGTGGTCGTCATCTCGCACATCTCGATGGCCAGGTAGATAGCGATATGGCGTGCTTTGGCGATATTGGCGTTGCGACGCGGGCCGATGAGCTCCTCGTGCGTCACGCCGTACTGCTCTTCGATGACGGACTGAACCGTTTGCACGTTGATCTTTTTGGCCGATGTGTCGAAGTACTGGCTGGCGATGGCGTCGATATCGTCAAAGGTGAGCTCCCCGCCCTCGCGTTCGCGGTCGCCCGCCTCGCCGGCGCAGCGCTCGCAGAAGCTCTCGAGTTCGCGGATGTTGGTGCCCGACACCTCGGCCATGTGCTTAAAGTGCTCATCGGTCAGGTGCCCGCCGTCGCCCCCATAGGCCGCCAGCAGCGAGTCGTCGCCTGCCTCGGGAGCGGCGACGATGGTGTTCTCGTAATAGCGCTGCAAGATCTTGTATTTCATCTCGTAGCTGGGCTCTGCGACTAGGCAGAGCATGCCGGCGTTGAAGCGGCTGGTCAGACGCTCGTCCATGCTCAGGTCCTTGGGGGCGCGGTCTGCCGCGATGACGACTTTCTTGTTGTTGCGGATGAACTCGTCCATGAGCTGGAAAAAGTAGTCCACGCTCGCGCGCTTGCCGATGATGTTTTGGATGTCATCGATGATGAGCACGTCCACGCCGTGGTACGCCTGCATGATGGGGGCGTTGCTCTTCTTTTGGCGGTCGAACTCGGTCATCAGGTCGTCCAGATATGCCTGGGAGTTGGCGTACTTGACCTTGATCTCGGGCGACTTCTCGGCGAGCTCGTTTTTGATGGCAAGCAGCAGGTGCGTCTTGCCCAGGCCCGATTTGCCGTAGATGAACAGTGATGTGCATGTGCCGCGCTCGTCCGCGAGGGCGGCAAACTTGAGTGCCGAGCGATAGGCATGGCTGTTCTCGGGGCCGTAGACAAAGTTCTCAAAGGTAAATTTTGAGTTCGCGGCGAGCGGGGCTCCATCCGTATTCTGCTCGGCCGACACGGTCGGTGCTGGCATGGGTGAAGCGGGGGCCGCAGCTTGCGTGGATTTGGTCGGCGCTCCGCCCTTCATCTGGTTCATCATGCGACGAAAATCATCGGCCGAGAGCGTGTTCTTGATTGCAATGCCCGAATCCGCGCCCGCCGCTGCGTCGTGAGCGATGGGCATGTGCGTGACGGGTGCGTTCGTTGACGTCGCCGCCGCGGTCGGCAACGGCGCCATGGTTTCACGGGAAACATCGCTGTGCTGGTGCTCGATTGTCGGCACGTCGCTTGCGGAGGCTGGTACCGTCGGGGAAGCAGCGGGAGCCGTGGCGGGCGCCGTCGCGGCAGCGGATTCCGTCGCGGCGCCTTGCGGCGCCACGATGTCGAGCGCAATCGGTGCAAAGGCGATTTCTTCCAGATAAGCCTCAATAGTCGGCTGATGCTTTTTGAGCTGCGCGATGGCAAAGCGCGAGGGGGCCTCGATCGTGAGCGTATCTTCGGTCAGGCTTATGGCGCGCGATTGCCCCAGCATGTTGATGAGGCGTGCATCTTGGCCGTCGCGCTGGCAAAAGGCGATGGCATCCCCCAGGATGATGCTTGCTTCCTCGTCCACTGTCTCTCCCGTTCTTTAGCTCTGAGCTCGCACGCGAGCGGCGCCGAGTTCGGTCAGATGGTATTTCTGGCCATGCTTGATGACCAAGCCGGCCTGCGCCAAGTCATTGAGCGTGCGTGACCAAGTGGGGGCCGAGTTTCCAAACGCCCTCGCCAGATCGGTTGCACCGCACGCTTGATTTTGCGCCAGATAGCCCAGCGCGGCGTTGCCGCGATCGCTTACGAACACGTCCGGTTGTGGCTGCGCATACTGATTTGCTGCATTAGGATACATCATTTGAGCTGCTGGTTGTTGAGAACTCTGCATGGGCGGCATTTGCTGTTGAAAACTTTGGGGCCACTGTTGGTAAGGCTGCGGAGGCATCTGCTGGGCCCAGGGGTTGTACTGCTGCTGCGGCATCTGCTGGTACGGCTGCTGATATCCCTGCTGGTACTGCTGCGGGAACTGCTGGCCATACCCCAGTGGCGGCATCTGCTGATATGGATATCCCTGATGGTACGGCTGATAGCCCATTTGTTGGCCACCCGGTGCCCCCGTCGCCTGCTGCATTGCTGCTGCATCCTGATCCGCCAGCGGCATGGCCTCTGGCATGTTTGGCGGCATCGACATCGATGCCGCCTGGGGCTCTTGTGTAGGAAGCATTCCGGGCTGCTGCATCTGCCCCACGGGGGGCTGCATCTGCTGCGTTGCCATGGGCTGCTGCGCAAAAGCTCCCGGCAGGGGATATGTGGACTGCTCCGTCTCGGGCCGCACGGCAGCACCGCGTCCGCCGGCACGCTCGATTTCCTGCACGCGCTTGGGGTCCAGACTTACCGTAACCACGGTGCCGCTGCCCATGTTGTCCTCGATGGACACGGCGCCGCCGGCGTTTTCCAAATACTCCTGCACCATGGGAAACCCTGCTCCGGTTCCACGGATATAGCGCTTCATCTTGCTGTTTGCGCTGGTAACGCCAAAGTCGAAAGCGCGTTCCTTGTCGTCGATACCGGGTCCTTGATCAGCAAATCGGATGGTGTCCCCGCCGTCCAGAATCGAGATGATGGGCTCGGCAAAGTGCGCGTGGATAAAGTTTTCGACAATCTCGCGGATGACCATGAGCGAGATATGGCCACCTTGTTCTTTCATGCACTGGTAGACGGTGTTGGTCGTCTCTTCCAAATACGTGCGGACATCTTGCGGATCAATGACGATCACACGCGGTGTCGACAACATGTCGTCATAGACGGCGATGCGTGCGGCGTACATGGCTTTTGGCGCCTGCGTGGTCGTCTGCTCGCCTTCGTCACGCTCTTCGCGCACGCCGGTGATGTGCTCGTTGTCGGGTGCCGGGTCTCCGGAATCGACCATGGTGTAAAAGTCGTCAGACATGCCGCTCGCAATCGTTCAAAAGGTTTCGAACAAATAGTAGCTCACCGTGCAATGTTTCTCATCTTTCGACAACTTTTCAAAACCTGTTGAAAACTTTGGAAAACTGGCGAAAAGTTCTCGACATTGCCAACATGACCTGTTGAAAACTCGATGAAATATCGTGAAAAGTTGTTATGCGCCGTAAAATCCAGCTGCGCTTATGGGGGAACCGTGTGAACTGCGCAACCTTTTACCTTTGATTTCTTGACATTTGAACATTGATTTCCCTACAATCTTCAAGCTCACGTGTCTATATCTGCGTCCGCGCTCCCGCGGACACTCGAAATGCAGCAGGAGGAACTTAAGATGAAGCGTACGTATCAGCCTAATAAGCGTAAGCGTGCCAAGACCCATGGCTTCCGTGCCCGTATGGCCACCAAGGGTGGTCGTGCCGTGCTCGCCCGTCGCCGCGCCAAGGGCCGCAAGCGTCTCACTGTCTAGCAGCGATACACACATCTCGCATGAAGACTATTAAGTCTCGGCAAGATTTCGAGCATGTGTTCAGTCAGGGGCGTCGTTTCAATCACCCTCTGATTCGAATGACCATATGTGAATCGGTTGGCGAAGGCGACTCCGGAAGGGTCGCCTTCGTTGGTGCTAAACGGCTCGGTTGCGCGGTCGTGCGTAACCGTTCTAAGCGTGTGATGCGCGAGGCCGCTCGCAGCTGCGGATTTCCCGTTGCGGGTTATGACATCATCTTGTTCGCGACTCCCAAGACGAGGGTTTCCTCGCCGCAGGAGATGGACAAGGCGTTGCGTTCGCTTATGAAACGCGCCGGCGTTGCCGGGGAGGAGCGATGAGCAATCACGTTTTGCGACGTGTTGCCATCGCTCCTATTCGCATATATCAACAGGTTATTTCGCCCTTATTACCTGACGCTTGCATTTATTACCCAACGTGCTCGCAATACGCCATCCAGGCGATTGAGAAGCACGGTGTTTTGAGAGGCTGCTGGCTTGCCGTGAGGCGCATCGCTCGCTGCAATCCCCTGCACGTCGGCGGTTATGACCCTGTGCCCTAGCGGGCACTCGCTATCGGAGGAAAACTTACATGTGGGATTGGATCGTTAACATCCTTTTCGAGCTGCTCAAGCTCATCCAGACCTTTGCGGTCGACTGGGGCCTGTCCATCATCATCCTGGTGGTCATCATCCGTCTGCTGCTGACGCCGCTTATGCTCAAGTCGACCAAGTCGACGGCTCGCATGCAGGTGCTGCAGCCCAAGATGCTCGAGATCCAGGAGCGTTACGCCGACGATCCCCAGCGTCAGGCCGAGGAGATGCAGAAGTTCTACAGCGAGAACAAGTTCAACCCCATGGCTGGTTGTCTGCCGCTTCTGATTCAGATGCCTATCCTGTTTGCCCTGTTTACGCTGCTTCGTAACCTGCCGCAGTACTTTAACGACGGCACGTTCTCGTTCTTCAACATCCTGCCCGACCTGACCACCACGCCGAGCGCTTCCTTTGCCGATGGCTTTATGGTTGCGCTGCCTGCGCTGGTTTGCCTGATTCTGTTTGCTGTCTTGACCCTGATTCCGCAGCTGTATATGTCTCGCAATCAGACTGGTCAGCAGGCCCAGAGCATGCGCATGATGGCCGTCGTCATGACCGTCATGATGCTTTGGATGGGATGGAGCCTGCCCGTCGGCGTTCTGCTGTACTACGATGTGTCCTCTGCCTGGCAGGTTATCCAGCAGATCTTCGTGACGCAGAAGGTTATCGACAAGGCTAAGGCCGATGAGGAGGAGCGTCTTAAGAACGCCCCGCTGCAGGTCGAGGTCACTCGTCGCGAGAAGAAACCGCGCCCGCACAAGAAGAAGTAGTCGGGATATCAATCTTATTTAGGTACCTAACTTTTGGAGTACGTTATGTCTGAAGAGATCATCGAGGATATGCTTGAGGAGGTTGCCCCGCAGATTGCGGGCGATTATCCCGAGATTGCACAGCGCTACAAGGCCGGTGAAGAGCTGACCGATGAGGAGCTCGACACCATCGCCGATGTTGCGATTTCCATTCTGCGTTCCATCCTTTCGCACTTCGATGCCGCCAACTCTCCTATTGATGAGTACGAGGGTGACGAGGGCGAGCTGATTTTGGATGTTACCGCTCCTGATCTTGCTGTTCTCATTGGCCGTCATGGTCGTACCCTTGATGCCCTTCAGGTTATGTTCTCTTTGCTGGTGAGCCGCAAGCTTGGCTTTAGGTATCCGGTTGTAGTGGACGTCGAGGGATACAAGAGCCGCCGACAGGACAAGGTTGCCTCCATGGCTCAGTCTGCTGCCGAGCGTGCCATCCGCACTCATAAGAGTGTTTCGCTTCCGCCCATGAATGCCTACGAGCGCCGACTGGTTCACATTGCACTTCGTGGCAATGATGCCGTCGATACTCATTCTGAGGGTTCTGACCCCGATCGCCATGTGGTGATTGTTGCTCGATAATCTACTCGAGCTTATGCTAAGGGGACGTGGTTTCCACGTCCCCTTTTTTTTGTCAAAAGTTCTCGATACACTGATTTTTGTCAGAAAGGAGCTTTCGTTGTTAGTACTTACTGAGCAGCAAGCTGACGAGATGTTGAGTCGCCTAACTTCCTATTGCAAAGAGTATTCCTCGAGCGTAACTGATGTTGAACTGAGGAAATGTATCAAGCATTTGGATTTGGTTTTGGAAACAAATAAGACAACCAATCTCACCCGTATTCTCAACGTAGAAGATGCTGCAGTACTTCATATCCTCGACTCACTTGTTTTACTCCCCTATATCAATAAGGCTCCTGAGGGAGCTTTGCTCGATATGGGTACAGGTGCGGGCTTCCCTGGTATTCCGTTAACCATAGCCACACATCGTAAAGCTACTTATATTGACTCTGTTGGCAAGAAGGTTGATGCTGTCAATTCCTTTGTCCATGCTCTTGGATTGAAACATGCTCATGCGGTCCATGATCGTCTTGAAGAATATGCTCGAAACCATAAGAAGCAGTTCTCTGTTGTAACCGCCCGCGCACTGGCCCCTCTACCGATTCTTGTTGAGTATGCGGCTCCGTTCCTCAAAGATGGAGGGCTATTTGTTATCACCAAGGGCAATCCTTCGGATGAGGAGCTTGCTTCCGGCATGTCAGCAGCTAAGATTTGCGGCTTTACTTTGTTTCTGAATGACGCAATCGATTTGCCTGAGGGCTTGGGCCACAGGGAGTTCATTGTTCTTAAGAAGAGCCATCCAGCATCTGTCTCATTGCCTCGTGCAAATGGCATGGCAAAGAAGAATCCGCTTGCCTAGATGTTTCACGTGAAACATAATGGATACTAACAACTTGCAGTGTTTCACGTGAAACATGGCGGTTGATATCGAATCGGAATGTTTCACGTGAAACATCCTCCGTTTGACAGCTTTAATACACACCAGGAGGGACCGTGGGATTTCGCGACGTTAAGCGTTCTAAGAGCGCAAAAGACACGCGTATCATTGCAATCATCAATCAAAAAGGCGGTGTCGGTAAGTCGACGACGGCTGTAAACCTTGCAGCAGCACTGGGTGAGCAGGGTCGTAAGACACTGATTGTCGATTTTGATCCGCAGGGAAACAGCACCAGTGGATTCGGAATTGAAAAAGAAGACCTTGATCGCTGCATCTATGATGCATTGTTGAATGATGTGCCGGCAGAATCACTTGTTCTTGATACAAATTGCAAAAAGGTATTCGTAATTCCGGCTACCATTCAGCTTGCAGGCGCGGAAATTGAGCTCGTAAGCGCAATTGCTCGTGAAACCCGCCTCAAAGATTTGCTTGAGCCAATTCAGGACGAGTTCGATTTTATTTTCATTGACTGTCCTCCTTCGCTCGGCTTGCTTACAATCAACGCCTTGACTGCAGCGGACAGTGTTTTGATTCCGATCCAGTGCGAGTATTATGCACTCGAGGGTGTTACGAAGCTGCTTGAGTCAATGAAGATGGTCAAATCACGTCTGAACAAGGGCTTAGACACCTATGGCGTGCTTATGACCATGTATGACTCGCGTACTTCTCTGTCGAATCAGGTTGTTGAGGAGGTTCAATCGTACTTTGGTGATAAGGCGTTTAAGACGTTGATTCCCCGTACAGTTAAAATCTCCGAAGCTCCGTCTTTTGGAGAACCGGTAATTACCTATGCACCTCAAAATAAGGGTGCAAAAGCGTATATGAACCTTGCAAAAGAGGTGATCAAGCGTGCCTAGTGCAAAGAAACGTGGCGGATTAGGACGTGGTCTCAATGCTTTGGTCTCAGAGGCCGAATATGAGACCGGTGGTTCGGCTGCATCTGCTTCAAATGCCGCATCTGAAACAAAACTCCCTATTGAGGATATCGTTCCCAACCCTAATCAGCCGCGAATTCACTTTAACGAAACTGAACTTCGCGAGTTGAGTGAGTCAATCCAAGAGCATGGTGTTTTGCAGCCGCTTTTGGTTCGCAAGCACGGAAACGGCTATGAGATCATTGCTGGTGAACGTCGTTACCAAGCGTCAAAGCTTGCTGGTCTTGAGGAACTGCCTGTCATCATTAAAGATGTTAATGATGAAGAGATGCTGGCCCTTGCACTTATCGAAAACCTTCAGCGTTCTGATCTGAATCCCGTTGAAGAAGCTAAGGGGTATCGCCAGCTCATCGATGCTAGCGGTATGACCCAGGAGGCATTGTCGAAGGCCGTAAGCAAGTCACGCTCTGCAATTACAAACTCGCTGCGCCTTCTCGATCTCCCCGAAGTAGTTCAGCAGATGATTTTTGAGGGTAAACTTACTGCTGGTCACGCACGTGCGATTCTTGCAGTTCCCTATGAGGATGCTCGAATTCGACTTGCAGAGAAGGTTGTTGCGGAGGGCCTTTCCGTAAGAGCGACAGAAAATCTTGCTCCATTGTTTTCTGCCGGAGAGACACCTAAGACGCCGCGGCCTGCAACGCCTCAGTCTTTTAAAAAGGCTGCGCGTGTACTCCGTCAGGTATTTAATACCAACGTGCGTGTGAAGAGCTCGCGTGGAAAGAATAAGATTGAGATTGAGTTTAAAGACGAGGAGGAGCTCTCTCGTATTCTTGCTGAAATGATTCAGTTTGATCAAGGAGTCCAAGATGAGGAATAAGGTTTTTACTGCGATTGCATTGGTGACGACTGTCGCGGCTGGTGCCTTTGCTGGCTATAAGATCGCGACAGACGATGAGCTTCGAGGTCGTTTGCTTCGTGGCGCGCAAGATATCGTTGATACATCCAAGAAGAAAATGGATGTTATGACAGAAGATGTTGCCATGCGTACTGCTCAGGTAACGAAGAATCCCAAGATTAATCAAGGTTGGGTTAGCAACCAATGGGAAAATGTAGGCTATTAGGTACCTAACAATTACTCAGCATATTCTAAGGGGCCCTTGTCTGATTCATGAGACAAGGGCCCCTTATTTTGGCCGTAAAAATGGGACAGGAAGCAACTGATTCAAAATTGAGGTCAATAAATGAAACGGCCCCGGTTGCATATCCTGCAACCGGGGCCGTTCGATGTTTCACATGAAACGTTTTGGAGTGCGACTCCCCTATGCGTTCTTCTGAACTTTGAAGCGCTGTTTCAGCTGTCCGCAAGCGGCGTCAATATCGTTACCACGGGAGTTACGAATCGTGGTCTCGATGCCACGGGACTCAAGACGACGCTGAAGATCCTCAACCTTATGAATCGGCGACGGCTTGAGCGGGCTGCCCTCGATGTCGTTAAGTTGAATCAGGTTAACGTGGCACAGCGTTCCCTCGCAGAAGTCGCAGAGTGCCTGCATCTCGGGATTCGTGTCGTTGACGCCTTCGATCATGGCATACTCATAGGTCGGGCGGCGGCCAGTCTTCTCGGTGTAGAGCTGAAGCGCTTCGTGAAGGCGAAGCAGCGTGTACTTCTTAACACCGGGCATGAGCTTATTGCGCGTCGACTGGATGGCGGAATGCAGGGAAACGGCAAGAGTGAACTGCTCGGGGATATCGGCAAATTTGCGAATACCGGGAATAACGCCGCTGGTAGAGACGGTGAGGTGACGAGCGCCGATACCGATGCCATCGGGGTCGTTGAGGATACGCAGTGCCTTGAGAACCTCGTCGTAGTTGGCAAACGGCTCGCCCTGGCCCATGAAGACAACGCTCGTGGCACGCTCGCCAAAATCGTTGGATACATGAAGTACCTGGTCGACGATCTCTTGAGCGGTCAGAGAGCGCTTGAGGCCGTTGAGACCGGTAGCGCAAAAGGCGCAGCCCATGCCACAGCCTGCCTGGGTGGAAACGCAGACGGAAAGCTTGTTACGACGGGGCATACCGACGGTCTCGATGGAAATGCCGTCGTGGTACTCGAGCAGATACTTGCGAGAACCATCTTTAGAAACCTGCTTGGTGAGTTCAGTCGGCGTGTCAAAGGCAAAAGCCTCTTTAAGCTGCTCGCGGAAAGCCTTGGGAAGGTTGGTCATATCGTCAAACGAACAAACGTTCTTCTCAAAGAGCCATTCGATGAGCTGCTTTGCGCGGAAGGCGGGCTGGCCAAGTTCGGCCACAAGCTCGCGAATATCGTTTTGGCTCAAGTCGCGAATGTCCTGAGATTTAGTCCTGGGATTCATGGAAGCCTTTCGATTTTGGGGAAACGTAGAGGGTATCGCTACAATATGGTATCAGCTGCAGAAATTATAGAGGAGGAGTCTGCCCATGCCGGGTAAAAGCCTAGAGAACATGCACGTAGCGGTCTTGGCGGGCGGTCATTCCGCTGAGCGCGAGATTTCGCTCAATTCGGGAAAGAACGTCGTGGCGGCCTTGAAGGAGGCCGGCTACACTTCGGTGGAGCTGCTCGACACGGCTGCCGATGATTTTATGGTAACCATGGCGACCGGTGGTTTCGACGTGGCGTTTATCGCCATGCACGGCGCCGGCGGTGAGGATGGTGCCATGCAGGGTGCCATGGAGACCTTGGGTATCCCCTACACGGCCTCGGGCGTGCTCGCAAGCGCCTGCGGTGCCGACAAGGAGGTCTCGAAGCTCCTGTACGCCAAGGCGGGCATTCCCATTGCCCCCGGCCTCGCGCTCGAGGTGGGCGATGAAGTCGATATCGATCATATCGTCGAGGTTTGTGGCGAGCGCTGCTTTGTGAAGCCGGCTGTAAACGGTTCCAGCTATGGCATTTCCCTGGTCCATGAGCCCTCCGAGCTGCCCGCGGCAATCGCCAAGGCGTTTGAGTTTGGCGACAAAGTGCTGGTCGAGAAGTGTATCGAGGGTACCGAGATCACCGTCGGCGTATACGGCGAGGATGACGTGCGCGCCCTGCCGATTGTCGAGATCCGTAAGCCCGAGGACTGCGAGTTCTACGATCTGGACGTGAAGTATGTCGACCCTACGGACATCCATCGCATTCCGGCGCAGATTTCGCCCGAGAACTACGCTCGTGCCCAGGAGCTTGCCTGTGCTGCCCATAAGGCACTCGGCTGCCTGGGTATCTCGCGCAGCGATTTTATCGTGAGCGAGGACGGCCCCGTTATCCTCGAGACCAACACGATTCCCGGCATGACCGATACGTCGCTGTATCCGGATGAGATTCGCCACACCGATGACATGACGTTCCCGCAGGTCTGTGACAGCCTGATTCGCATGGGACTTCGTCGAGCGGGCGTTGCATGCTAATCGAGGACGCTGTTTCGTCGGGAACGCCGCAGTTTGTCATCGATTCCTATGCCACGCTTGCCGAGCGCGCCAAAACCCAAGCGTTTGGTCTCATCGAGGAAGATGTTATCGTCCTCGATACCGAGACCACGGGTCTTTCGGTGCAGGACAACGAGCTTATCGAGATATCGGCGGCTCGCCTTTCGGGCCGCGAGGTTGTCGATCGCTTCGATACCTTCGTGCATCCCAAGCAGCTGATTCCCGCCGAGATTACCGAGCTCACGAGCATTACAAACGCCGATGTGGCAGATGCCCCGTCGGCCGTTGAGGCTGTCGCCGCTCTCGCCGATTTTGTCGGCGGCTGCCCGGTGATCGCACATAACGCCACCTTCGACCGCTCGTTTATCGAGTCGGTCAAGGGCGGCGTCAACGTCAGTGACATCTGGATCGATTCGTTGGCACTGTCGCGCATCGCGCTTCCGCGCCTGGCCTCGCATAAGCTGTCTTTCATGGCCGACCTGTTTGGCTGCGACTCGGTGTCGCATCGCGCCAACGCCGATGTCGACGCCTTGTGTGGTGTGTGGCGCGTGTTACTCGTGGCGCTCACCGACTTGCCTCAGGGCTTGATGGCGCGCCTGGCCGACATGTACCCCGACGTACCCTGGTCCTATCGTCCCATCTTCTCCTTCTTGGCGGGACAGAACCCCGGTTCCATCTTCTCTCTCAGCGCCGCCCGCGCCGACGTTCTCAAGGCCGATCGGGCCGATGATCGCGTTGATGCGGACGAGCTACCGGTCCTTAAGATGCCGAGCCGCGAGGAAATCGAGGCGGACTATGCCCCGGGCGGCCTGGTCAATCGCATGTATCCCACCTACGAGCCGCGCGATGAGCAGATCGCGATGGCGCTCGAGGTCCGTGACGCGCTCGTTACGGGAACGCATCGCGTGATTGAGGCGGGGACGGGCGTCGGCAAATCGATGGCTTACCTGGTGCCTTTTGCCGAGGCCGCGCGCCGCAACAACATCACGGTGGGTATCGCGACTAAATCGAATAATCTTGCCGACCAGCTCATGTATCACGAGCTGCCCAAACTTGCTGAGCAGCTGGACGGAGGCCTATCGTTTTGCGCCCTCAAGGGCTATGACCACTATCCATGCTTGCGCAAGCTTGAGCGCATGAGCCGCGGCCAAGTCGAAATTACGACTAAGCGTGATCCTGCCGACACGCTTACGGCAGTCGCGGTCATCATGGCGTACGTGTGTCAGTCGGCCGATGGCGACCTCGACTCGCTCGGCATTCGCTGGCGCAGCGTCAACCGTCCCGACTTTACGACGGCGTCGCGCGAGTGCGCCCGTCGCCTATGCCCGTTTTTCCCCGATAAATGCCTAGTCCACGGCGCCCGCCGTCGCGCGGCGCATGCCGATGTGGTGGTCACCAACCATTCCCTGCTGTTCCGCAATGTTGCGGCCGAGGGCAGAATCTTGCCCCCGATTCGTCATTGGGTAATCGACGAGGCCCATTCCATCGAGCGCGAGGCACGCCGTCAATGGGCGCGCGTGGTGTCGGCGGACGAATCACGCGTTCTGTTTGAGCGTCTGGGTGGCTCGAGCACCGGCGCGCTAAGCCAGGTTTCCCGTGATTTGGCAACCTCCGAGGGCTCTACGCTCTATCTGGGCCTTACTGCCAAGGCGACGTCGACGGTTGCGCGCGCGAGCATGGCGATCGCCGGCGTGTTCGATGGCGTTCGCGAGCTCGGTCGCCGTGCCCGTGGGGGCTATGACAATGCCAATCTATGGATTGGCCCCGAGCTGCGCGAATCTGACGACTGGCATGATTTCTTACAGTCGGCCTACGCTGCCATCGGCACATTGGAACAAGCTGACAAGAGCGTCGACGCGCTGGTACAAGCCGTCGCCGCCGACAAGCCCGAGGTTGTTGTCGACCTGGGTGATATCTCGCGCCGCCTGCACGAGCTGGCCGAGAACCTCAAGCTCATCATTGACGGCACCGATGAACACTACGTGTATTCGCTGCAGGTCAATCGCAGGCTGCGTGCCGGCGGCGAGTCGATGACCGCGGAGCGCATCGATATTGGCGAGGCCTTGGCAACCGAGTGGCTGCCCGAGGTTCACACGGCTATCTTTGCCTCGGCGACCATGACGGTGTCCAAAAGCTTTGAACACTTTAACCATGCGGTCGGCCTCGATCGCATCAGTGCTTCAACATCCTCATCGCTGCACTTGGACTCGAGCTACGACTTCGATTCGAACATGGCTGTAGTCGTTGCGGGCGATATCCCCGATCCGCGCGATCGTGAGAGCTATCTTACGGCGCTCGAGCGCGTGCTGGTCGACGCTCATCTTGCCATGGGCGGCTCGGTGCTCACGCTGTTCACCAACAGGCGTGACATGGAGGAGCTGTACGATCGCGTCGAGCCCAAGATGGCTCGTGCGGGCCTGGAACTCAACTGCCAGCAGCGCAACTCATCTCCTCGTCGCCTGCGCGACCGGTTTATCAACGAGCCAACCTCATCGCTTTTTGCGCTTAAGGCCTTCTGGGAGGGGTTTGACGCCAGCGGCGAGACGCTGCGCTGCGTCATCATTCCCAAGCTGCCGTTCTCGAGCCCCACGGACCCGCTCTCGTGCGAGCGCAACCTGCGCGAAGACCGCGCTTGGGCGCGCTATTCGCTGCCTGAGGCAGTGCTCGAGGTCAAGCAGGCGGCCGGCCGCCTTATCCGCTCGTCGACCGATTGCGGCGTGCTGATTCTGGCCGACCCGCGCCTGGTGACGAAGGGCTACGGAAAGAAGTTCTTAACGTCGCTGCCCACGAGCTCCTACCAGCGCATCGAATCGGCGCAGATCGGGCACTATCTACAGCTGTGGCGTGCACGCCAC
>DXMU01000006.1 GCA_019414025.1 Collinsella sp.
TCAACCAAGTAGGCGGCATCGCCCGACGCAAAGCAGTACATATCGGCGGGCAGGCGCAGGTCATAGCTACCACAGGCCGCGGGCGCGTTTTTGGCGGCAAGAAGTGGTGGGCGCTTAGCGGACGCCTCGTCCTCCCCTTGCGGAGACAGCTCAACCGCCACGTCGTAGGTGCGATGCGTCGTCATCCCCCGCGACCAGGCGGGCTCAAAGGAGATGGTCTGGCCGCGCAGCAGGTCCAGCACATATACGATGCTATGCTCGGACAGCGGCAACTGACGCTCGGCAACAAAACCGCTGCGGGCAAAGTCGTACGACGCCGAACGCGAGCTTGTGATGTCATCGAGATAGGCAACTGTCGTCACAACAAGGTTGAGCAGCTTTGCCGATGTTTCGTCAAAGGCCTCAGGTGAATGGACAAACGTGAGCTTCTTGCCATAGGAGAACGTGCCGCCGCGCACGTAGGCATCGGCCATGCCGTCGATGTCCTTGACCACGTAGGAGACCGATCCACAGCGAATGCGGAACTCGAGCGCCCAGCTAAAGCGGTCAGCGAACAGCGGATTGTAGTACGGCACCAACGAGGGCTCCAACGCCGCTTTGGGGGCGTCGGGATCAACGGCACCGGCAAGCTTGCGGCGCATGCTCGCCAGCTCATCCATGCGCGCGTCCGAAAGATCGGAAAGCGCCGCCACAAGGCTCGGGCTCGTGGGGACGGGCGCCGGGAAGGGAAAGTTGGGGTTGACGGCCGGCGCGGCGGACGCGGCGCGCGCGGGCTGTTTCGGCTGCGCCGTAAACGTGCGAACCGGCGTGCGCAAACCTTCGACGGGCTCGGCGCCGCTGGCATCCAAATACGCCAGCGCCGTGGCAATAGCGTGCTTACACATACCGGGATAGCGGTATGCGGCGGGGCAGTCGCAGTCGTAGTCGATAACCTCGTGCTCGTCCATGTCGAGCGCCACGTGCGTCTTGTACAGGTCACCGCGCGAGCCGCGCACCGTGCCCTCGACCGTCACGTTTTTGGAGAAGCGCGAGCCGCTGTCCTCGATCGACAGCACGGCACCGTTGAGCATGAGCGAACGCCCCTTCATAAAGGTGCCGCTCAACGCCGCCTCTTTGCGAAGCGCCTGCACAAACGTCCCCTGCGCCATCACTTCCTCCAATCTCACCCGGGGTAGCTTAGATCACCGTCACGCGACCCTGGTTACCCACAATGGCCTTGGCCTCGGCCAGCAGCGGAATCGAACGCGCGTTGACCTTGGCAGGTACCTCGGCACGCAGCACGCGCCCGTCCACCTGCTCGATAAAGATCTCCACGCGGTCGCCGCCCGGGTTAGCGGTGAGCACCGTGGCCAGGCGCGCCATATTGCCCTGGCTAAAGCGGCTGTTAGGCACCATGACCTCAAACACCTTGGGCTTGTTGCTCTCCTCGTTGAGTTCAAGCGGCACGATCTCCTGCGCGATGATCTGGTCGCCGCGGTCCGAGCGCTCGAGCTTGCCCTTAATGCGCACAAACGCGTCGGACAGCTGCGCGCCGGTCTCGGGATCGACCTCGCCGTACAGGTACCCCTCGGCCTCTTTGTAGGTCTTGGGGAACACGACGACGGTGGCCTCGCCTTCCATGTCCTCGAGCTGCACGATGCCCATGGGGTCACCGTTTTTGGTCACGCGCTTGGACACGCTCGAGACCATGCCGGCCCACCACAGCGCCTTGCCCTCGGGAATCTCCTGGTTGATGGTGCCGCCCGTAGGATTCTGAACTTCGTAGCCGGTGTCGATCTGCGAGAACGAGAAGTCACGCGCCTTGGCTAGTGCATACTCAAACGGGCGTAGCGGGTGGTCCGAGACATAGATGCCCAGAACCTCCTTCTCCTGACTCAACTTAAGGTGGCGGTCCCATTCCTGGCCATCCGGATCGGGCACGCTCACCTCAAAGCCCGAGCCCTCAACGTCGCCAAACATATCGAAGAACGACGTCTGGCCGCTCGCGCGATCCTTCTGGCGCTTTACCGCGGCATCGATGATGTTCTCGGGGTTGTTCTTGTCCACAAAGTGCATCATCTGACGACGCGGATACCCCGTGGAGTCGAAGGCGCCTGCCTTGATGAGCGATTCGATCACGCGGCGGTTGGCCTGGCTCGAGTCCACGCGCTCGACAAAATCGTGCAGCGTCTTAAACGGACCGCCCGCCTCGCGCTCGGCGATAATCGCCTGCGCCACGCCGGTGCCCACGCCGCGGATGCCGGCCAGACCAAAGCGCACGCCCTCCTTGGTAGCCGTGAACTCGGTACCGGACTCATTGACATCTGGCGAAAGCACGGGGATGCCGTCGTGACGGCACGCCGAGACGTAATGAACGATCTTGTCGGTCTTGCCCGTGTAGGACGTCAGAACGGCCGCCATGTACTCGTGCGGATAGTGCGCCTTGAGCCACGCCGTCTGCATAACCAGGATGGCGTAGCCGGCGGAGTGCGACTTGTTAAAGGCGTAAGATGCGAACTCGAGAACATCGTCCCAAATCTTCTGGGCGACCTCGCGCGTGTAGTTGTTCTTGATAGCGCCGTTCATCCAGTGGTCGTAGGTGGTCTCGTCCGAGCCATCCTCCCAGTGCAGCACCGTCGACGTGAGCAGCTTGATCTTTTTCTTAGCCACGGGTTTACGGATACGCGAGTCCGATTCGCCCTTGGAGAAGCCGCACATCTCGACGGAGATGAGCATAACCTGCTCCTGGTAGACCATGGTGCCGTAGGTTTCGCCCAGGATGTCGTCCAGGCGGTCGTCGTAGGAAACCGCCGGTTCCTTGCCGTTCATACGGTTGATGTAGGACGAGACCATGCCGGCGCCCAGCGGGCCCGGGCGGTACAGAGCGATCAATGCCACGACGTGCTTGTACTCGGTGGGCTTCATGTTCTTGATCGTGGCCGTCATGCCGGCGGACTCGACCTGAAAGACGCCGGCGGTGTGGCCGGAACCCATGAGCTTAAAGATCTCGGGGTCGTCAAAGGGAATCTCTTCCTCTTTGATGTCGATGCCGAAGTTCTTCTTGATGTTTGCCTTTGCCTTGGAGATAACAGTCAGCGTGCGCAGGCCCAAGAAGTCCATCTTGAGCAGGCCCATGTCGGCAACGGTATGGCCCTCGTACTGGGTAATCTCGACGCCGCCCTTGGTGTCGAGCTTGGTGGGCACGTGCTCGTTGACGGGGTCGCGGCAGATCAGAACGGCGCACGCGTGCACGCCCTCGCCACGGGTGAGGCCCTCGATTGAGAGCGCCGTGTCGATGATGCGGCGGGCGTCGTCGTCCTTTTTATATGCCTCGGCAAAATCGGGGTTAAACAGGTCCTCTTTGCCGGGTTGCTTTTCGAGCACCTGCTTGAGCTTGACCTTGGGGTCGCTCGAGACCATCTTGGACAGACGCTGGCCCATGTAGACCGGGTAGTCCAGGACGCGAGCGGCGTCGTTGATGGCCTGCTTGGCCTTAATGGTCGAGTAGGTGATGACGTGGGTGACCTTCTCGGGGCCGTAGAGCTGGCGAACGTGCTCCACGACCTCGAGGCGCCGCTCATCGTCGAAGTCCATATCGATATCGGGCATCTCGGTACGCTGCGGGGACAGGAACCTCTCGAACATCAGGCCGTTCTCGAGCGGATCGAACGCGGTGATGTTCATGGCGTAGGCGACGATAGCGCCGGCAGCCGAGCCACGGCCGGGGCCGACGCCAATGCCGTTGTCCTTGGCCCATTGCACGTACTCGGCAACAATCAAAAAGTAGGCGGCAAAGCCCTTGTCGCAGATGACTTTGTATTCGTACTCAAAGCGCTCTTTGATGTTGACGCCACCGATCTCGCGCGTGGCCCAGTCGTCACCGTAGTGCTGGCGCAGGCCCTTCTCGCACTCGCGGCGGAACTGACTCTCGTGCGTCTCGCCGGGGTCGAGCAACGGGAAGCGCGGCAGGATGATGGAGTCCCAGTCCAGCTCGACGTAGCACTTGTCGGCGATCTCGAGCGTGTTGTCGCAGGCCTCGGGGCAATACGGGAACATCGCCCGCATCTCCTCCTCGGTCTTCATGTAAAACTCCGAGCCAGTCATGCGCATGCGGTTGGGGTCGTCGACCTTGGCGTTCATGCCGATGCACATGATGACGTCCTGCACGGGAGCGTCCTCGCGGCGCAGGTAGTGGAAGTCGTTGGTGGCGATGACCTTGACGCCTACCTGCTTGGCGATGTCGATGAGCGTGCGGTCCATCTGCTCATCGGTCAGGCCGTTGTCGGTGGTGATGCCGTGTTCCTGGATCTCGATATAAAAGTCGCCAGGTTCGAAGGTATCACGGAAGGTCTCGGCCCACTTGATGGCGCCCTCCATGTCACCGCGGTCGATGTATTTGGGAATGATGCCCGCGATGCAGGCGCTGGTGCAGATCATGCCCTTGGCGTGGCGGCGCAGGTTGTCGAGCGTCACGCGGGGCTTGTAGTAAAAGCCCTGCACGGCTGCCTCGGAGACCGTCTGCATCAGGTTGACGTAGCCCTCCTGGTCCTTGGCCAGAAGGATCATGTGGTAGAGCTCGGGCTTATGGTCGCGGGCAAGGGTCTCGTCCGGCGTAAAGTAGACCTCGCAGCCAAAGATGGGCTTGATGACCAGGGGCGGCTTGAGCTCGTCGATGTTGCCCCTCTCGTCCCACATGGCCATGTCCTTCACATACTGGGCATGCTCGCGCGGGTTTTCCTCGGGATCGGGCTCCACCAGCTCGTCGCGGCGGTCCTTTTCCAAGAAGGCCTTGTCGTGGCTCCAGGTTTTGTACTCGGGCGTGTTGTGGTTGACGGCGTCGCAGGCCAGCGCCAGGTCGGGCACGCCATACATGTAGCCGTGGTCGGTAATGGCGACGGCGGGCATGCCCAACTCTACGGCGCGATTGACCATATCCTGGATACGGGTTGCGCCGTCGAGCATGGAGAAGACAGTGTGATTGTGCAGATGGACGAATGCCATGTGATGAGCTCCGATGCGGGTTCGTGTTCTGACTGAACGATTTTACCGCACGGCGCGGACAGCACCCGAACCTAGCCAAACCCACACGGGCAGTCTTTTTGCAGTTGCGGTGAAATAGTTCCGGTTTGGGCAATCTAGGCCGTAAACAGGAACTATTCCACCGCAAGTTATGGTGAGGATGGAGCGCGGGCGGCGCCGGTTGGACTAGAGGTTGTAGGTGACCACTTGGGGCTCGGTGGGCTCGGCAGAGGAAATCTGGTCGACTTGCTCCACGCGGACGAACTTGACGGTCACGGCCTCAAAGCCCGCCTTGTGCAGAACATCAGCGTAAACGCGCGCCTGCAGGGCGTGCTTCCCCTGCAGCTGTTCCGGCGTCTCGTCCGGCGTGCCGCCCGTCTTGTAGTCGATGACCAGCGCGCGTGACGAATCCGCCGGGTTCGTCGCCAAAGCGTCGATGGCGCCCTCGGCATATGCACCGTAGCGGGCGATGTCCTCGTCCTCGCAGCCCAGCGAAAAGAACGGCACCTCGGCGCGAACGCACGGCCACGCGAGCAGGTCGGCACGAACAGCCGACTTGAGCCAGCGGTCCAGGGCAACGTCGAAGCGCTCGCGCTGCTCCGGCGTCAGGCGCCACAGGCGAGCCAGGGCGTCGGCGCGCGCGGTGGGCAGCGCATCGGCACCCATCTCGATCAGCCACTGGCAGGCGGCATGGAACGCCGAGCCCAGCGCCATGGGGTTGCCGGCGGGCTCAACGGCGGCTACGCCTGCATCCGTCATCTCGGAACCATCCGACTCCGCATCATCGCCGGCCTCGTCCATGGGCGTGTGTGCCTCGGCGGCACGGTCCTCGGACTCGGCATGCAGCGACGCAGCAATTGACGAGTAGCTGTACGAATCGCGCGCCGGATACGGGCAGGTGCCCATGCGCACGCCCACCGCCTGGGGATACACGAGCTCAAACGCATCGGGCTCGGGGTCGGCAGGACCGGGCACAGTTGAGTGCGCAGCATTATCGGCGGCATCGGCATCGCCGCGGACAAGCCTGCCCTCGGCATCCAGAGAAGCATTGGCCTCAAACGACTGCTCGCCAAAAGCAAAATCAGCCAGCGAGATGAGCTCGTAGTCGCCCGGCTGGGAGTTGTCGAACACCAGGCGGTCGGCATCGAGCTGCGGCATGTCCAGGGCATCCGTCGGCAAAATGCGTCGCAGCACGTCGTAGGTCAGATCGGTCTCGGCGTCGAAGGTCGGCGCGCACACCTTGCCGCGGCTCACGCCGGCATCCATCGCCAGAATGACCAGCTCTCGCGCACGCGTCATGGCGACATAGAGTAACCGAGCCCGCTCCTCGAGCGAAAGCTGCAGGTCATCGTTGCGCAGGCGAACGAATGCCTCGGCGGGAGAACCCGTCGCGCAGACGTCCTCCATGAGCTCCGGCGGCAACCATAGCGACGTGCCCTTGCCCTTAAACGCATGCTCAAACTGCTTTTTGACGTCATCGCCCTTCACGAACGTACCGTCCGCGAGTTTAACGCCGTCGAAGCGTGCCGGCAGCGCCACGACCTGCGCCCCGCCGTCGACGCGACCCATCTGCGCCGCACCGGACGACTTGCGCACGCCAAAGCACTCGGCAACTGCAACGACCGGATACTCCAGGCCCTTGGACGCATGCACGGTCATGATGCGCACCGCGCCGTCGCCCTCCTCGTTGAGGGCGCCTGGGGCCTCCTTGCCCGCCAAGAAGCGGTCGAAGGCAAGCGCAATGGAACGCGGCGAGTTACCGAACTCGGCCTCCGCCTCGGCCACGGCATCGAGCGCCTTAAGCACGTTGGCGGCAATGGCCCTGCCCTCGGGACCACGCTGTGCCAGACGCACAAACCAGCCGGAGGCGTTGACAGTATCGCGCGCGATGGCGGCGAACGAATCGCGCCCCACACGGCGAAGCGCGTAGCGCAGCACCTCGCGGGCGCGCGTCACGAGCGGCAAGTCTTGCAAACCCGGCACATCGAAATCGCTCATGATACCCGCATCGATGTTGCGGCGCGAGGTCTCCCCCGTCTGGTCGTCCAGCTTGGTCGCCAGCGCCAGGAACTCCTGGGCGCCGAGCGCAAACATCGGCGAGGCGAGCAGCGGCATAAGGCCCTGCGCCGTATCGGCCGGATTGGCGAGTGCGCAGACCAGGGCACGCACCGTCTGCACCTCGGCTGCCTGGGCAAAGACCGAGCCGCCTGCGATCACGCAGTCGAGCCCCTGGTCGCGGAAGGCCTGCGCATAGACATCGGCGTTGGTCATGCGGCCCAGCAGCAGGACCATGCTGCCCTGGGGCTGGCCCGCTTTAACGAGTGCTTGGAATCGCTCCGCAATCGCGCGAGCTTTCGCCTGCGTTCGCTCCTGCGTACTGCCACCGGCAACGAGCAGCGCCTGGCGGCGCGATGCCTTCGCCTTGAGCTTGTCCTCGCGTTCGTCGCTCGGTTCAAGATCCAAGAACCCCTGCATCAAACCACCGGTGTCGCCGTCAAAGACGCGCGCCACATAGCGCAGCACCTCGTCGTGGCTGCGGAAGTTGCGTACAAGCTTGACGAGCTCGCCGGCGGGGGCATCGGACGTGGCGACCGTCTCGGGCGCCGTCGTCGAACCCACCTTGCGCTCCTGGCGACGGAACACCTCGACCTCGGCACCACGGAAGCGGTAGATCGACTGCTGCGCATCGCCTACGGTGCACAGTGCGCGCTCCCCCGCGCCCGTCAGGTAACGGATCAAATCGACCTGCATCTGGTCGGTATCCTGGAACTCATCGATCATGACCATCTTAAAGCGACCCTCATAGGCCGCTCGAATAGCCGGGTAGTCGCGCAGCGCCTCGTACGCCATACGCAGTAGGTCGTTGTTATCGAGCGCGGACTGGCCGGCCTTCAGCGCGCGATACTCAGCCTCCACGGAACGGGCCAGGCCCACCAGCGCATCGAGCGCGGGACCACCGCAGGCCAGCACGATATTGATAAACGCATCGGCAGCCTCGGCCTTGAGTAGCTCCACCTGCTCCTTAGGAAACGCCTTGCTCGCCCGAGGCATGCTGCACGACATCATGAGTCGCGCCGCATCCTCCATGGTTTTGCCGCTCGCCTCAAACGCGTCGATGGCGTCGAGTGCCACCTGTGCCTTTTCGGTCGCGGCCTTGCTCGCACCCAACGCCGCGCGATAGGCGTCGGCAAGCGCCGAGGTGTCAGCCTGGCCGCGCGCCACGCGCACGTCGTCCATGCCGCCCGGCAACTGGCTCGACAGCTCCAGCAGGTCGCGCACCAGACCCTTGATGGTCGTACCGCCGCCAAAGGAACCGCCCTCGCCCGCCATGGGATACCAGGCATAGAGGGCTTTAAGCGATGCCGCGAGCTCGGGGGCGGCATCGGGTGCCGTCGCGCGACCCAGCACATGCTCAACAGCCTGATCCATGAGCTCGTCGGTATCGGTGAGCACCGTGAACTCGGGGTCGATGCCCAACTCCAGCGCGTGCGCGCGCAGGATACGCGAGCACATGCCGTGAATGGTCGAGATCCATGCGTCGTCGACGGTCAGCGCTTCCTCGTCCATGCCCTCGTCGATAAGCGCACGGCGCACGCGGTCGCGAATCTCGGCCGCGGCATCTTTGGTAAAGGTAATGGCGAGCACCTGGTCCAGATGCTCAACGAACGGACCGGATTCGGGAGAGAGCGCGTAGACGATGCGGCGCGTGAGGGTAAAGGTCTTGCCCGAACCGGCGCCCGCCGAGACAAACAGCGGACGGTCGAGCGTCTTGACAATCTGCAGCTGTTGCGGCATCAAGGTCGAAAGATCCATGGTCTACACGTCCCTCCTTACAAACGTTCCTTCGTGGTTATACGAGCAGCGCGCATGCGCGGCCTGAGCCGACGTCGGGTCGACGGCGGCAACGTTGCCTGCCTCGAGCTCGCGCAGGCGCTCGGCGATGCCGGCCTCCACGCGATCGAGCAGGGCGTCGAAGTCCATGCTGCTACCCTCGCCGGGGAAACCTTTCTTAAGGCCCGGGATGCGACCGTCGCCGCGCTCTTCCTCGAGTAGCTCGGCGCTCGCGGCACCGCGCAACGCCGGCTTGCCGCCCTTGGTCGAAAAATAGAGCGCCGCGCGGGTATCTAGGCCCAGCGCCCGGCGCATGGCCTGCGCATAGATAAGCGTCTGGGTATGGGGCGGTAGCCACCGCGGGTCGTCGATGGTGGCCTCACCCGATTCCTCGTCGCGCACCGTAGGGTCGGCGAGCTTAAACTCCTCAACGCCCGTGCGGTGCTTGTAGTCAATCACCACGGCGCGGTTCTCGGCATCCACGTCCACGCGATCGATGCGCCCGCCAAGCGGCCAACCGGCATACTCAACCTTGAGCTCGTTGAAGGCGAACTCCAGGTAGCGTGGGGCAAAGGGGGCAAGTGCATCGGACTCGTAGGCAAGCACGCCCTCCAGCTGCGGCAAGATCTCGGCCACCTGGCGCTCCTCCACCGCAGAGAGCGGCACCAGCAGGCCCTCCGTGCCTCGCTTGCCGGCGTGCTCGGCCAACGTCTCGTCAAAGACCTCGCGTAGCAGCTCCTGAGCGCGCGGCAGATTCTCGGGCGTCACGCGCTCCATGCCCTCCTGGGGCAGGCGAGCATGCAGGTGCTCCAGCACATCGTGGACAAAGTTGCCCTTCTCCATATTTCCAAAGCCCGCGTCGATGGACTGGGGCTTCACACGATACGACACGAACCAGCACAGCGGGCACGTCGAGTACGCCTCAATCTGCGAGGCGGACGTCAGACGCGGCACAAGCGGCGCGTTCTCGCCCTCGCCATCGCGGCGACGCAGGACCAAATACGGCACGGCCTCGGCACTCAGATGCTGAGGAGCTTCACAGGTCACGCGCTCGCGCTTGAGACCTTCGCCTGCCGCGGGATCGAAGTCCCTTACGATATCACCCTCGCCCACGCACTTCGCCTTGTCGGCGCCAGCGGCCTTAGCGTCGTCAGCCGCTTTAGCAGCTTCAGCGGCCTCGGCAGCGCCAGCGGCCTCGGCATGCGCCCGCAGCTCGGTCCACACGGCAGCCGGGTAGCACTCGCGCGCCTGGCGATCGTGCGTCACGCGGGCAAGCGCAACCGGACCGCGCGCGGCCTGCATCGCGCGGCCAAAGCGCACGCGCAACAAGGCGGCAGGCTCAAGCGTCACACCGCTGCGATCTAACTCTGCCGTCAGCGTGGCCAGCGGCCCCTCCTCGTGTGAGAGCGGATAGCTGTCCAGATCGACATCGGCAAACAGCACGGCATCGTAGCTGCCGGGGCGCAGAGCCGCCGCATCGGCAAGCGAAGCAAAGCGAACCTGGGCACGTGGCGCACGGTCAACCTCGTAGGTCTCGTAATCGTAGGCGGTGCTACGCTTGTCAACCTTGGTACGAACGCCGTCGAGCACGGGCACGGTCGCGGCCTGCGACACGTCGAGCGCACGGGCGCCATTCATAAGGATGTCGATGACGTGGCGCAGCAGGGTCACCTCCGCCTGGCGACGGGCCTGACCGTCGAGACCACCAAACGCGCGATCGGGCAGTGCCTCGGCGACGGCCAGCATGGCCTTGAGCGCCGTCACGGGCTTGTCGCGCCACAGTGCCTGGAACACGTCCGAGACCACGCACGGCACGTTCTTAAACCAGTTCTCGTCGCTCGCCGCTTTACGCGCGCCCCTCACCTGGCCCTGCACGCTCTGCAGCAGGCTCTTGACGCCCGCAGTGGTCTTGCTGCGCGACAGTCGCATATTCTTGTCGAACGTGCGCGCGCTGGCGGCGTCGGCACCCGAAAGCGGGCTGTAAATCCAGTCGGTAAGCTCCGGAGCGGGCCACCACTCAGTCTTAGAAGCTGCCCCTTCGTCGGCGGCCTTCATACGCTCGATCAGGTTGGCGAGCGCCGTGAACTGCCTGCCCGCAATGGATTGGGAAAACGCCGTGAACTCGGCCGTCTCGGCAGCAACGTGGCGCGCCGCCAAACGAGCGGCAAGCTCGCCGAACAGCTGGGGTGCCCGGGCGGACACCACGAGTACGCGCACGGGATCGACGGGTGCGGAGGCGGCATCGTTGACCTTGGACTCCTTGCGCGCTTTCACCATCTTATCGATGACGTCCGCATAGACACGGGCACGGGCATGGGGCCCGGCGACTTCCACAAAGGCAAGACGTACGACGGACTTTGGAGCAATCGCGGGAGCGCCGGCATCCTCGTCCAGCGGCGCGATCTCAAACAGCACACCGCGGACATCAAATGCCGCGGCAAGCTCCTCGCGCATCGCCGCTTGCTCGCGGGCGAGAAGCACGACAACCTCTCCCCCGTTGTTTGCCACGGCGGACAGCAGCTCGAGCAGGCTATACGTAAATGACGTGACGCCGCGCACGCAAACGACGCGGGCGCACCCCGGCAGGTTGTCGGCCAAAGCGCCGGCCATAATGTCAGCCGCCTCGCAGGGCTCGACCATATCTCGACGGTCCAAACCGCGCGCATAGGCGCACAAAAGTTCAAACACGCAAGCCTCGGCGTCGCTTTTGGGCTTGGGCTTGCAAACGTTGTCGCAGCAACGCTCGGCACCTGTCCCTGCCACACCCGGCAGCACATCGCGGGCCATACGCGCGAGCATGCGCACCGTGCCCTGGCTGCGCGAAAGCGGCTGCAGGTCGGCGTCGTCGAGACGCGCTACCATGTCCGAAAACAGCATCTGGCGTTGCAGGTTGTCGACGAAGCCGCGCCCGTCGCCCAAAAGCTCCCACAACGAACGGAGCCACGATGTAGGCGTTTTGTAGTCAATACCCAGCGAAATCCCGGCTTCCGCCGCATCATGACGGCACAGGTCGAGCTCGGCAAACGTTGGCGCCAGCAGCACGGCACGCCCGTGGCGGGCAATAAGGTCGGCAAGCAGCGCCGCCTCGGCATCGCTCAAATCCGTGCCGGCATTGGTGGTATAGATTCGAACAGGCATGGTCCTCCGCTCAAACTGTTCGCAATAATCAATGCATCCATCCTACCCGCCCACGCAGACACATTGCTACCTCAGCTCCATGTTTTGGTGCAAAGCAACCTGACCCCAACGCACCAGCCGATTGCGGGCATATAAAAACCGCCCCCGGAGGAGCGGTTTTGCACAATTCGTTTTTGGCGCGGTCTACTCGCCATCCTCCAGCTTAATGAGGATTTTGCGGTAGCCACCGTACTCGCCATTGAGCGCCTTGGACACACGGCTCACCGTGGTGGACGAAGCGCCGGTGCGGGCCTGAACCTCAACATAAGGCTCGCCCTCATCCAGATAACGCGCAACCTGCAGACGTTGCGAAAGGTCGCAGATCTCGCGCGGCGTGCAGATATCGGTCAAAAACGCTTGGATATCCTTCTCGTCATCCAAAAGACTAAATGCGTGGACCAGCTGCTTGACATCAGGCTTGTCAAACATGTTCTCGATATTCATCGATCACCGCCAAACCCGCCATAAGGCATCGAAGTTGATACTGACATCGGGCATCGTTCGCCCGTTCTATGCAATAGGGCAACGCCTGTGGCTTTTGCCCGTAGCAGTGTAGCACACCACCAAACTAAAGCGACAAGACTCTCTGCCAGCGGCGCGTTTTTCAGGACGAACGCCGTTTTGAAACCGAATGCGCACGCAAGCTCCACGAATATCTGAGACAATGGGCGTCCAAACAGAGCCGTGCCCCGCGCCCATCCAAGTTGCAAAGGCATGTGCCCCTCACGCTCCCTCACCACGCCATGCGCAAGAAAGGATTCACACCATGCGCTTTATGCTTAACTGGCTCTTTACTTCGATCGCCATCGCGATCGCCACGTTCCTCGTCCCCGGCATCCAACCCTTCGGTTTTGCCGAGGCCTGGGTCTGTTTCGCCTTCGTGGGACTGTTCCTGAACATCGTCGATTCGCTCGTCAAGCCGTTCCTGACGGTTATCCCGCTGCCGCTCACGATCATTACGCTGGGTATTTTTCAGCTCGTGGTCAACAGCTTTATGCTCGAGCTGGCCAGCTATCTGTCGGTCAATCTGCTGGGCGCGGGTATCTCCATCGCCAGCTTTGGATCGGCCTTTATGGGCAGCATCCTGGTGTCCATCATGCGCAGCATCCTCGACAGCATCGCCGAGGGCTGAAACGGCCATTCCGGCCGCGCCCGTCTCAACAGCCCAAAACGAAGGCCGCCCATCGCAAAAATGGGCGGCCTTTTATTTGCCAAGTCTCAAAGGGCGAGAGAATCTGCCATTTCCACCCCGTCCCCAAATGGCAGGTGTGGGTTAGATGACGTAGTCGTAGCCTTCGTTGGGAGCGACAAGTTGATCGAGCGTCACACCGTCGAGGTAGTCGTTGATAAGCTTGTCCAGGTTCTTCCACACGTCGAGCGTGGGGCACTCGTCAGAGCGCGAACAACCCTTACAGTCGCCATCCAGGCAGGCGACCGGCGCCAGGCTGCCCTCGGTCAGGCGCAAGATCTCGCCCACCGTGTACTGCTCGGGCGGGCGCGTGAGCACGTAGCCGCCGCCCTTGCCGCGCATGCCCGAGAGCATATTGGCGCGGACGAGCGTAGCCAAAATGTTCTCCAGATATTTCTCAGAAATCCCCTGACGCGCCGCGATCTCTTTGAGGGGAATGCGGCCTGCCGCCTGGTGCTCGGCCAGGTCAACCATAACGCGCAGGGCATATCTGCCCTTTGTGGAAACCAACATATATATTGCTGCCTTTCGGTCTTTTAATTCGTAGAAATTCTAGCCGAAAAATTGGTTTTGAAAATACCTATTCCCGTCAAGCTGGTTAATCGACTCGTAATAATCTTCTATTTCCTATTGCATTACTAGGCTTTAGTGCCTACTATGCTTGCCAACAGCAAACGAACAACCTATAAGGTTTGTGGGTTTCGCTGTTACACACACCGTAAAACCACACGGTATCCAGTCATTTGAACACTTTGGAGGTTCACCATGAGCAATGTTTACACGTCCATCGATCAGCTTATCGGCCACACTCCGCTTCTGGAGCTCACTCACTTTGAGGCCGATGAAGACCTCAAGGCCCGCGTGCTCGTCAAGCTGGAATACTTCAACCCCGCCGGGTCCGTCAAAGACCGCGTCGCCAAGAACATGATCGACGAGGCTGAGAAGGCCGGCAAGCTCGTGCGCGGCGGCGACTACACCATCATCGAGCCCACGAGTGGCAACACCGGCGTCGGCATCGCCTCGGTGGCGGCGGCTCGCGGCTACAAGGTGATCATCACCATGCCCGAGACCATGTCCGTCGAGCGCCGCAAACTTATGCAGGCATACGGCGCACAGCTCGTGCTCACCGACGGCTCCAAGGGCATGAAGGGCGCCATCGCCAAGGCCGAGGAACTGCAGAAGGAGACACCCAACAGCATTATCGCCGGCCAGTTTGTAAACCCCGCCAACCCCGCCATCCACAAGGCCACGACCGGCCCCGAGATCTGGGATGACACCGACGGCCAGGTCGACATCTTCGTCGCCGGCGTTGGCACCGGCGGCACCGTGACCGGCGTGGGCGAGTTCCTCAAGGAGCAGAACCCCCAGATTCAGGTCGTCGCCGTCGAGCCTGCCACCTCCCCGGTGCTCTCTAAGGGCCAGGCCGGCCCGCACAAGATCCAGGGTATCGGCGCCGGCTTTGTGCCCGACGTCCTCGACACCCAGGTCTATGACGAGATCATCCCCGTCGAGAACGACGACGCCTTTGCCACCGGCCGCGCCGTGGGCCACAAGGAGGGCGTGCTCGTGGGCATTTCGTCCGGCGCCGCCGTGTGGGCCGCACTGCAGCTGGCCAAGCGCCCCGAGAACGAGGGCAAGACCATCGTGGCGCTGCTCGCCGACACCGGCGAGCGCTACCTGTCCACGGCGCTCTTCCAGGACTAGAGCTTCTCGTTCTTAGAACGAGTCCAAGGCACGCCGGTCTCCCCTCTCTTCTGGCAGCCTGAGCTCATCCCAACAGGGTGTCCCACAGGACGCCCGAACTTGCTACAATGTCTGCGGCGCGGAACCAGCCTCCCGCGCCGCTTTTCTTTTTTGGCCACATGCCACCAAGGAGAACCTCCCCATGCACAACAAGCGCGTGCTCGTCGCCATGAGCGGCGGCGTCGATTCCAGCGTGACCGCGTATCTGCTCAAAAGTCAAGGTTACGAATGTGTCGGTGCCACCATGCGCCTCACCTGCCCCGCGCCCGATCCCGTCACGGGCACGAGTAAAGTCGACCGCGACATCGCCGATGCAAAGGCCGTCGCCGAGCGCCTGGGGATACCCCACCATGTGCTCGACCTGCAGCAGACCTTCGACCGCAACGTGATCGAGCGCTTTGTGAACGCCTACCAGGAAGGGCTGACGCCCAACCCGTGCATCATCTGCAACCGCCACATTAAGTTTGGCGCGTTGCTGGATGCGGCACTGGATATGGGCTGCGACTACATCGCCACAGGCCACTATGCCAAAACGAACCAGGCGCCCGACGGCACCTGGCAGCTGCATCGCGGCGAGGACCCCAAAAAGGACCAGAGTTACTTTTTGTATTCGCTTACGCAGGAGCGCCTGGCGCACACGATCTTTCCGCTGGCGGGCCTGGACAAGGAACACGATGTGCGCCACATTGCCGCCGAGCAGGGCTTTGCCAACGCCAAGAAGGCCGAAAGCGAGGACATCTGCTTTATTCCAGACGGTGACTACGCGGGCTATATCGAGCGTCGGTGCGGACATCCCGCTGCACCGGGCGACATTGTGTGGCGCGACGGCAGCGTGGTCGGACGCCACAACGGCGCGCTGCGCTACACCATCGGCCAGCGCAAGGGCCTGGGCGTCGCGATGGCGCATCCCGTGTACGTAACGGGCGTCGACGCCGCCAACAACATTGTGCATCTGGGCGAAGCCGAGGACTTAACCGCCGCGGCGCTAACTGCCAATGAGTGGATCTGGAGCGCGCCGGCAGAGCGCATGGAGGCCGAGCTCGATGCCGGCGGCATTCGTGTGGGCGCCAAGTACCGCTACCGACAGAAAGACCAGGCGGCGACCCTTACACGTGGCGCCGACGGACAAATGCTGCTGACTTTTGACGAGCCGCAGCGAGCCATCGCCCCCGGCCAGGCAGTCGTTATCTACCGCGGCGACATCGTCCTGGGCGGCGGCACCGTGACCGGCGCGCTTAAGTAGCCGCGGGTTTATCGCTGCACGTGTCGAAGTGCCTCAACAGCGGCACCAACCTCGATTACGCGACGCTCGAGGCCGCGGCGGATGGCCTCGAGTCGACCCTCCGCCGTGGCCCATTTGCTCTGCGAAAGAATCTCGATCGCCTCATCAACAAATCCGTTGAGCCGCGATGAATCGAACCAATCGAGCGAGTCCGCAAGCGCCAGCTGGACGGAAGGGTCGGGCCCAAACGGCTTAGCAGCAAACCCAAACTCGCCAGCCGCGAGCAAGACAGTTGGCACGTTATACCACAGACAGTTACCGCTATCGAACAGCGGTGCAGGCCTTATCTCCAGGGTATCGACATTGCGGATGATACCGAAGTTTCGCCAATGGCGATCGCTGTTGGCCAAAAGGGCATCGCAGACAATCATCTGCGACATAGACCTTCTCACAGCGGCCTCATCGGCACCATGCTTGCCGAGGTAGCAACAGTACCGGTCGTACGTCGAGCTTCCTCGCTGGCCACCAAGGGCGTTCTTAACGTAAACAGCCGGAACATATTCCTCGCGGCCGTCAAGAAAGTCGTCGCACAGACACACAGGGCCATCGAATATGCGCTCAACCGTGTAAGGAACAAACTCCCCCTTGGAAAGCAAGCGACGATGTAGAGCCGTTGCAACCGCCTCGTTAAAGGGACGCTGATCGTCCATCCCGCACCCTTTAGCCAAAACGCGAATGCCGTTTCGGATCATCCACGATTTAGGGAGCTCGCCCTCGGATGTGTTGTCGGGATTTTTAAGACCGATGCCCTCCAGCCAACCCGAACGCCCCTCGGGCGCCGATCGCTCAAAATCATTCTCGAAGTAATTGAGGTCTCGCCATTCGAGTCCCTCGCAATCGGCCGGCCGCAGCCAATAACAATCCGAAAGCGATAGGCCCAGGCACCGAACCGGAACCTCGATGCCACTGGCAATTCCCAGTTCACGATAGCGCGAGACGAGTCCGGGGCGGACGTCAGGCACCAACCGATGGCTCCACCACACGTTGAGCTCCCGTTTATTCACCGTAGGAGAAGAACTCGAGCACGTGCCAAACGGCATCCTCTGCGCATCGAGCACCTCGGCGATTTCGAAGGGAAACTCACGCGTCGGATCAAATGAGACATGCGCGACCTCATGGTCGGCCGACATCAGCGTAAACTTGCGCCCCACATCGGCCGCAGGACGGCGTCCACGTTTGCGGACCTTTTGATAAGCGAGCGCAGAATCATACTCAACCATCTTCCGTCCGCCCACAGTATTGCATGCGAGCGTTCCGGATGCCGCCAGTTGCGATATGCGAGCCTTCGTGACGCCTAGCAGGCGGGCGGCATCACCCATAGATAAGTATTCCGATGTATCCATGCGCCGCATCACCTCGTTAAGTATTTCACGCGTTAAGATAACTTATCTTATACAAGATAATACTAAACGGACTGAATTGAAAAAAGGCCCGAAAAATCGGGCCTTAGTGATTGCTCGGCTGAGTTACGGACTGCCCCTTAGCGCTGCACGTAGGCGCGAACCAGCTCGTAGGTATTGCGCACACCGTCGGTGTGGCTGCGTTCGTAGTTGTGGCTCGCGTACACGCCGGGGCCGATCAGGCCATGGCGAATGTCGTAACCGGCCGAAAGCGTGGCCTCGACGTCCGAGCCGTAATGCGGGTACACATCGATGGCGTAATCGAGTTCAAGCTCGCGCGCGATGTTGGACAGCGTGGTCACCAGGTCGTAGTTGTACGGACCGCCCGAATCCTTGGCGCAAATCGACACCATGCGCTCGGTGCAGCCCAGGTCGTCGCCCACGCAGCCCATGTCCACGCTGATCATCTCGCGCGTATCAGCCGGCACAAAGGCACCGCCGTGGCCGACCTCCTCGTACACGGTAAAGAGCAGCGACACCTTGCGCGAAAGGGTCACCTCGCCGCCAGCAACGGCGCGAGCCAGACCCAGCAGAATCGACGCGGACAGCTTGTCGTCAAGGAAGCGGCTCTTGATGTAGCCGCTCTCCGTCACCGTGGTGCGCGGATCCATAGCGATGATGTCTCCGGTCTGAATGCCCAGCTCGAGCACGTCGTCCTTGCTGTCGACGTTCTCGTCGAGCAGGATTTCCATGTTCTTCTCGATGGTCTTGACCGGCTCATCGGCCACATGCGCCGAAGGCTCGGTATTGAGAACCACACCCGTGTAGACATTGCCATCGCGCGTGTAAACGGTGCAGTTCTCGCCATCGGCCGTAGACCACTGATGCCCGCCAAGCGTCGTGGGACGCAGGCGACCATTGTCCTTGATGGAGCGCACCATGGCGCCCAGGGTATCGACATGGCTCGCCAACACCAGCGGCTCGCCCTCGCCGCCAAGCTCAACCAACACGTTGCCCTTATTGGAGCGCTCGGGGCCAAAGCCCATATCGCGCAACGTTTCCATTAGATAGTCAGTAGCCGCACGGGTATAGCCCGTAGGTGAAGCAATAGAAGTCAGCGTCTTCAACTGGTCAGTAATATAGGAGAGCGTCTCCTCTAGAGAAGCATCAACATTAGAAGCCATATGCATCCTTCCAAGTAAAACTAAGACCGAGCCCCGATTTTAACCGTTCTGCACGTGCAATACTCTAGAAACCGAGCCGACTCCAGACGTCCCCGCACCGGTTTTGTGCACGCGCTCGGTTTACAGTCCCAATCTTGCATAAATCCTATCGGTATCTGCATAAATATGAGGCATCTATTTGCTTCGTCTCAGGGTACCCCACCTTGGACCGTGCAAAATACGGAGTATTCAGCACCGTGGACCCCGTCAGCCCCATCGCAAACGGCAAAGCGACGCGGTTACAGCAGTGTTGCAGGCCGGCGCAAACCAAAAAACGCGGCGACAGCCATCTCCGCCCATCGATAGCCCGCCCACAAGGGCTGTCGATGGGCGCCTGCGGGCCACTGCGGCCCATTCACAACGTTATGCATTTTTCAAAGCTTGCTGAATACTCCCAAAAATGCACGCTGGGAAGTGCACCACCTATCCGCAGCGGGCAGCATGCCTTGGTTTTGCCCATCTTGGGGCATCGGCGCGGCACAAAAAGCCCCGCCGCGCGTAGCACGGCGGGGCCAGCAGCAAGTCAAAAGACCATACGCCTACGGGCGAAGGACCACCAAACTGGGCTAGGCAGCCGGGCAGATCTTCTTGAAGAGCTCGATGACGTCGTCGAGCGTTGCCTCGCGCGGGTTGCCCGGGAAGCAGGCGTCGGCCATGGCGTCCTTGGCCAGGACCTCAATCTCGTCAGCCTTCATGGCCTCGCAGACGTGCGGGATGTTGACGTCGGCGGAAAGCTGCTTGACGGCGGCGATGGCGGCGTCGGCAGCCTCGTCGGTGCTCATGCCCGTGGTGTCAACGCCCATGGCGACGGCAACCTTGGCCAGGCGCTCAGCGCAAACCGGCTTGTTAAACTCCATGGCGATCGGCAGCAGCATGGCGCAAGCGACGCCGTGCGGAGTGTCGTAGTGGGCAGACAGGGTGTGAGCCATGGCATGGTCGATGCCCAGGCCGACGTTGGAGAAGCCCATGCCGGCGACATACTGGCCAAGAGCCATGCCCTCGCGGCCGGAGCCGGGCTGACCAGACTTGGCCTCGGCAACGGAGTCGCGCAGGTTCTCGCTGATCAGCTTAATGGCCTCAAAGTGGAACATGTCGGAGAGCTCCCAAGCGCCCTTGGTGGTGTAGCCCTCGATGGCGTGGGTCAGAGCGTCCATGCCGGTGGAAGCGGTCAGGCCGGCGGGCATGGAAGCCATCATGTCGGGGTCGACGACGGCGACCTCGGGGGCGTCGTTGGTATCGACGCACACAAACTTGCGGACCTTCTCGGGGTCGGTGATAACGTAGTTGATGGTCACCTCGGCGGCAGTACCGGCGGTCGTCGGCACGGCGATGGTGAACACAGCGTGGTTCTTAGTCGGAGCAACGCCCTCGAGGCTGCGGACATCGGCGAACTCGGGGTTGTTGATGATGATGCCGATAGCCTTGGCGGTGTCCATGGAGGAGCCACCACCGATGGTCACGATAGCGTCAGCCTCGGCGGCCTTAAAGGCCTCGACGCCGTCCTTGACGTTCTGGATGGTGGGGTTGGGCTTAATCTCGGAGTAGAGGCTCCAAGCAATACCGGCGGCGTCGAGCTCGTCGGTTACCTTGGCGGTAACGCCAAACTTGACCAGATCGGGGTCGGAGCAGACGAAGATCTTCTTGTAGCCACGACGCTGGAGCTCGCCGGGGATCTCCTTGATGGCGCCAGAACCATGATAAGAAATGGTGTTGAGAACGAAACGATTAGCCATTGATAGCCTCCCATCGTGTGCGGGGCACCCATTACGCCCCACGCTATGAGTCCCATCCTAACGCTTTTGAAACAAAAAAAGCATGAGAACGTCAAAAGTGTTAAAGCGTTTCAACATAATAACGGAGCCCCAGTCCTTCCCTCCCGACTGCAGCGAAGGCTAGATTATAGGAGCAATTGCCCAAAGAATACGACCAACTCAGTCTATAAATTGTTTCTGTTTTAGCAATATATGTTTGACAATACGTTTATAAAAGGATACTTTATAATAATTAATATGCATGCAGCAAATAGTGTCATTCATTTTGTTAGAAATTGCCCATGCGGTTATTGCAGCTGCATGTACTGCAACATACAGCGTAATTCTCCGCACGAAGCAGAAGACGGTTCCAATTCGATCGAGGCGATGACGCGTGATGGCTACTGGTCCTAAATCGAGCAAGACGGCTACAAACGAATATCGAATCTCAATTGAAGGTAACCCTTATCCGCATGCTCTGGCTCTCGTCAACCCAGCGGGAGACAACCTCAACATCAAAAGACATGGGTTCACGGGTCCACTAGGACAGCTATTGAGTCTTAAATACACCGTTTATGACGATGCAAATGAAAAGCTCTTTACTGTCGTCGACGGTGGTTTTAGTAACATGCCCAGGGTTGCGCTCATCATCGAACACAAGGAAGTTGCGGTGTTCGATTATGGCCTAAACAGACTTGAGATGAAGTGCGTAACGAACATACCGAATTACACAATAAAAGGTAACTTCCTATTTGGAGATTACGATATATTCAGTCAACGGGAAGTGAAGCTATCTTCAGTTAACGTCCTTCAATGTGATAAACAATCGTGCTTTAACATACAGGTTTTGGATAAAGCCGAATTAGCCGCCGCAATTGGAATACCCACAGCCATTGCCCTTCTGAGGGCTCGGATTGAAGAGCATCTCGAATAAATTGCAAAAAGCAGTTCGTAACAACATTCAGGAGCTAGATAGTTTTTTCTGGCTCCTGAAGCTGTACTACATAGAGATGAAAAAACAATGCGGCAAAGGGACAACCCCTCTGCCGCATTCGGTTACTTTCGACAGCCCTCTTTCCAAGCCTCTGCCGCAAGCTTCCAGCGAAAACGCAAGTCGCGCTCGCGGTCGATAAACATGATGGCAAACGCGACAAACAGCAGCACGCTCGCCACGACGATGGCGTGCAGGCCCATGCGCTCAATACACCAGTTGCCCAACACGGCGCCAAACACAAAGGTAAAGATCACGCCAAAGTACAGCAGGCCGTTTTCCAAAAAGCCGCGCTTGTGGGTAATGATGTAGTCGTCCACGTTTTGCAAGGCATTACGGAGGTTGCCGATACACATGGTCGTGGCGATGCCGTGTCCATGAATCTTGCGGAAACTCTCGACCTGCATACCGCAGGCAAACGAAGTAAGGCAGTTGGCGAGCAGGTTGAAATCGCCGCCCGGGATAAAGCTCACGCCCAGCAAGATGACGGCTTCAAAGAACACCGTCACCTGGCGCCAGTGAATCACGCTGCCAAACCGCTCGTGTACCAAGTCGGCAAGCATAATGCCCACGGCAAACGACACCACGGGGAAGAAATAGCGTCCCGCGAGCGCCCAATTGCCCTCCGAGATGCTCACGCCCACCAGCAGGATATTGCCTGTCTGCGCGTTGGCGAAAACATGGTCGCGCCCAATGTACGAATACACATCCATAAAGCCACCGGCGAGCGCCAAGATGATGCCCAGCTCAATGGACTCCGATATCTGTTTGGCACGCTGCATCGTCGTGCATCCTCCTTGTTGACGACTCTCTCGTGCGTTGGCGGAAACATAGCCGCCGTTCATACTGTAACCCATTGACAACATGGCGTGCGCGCGAGACGGGTTCTTCGACACGGGGATACACAGTCTGGAAACAAACGGCGGGCGCGGCGCCGACATCCGCATCGACGCGCCGATCCGCCAGCCAATGTACTCCACCAGTCTTTTTGGCGCCGTCCCAAAAAGACTGGTTACAATTACGTGCAACATACTAACAATGGGAGGAATTGTGGCAAAAAAGCCCCAGGACGCTCAGCACAACCATCACGGCAAGCATGCCCAGCGCGGCCAGCAGCAAAAACGCAGCGGTAAGGCGCAGGTCACGGCCGCCCCTGCCACCCGGGCCGCGCACACCCAGGCAGCGCCCTCACGCCCCTGGCGACCGGGCCGCGATAAGTTCCTCCCCGTCAGCCGCGCCGACATGGATGCGCGCGGCTGGGACCAGTGCGACTTTGTCTACATCTGCGGCGACGCCTACGTGGACCATCCCAGCTTTGGTATGGCCATCATCAGCCGCGTCCTTGACGCGCACGGCTACAAGGTGGGTATCATCTGCCAGCCCGACTGGACCGACCCCGCCAGCATCACCGTGCTTGGCGAGCCGCGCCTGGGCTTTCTCGTCAGCGCCGGCAACATGGACTCCATGGTCAACCACTATTCGGTGACCAAGCACCGCCGCCACACCGACGCCTATACCCCTGGTGGCGAGGAGGGGCGCCGTCCCAACCGTGCCGTCACGGTCTACGGCAACCTCATCCGCCAGACGTTCAAGGACGCTCCCATCATTATCGGCGGCATCGAGGCGAGTCTGCGCCGCCTGGCCCACTACGACTACTGGCAGGACAAGCTCAAGCGCTCGGTACTGCTCGACTCGGGCGCCGACATCCTCATCTACGGCATGGGCGAGCACGCGATCGTCGAGATCGCCGACGCGCTCGACGCGGGACTGCCCGTCGATCAGATCACCTATATCAACGGCACCGTCTACCGCACGGGCTCGCTCGACGAGGTCTACGACTACGACCTGCTGCCCAGCTGGGACGACCTTACCGCCGACAAGCTCAACTACGCGCGCAGCTTTAACGTGCAGCAGCAGAACATGGACCCCATCACCGGACACCGCCTGGTAGAGCCCTACCCCAACAGCGTCTATGTGGTGCAGAACCCGCCATCGGCGACGCTCACCACCGACGAGATGGACGAGGTCGCCGAGCTCCCCTACGCCCGCGATTGGCATCCCGACTACGACGCGGCGGGCGGCGTGCCGGCCTTTGCCGAGATCAAGTTTTCCATTAGCTCCAACCGCGGCTGTTTTGGCGAGTGCTCGTTTTGCGCGCTCACCTTCCACCAGGGCCGCGTGCTGCAGATGCGCAGCCACGACTCAATCATGCGCGAGGCCGAACTGCTCACGCGCGATCCCGAGTTTAAGGGCTATATCAACGACGTGGGCGGACCGACGGCCAACTTTAGCCGCCCGGCCTGCGACAAGCAGCTCAAACACGGCGTGTGCAAGAACAAGCGTTGCCTGTGGCCGAGCGTGTGCAAGAACATGGTGGTCGACGAGAGCGGCTACACGCAGCTGTTGCGCGACCTGCGCCAGCTGCCGGGCGTCAAAAAGGTCTTCGTGCGCAGCGGCATCCGTTTTGACTACACCATGGCCGATGCCTCGGACGAGTTTTTGCGCGAGCTACTGGAACACCATGTCTCGGGCCAACTGCGCGTAGCGCCCGAGCACGTGAGCGACGCGGTACTGTCCGTGATGGGCAAGCCGAGCCGAGCTGTCTACGACGCATTCTGCCGTAAATTTGAACGCTTGAATCGCGAATACGGCCTTAAGCAGTACGTGGTGCCGTATCTGATCTCGAGCCACCCCGGATCGACGATGAAGGAAGCCGTGGACCTCGCCGAGGCCGTGCGCGACATGGGCTACATGCCCGAGCAGGTGCAGGACTTCTACCCCACGCCGTCCACCATGTCGACGTGCATGTACTACACCGGCGTGGATCCGCGCACCATGGAGCCGATCTATGTGGCGCGCGACCCGCACGAAAAGGCCATGCAGCGCGCGCTCATCCAGTATCGCAAGCCCGAGAACTACAAGCTGGTGCGCGAGGCGCTGGAGAAGGCCGGACGTCGTGACCTGATCGGCTACACCAAGCATTGCCTGATTCGCCCCGTGCCCCCGCGCCCGGGTGAGACATCTGCTGGCGCTGGGCATGGCACCGGCAAGAAGGGCGGCAAGCCGCATGGTGGCGGTGCCGGCAAGGGACCCAAGGGTAGCAAGGGGCACAGCGGCATGTCGCGCGCGCAAAACACTGCCGGGCGCAACCGTGCAGCTCAGGGGCGTCAGGGTGCCAACGGAGGCGGACGCCGCAACTAGCGTGGGAATGCGGTAGATGTGGTCGCAGCGCTCTGCTGGCACGCTTGGCGCAGCGAGCGCATTGCCTCCACCAGGATCACGCCGGCGATCGCGACCGTGATTATCACGTCGAGCGGCGTGTTCACAAACCACAGCAACGTCATGAGATACGACCCGGCGTTAAAGGCAAAATGCAGCAGGATCGTGTAGCGGAGCTTTCCGGTGGTCACGAGCACCCAGCCAAAGACCAGACCGGCGGCGCCGGCGTAGCAGCCCTGCACCCAATTCATATGCATAAAGCCAAAGATGGCCGCCTGCAGCACAATCGCCGCGGCGATGCCTCGCTTGTCCGGCGCCGCCCAGGGCACCATGGCGACGCCTTGCGCCCGCGCGCGACGCCGACGCTTCCAGAGCGGACGGCACTGCGGGTTAAATGCTCGGAGCGAAAACTCAAAAATGATACCGCGCACCAGCAGTTCCTCGCAAAACGGAGCGCCGAGCACCGTGGTCAGGACGGCCAGATAGCTCGTGTCGCCCATGCCCGTCTCCTCGACAAGTTCGCTGTAATCGGCCGCCGCCTCGGGCAACAGCGACAACACAGCGTCGGTCACGTAGCCAACGACCACCTGCAGGGCAAGGCCGATTACGATAACGCAGGCGATGCGCTTCCATGCCTTGGCTGCTCCCCCGCCAAGCGGGCGCTCGCCCTGCCAGCGCGCCATAAACGAGCGCGGCCACAGATAACGCCACCACAGCAGCGCCATCAAAAACGACGCCATCTGCGCGGCAGCCTGAAGCAATTGAATATCGAGGTCGTCAATCGAAAAGCCCATGAACACCGACGCGACACCCAGAGCGGAAAACAAAACCACGCTCAGGGCAATATCTGCCGCGACAACGCCTAAACAAGCAAGTGTCCACACCAACGCGTTGAGCATGCCAGCCTCCTCAAGAACCGTTCCCTAGTTCTACCACAAACTGGCAAAACACTGATCCCTTGGGGACAGAGGAAAACGGATCATTGTTGGTGCAAAGGAGCCAGGTTACTTTGCGCAAAACGGCAATGCCCCGCCCACGCAATCACGTGGACGGGGCATTGCTCCAGGTATGCGGTCAGCGACCCTGTTGCTTTTACTTAAGCTCGGGCCAGAAGTCCTTGTTAGCCTCGATCATGTCGTCGAGAACCTCCTTGGCGACCTTCATCGACGGCACGGTCTTGTTGAGCGTAAAGGCCTTGAGCGCCTTCTCGTACGAACCCTCGATCGTAGCCTCGACCACGAGCTTCTCGGAGTTCAGCTGCTGCATCATAAGACCCTGCTGGAACAGCGGAATGTTGTCGCGGCTGATGACCTCGGGGCCGTTCTTGCCAATGTAGGCAGGCAGCTCGACCATGGCGTCATAGGGCATGTTGGGGATGGCGCCCTTGTTCTCGCAAATGACCAGGAAGCGCTGCTTGGTGTCGTTCTTCAGAGCGATGGCCAGGTCGGCAATCCAGTCGCCGTGGCTGCCCGCATAGAACGTGCTCTCGTCGATCTCGCCGGTCTTCTCGTAGTGATCGATACCGTCGAAGAGGTTCTTCTCGCGCGTCTCCTCAACCTCGTTAGCACGGGTGCGCTCGGGGTTGGAATGCTCGACGAACTCCTTCTGCTGCAGGTAGTAGTTCAGGTACGTGTTGGGCAGGTACTCCGGGAAGCACTCCATGATCTCGTACTCGCCCTTCCAGACGTAGTACCAGCTGCCCTTGGTGTGGCGGTTCTGCTCGGGGTGCTCGTCGGTGGCCTCCTCGGGCTTCTTGGACATCAGCGAGCTCATGCCCTTGAGGTACGAATCGGGCAGCAGAATCTCATGCTCCTTGATGTACTCGCGCAGCTGCGGGAGCACCTCCTCGCCCTTGTGGCGGATCGAGGTGAACCAACCAAAGTGGTTGAGGCCAAAGTAATCGTACTCGACATCCTTCTTGTCGATATCGAGCGCGGCGCAAACCACGTCGATAATCGCGATCGGCATGTCGCAGATGTTGATGATGCGAGCGTTGGGGCGCAGGACGCGGCAGCCCTCGGAGACGATGGCGGCAGGGTTGGAGTAGTTAAGAATCCAGTAGTCCTTCTTGGCATACTTCTCAACGTCGTCAATCAGCTCGACCATGGGGAAGATGGTGCGCATGCCGTAGGCAAGGCCGCCGCAACCGCAGGTCTCCTGGCCCACGCAGCCGTGACGCAGCGGAATCTTCTCGTCCTGCTCGCGCATGGCGTAGCCGCCCACGCGCATCTGGGCAAACACGAAGCTCGCGTCCGTAAAAGCCGTCTCCTTGTCGGTGGTCACCGTGAGCTTGATGTCCAGGCCGAGGTCCTCGTGCAAAATCCAGTCCACGAGCACGCCGATCTTGCGCTGGCGCTCCTCGTTGATGTCGTACAGGCGAATCTCGTCAACGTCGAGCTCGTCCTTGCGCAGAGCGATGGACTTGACGATGCCGGGGGTAAAGGTGGATCCGCCACCACACAGAGTAATGATCATTGTTTACTGCTCCTTCTCAATTGCGTTTTCGACCTTGTCGCGCATCTCGGCGACCTTCATGCCAAAGATGATCTGGATATTGTTGCCGTTGCGGTTGATGCCGCTGTTGGGCACGTGGTTGATGAGGTTCTCATCGATGAGGTCCGGGTTCTTAACGTTCACGCGAAGACGCGTAAAGCAGTTCTCGAGCTCCTCGATGTTGTCCTTGCCGCCAAGACCTGCGACTAGGTCGGCAATACCTGCATCAACGCCCTCTGCGGGAGCTGCGGCAACAGCGCCCTGCTTCACCGCGACAGACGCGGCGGCCTCGCCCTCGGCAACGGACTCAGCAAGCTCGGACTCCTCCTCGCGACCAGGCGTGTGGAGGTTGAGCTTCTTAATAAGGAAGGTGAAGAGGAAGAAGTACAGGGCAGCGTTGACGACTCCGAGCACGAGCATCATCGGCCAGTTGGTCTTATCGACACCAAGAACCAGGTTGGAAACCACGATGTTGATGATGCCACCTGCAGTCGAAGCGGGCACGGAGAGAACCTTGAGCAGAACCAGGAAGATACCGGAAAGAACCGAGTGAACAACAAAGAGCACGGGAGCGGCAAAGACAAAGAGGAAGTCCATGGGCTCGGTGACACAGGAGAGCACGGCGGTGATGATCAGCGGGATGATAACGGCCTTGGTCTTATCCTTGTTCCCCTTGTAAGCGGTGAAGATAAAGGCGAGACCGATACCGATGTAGGGCCACAGGTTGTTGAAGGTGTAGCTGTTGAAATAGGTGCTATCGGAGAAGGGCTGGCCCGTCATTGCCATCTCGGCAACACGGATGGGATAGGCGCCGGCGATAACCTGATCGCCCAGCGTCAGGGTGCCGCCCACATCGGAGAACTGGAACGGGGTGTAGATGAGGTGATGCAGACCGGTAGGAACGAGCAGCTTGTTGAGCATGCCGTAGATAAACAGACCGATGTTGCCCGACTCCTTAATGATGCCGGCAACGGAGGAGATGGCACCCTGAACCGGAGGCCAAACGATGCAGAAGCCAGCACCCATGATCCAGGAAATGATGATCATGATCAGGAACGGAAAACGAACGCCCGAGAACATCGAAAGGGCAATGGGAAACTGCTTGTTCGAGTACTTGTTGAACACGGCACCGGTGATGCAACCAAGAATGATGCCGCCAAACACGCCGGTATCGAGCACCTGAATGCCCATAACGGTGCTCTGGCCGGTTCCGGTAAGACCGAGCATGCCGCTCGCTTCGGCAAGAGAGCCGGTGGCGTTGAGCACGATGTTGTTAGCCTGCAGGAACAGGAAGAACGACATCAGGGCAATCAGCGAAGCATGGCCCTTGTTCTTCTTTGCCATGGCGCCGGCGATGCCCACGCAGAACAGAATCGAGAGGTTGTTGATGATAAACATCAGCGACTGATAGACAACGGTGCCCACAAGCTGGAACGGACCGGAGCCCAGTACGGGGATCAAGGCGCAAATGGTCTTGTTGGTCAGAATAATGCCCACGATGAGCAGAATGCCGGCAACCGAGAGATACATCATCGGCTGGACGATTGACTTCGCGAACACCTCCAACGGCGCTTTGAAATTGAACTTCTTTTTTGCGGTCATAGCGGTACTCCCCTTCCTTTTCCGCAAATTAAGACAGATGTGCCCTAGACAAGACCGTGAGCCCTGCCTTATATCAATCGATGTGTGGGCACGTTATGCCTAGAGACCAGGTTCTCCAAGCAGGTTAACAATGTGATATGCGAGATAACTCTTCTCGGCATCGGTAACGACAACGTTATAGGTAGACGACAAGTGGGCAGCTATGGCGTCCGCGCACGAGAATGCGCACGGATACGCCGTTTCATCGATTCGGAACAGCGCGTCGCCATTGATTTGCCCGGCCGCAGGATCGAGCGCTCGCTGTGCGAAAAACTGCAGGTGACGAACGAAACGCTCATAGGGCAGCGAGGTGTCATCGAGGGTCGTAGCATAGCGCTCGGAAACAATCGTGAGCACGTCGCGAACAAGCTGGACCGAGATGATGAGACGGTCGGAGCGTTGCGGCATGGTGGCGTTGACGATATGCAGCGTAATAAAACCCTGCTCTTCTTCGCTCATCTGGATGCCCATATACTCCTTGACAATCTGCAGCGCACGGCCCGCAAGCGCATACTCCTTGCGATAGAACTGCTGGATCTCGAGCAGCAACGGATTCTCGCAGGGGACGCCCTTGCGCTCGCGCTCCAAAGCAAGGCTGATATGGTCTGCGAGAGCAATGAGAATCTTGTCGTTGATATCAACATTGAGCTCTCGACGAAGCATCTGAACGATGTCCTCGGAAATCACGAGGTTGACGGTGGGGATGGACTCTAAAAGATGTGCCAAGCGGTCAATCGTACGCGAATCCTGAGAAGTTCCCTCCTGCAACGCGTAGGTCTTTTCGACCGATGCCTCGTCGATGGCATCGCCGGCATGACGGCCAAAGCAGAGGCCTCGACCGATGACGATGAGCTCAGAGCCATCGTCCGAAGTGGCCATTGCGACGTTGTTGTTGAAAACTCGCTTGATAACCACGGTACCCACCACAAGAATTTACTCGGAAAGCCAGACGACAGGCTCTTTAACAGCAACAGGGCCGGAAGCGTGCTCACGAAGAGTCGAGTTCTCCGAACGCTCGCACACGATAACGAAGACCGTGGGATCGAAGCCGGCGGCGCGGACCGCGTCGAAATCGACCTCGACGAGGGGCTGGCCCGCGTCGACATGGTCACCCTGAGCAACAAGCGCATGGAAGCCCTTGCCCTCAAGTTTAACAGTGTCGATTCCGATATGCAGCATCACCTGAGCAGAGCTGTCGTCGGACATGATACCCAGCGCGTGCTCGGTCGGGAACAGCGCCGCGACGGTACCGGAGACAGGAGCGCACACCGTTCCCTCTTGGGGAACCACGGCAACGCCATCGCCCACGGCACGGCTGCTAAAAGCGGGGTCATTGGTTTTTTCCAGATGAACAAGCTCGCCGGAAACGGGAGCGAGGATTTCGAACTCGGAAGTTGCAGTCTTCTGCTCATCCGAACCGCCCATCAGGCGAGAAAAGAAACCCATGGTGGCATGTCCCTTCATAAATATAGCCCAACCAAAATCAAGCGAATGCGTCCATAGAGACACATCCGTTCAAAGACTTTGGTTAGGCCCACGTCCGAGGGACTCGGTAACCTTCCGCATTTCTTTTTACGGGAGCTATTGTAGACAAGCCCAAAGCCAGAACAATCATTATGACCGGTGAGCGGTATTTTTTCTTCGATAAACGGTATTTAAGCGGCACTTGGGGACGTTCCTTTTCTGCCGGCACCCAGGGACACTCCTTGCTCTGGCCCCATTGCACCAATTTCGTATGCGCTAGATGAAGAGTTCGCATTCCTTCCGCACGACGCAAACCTTGCTCAGCATCTGGGAAACAGCGGATAGCTTGTTGGGATCAAGCTTGCGAGCGCCTCGCGGACATACGGCGATGCAGCGCATGCAGGAGATACACGCCTCGTCAGCTGCTCGCTTGGGGTCGCCCTTGTCGATAGCGCAAACGGGGCACGCCGCGGCGCATGCACCGCAGGAGACGCAATCCTCTGTTGCCTCGGGTGCCATGCGGTGACCTCCAGCTTGTTTATAAGGACGATTGCCGGGAATAGAGGGCTCGGATGCATCCTCAGCCAACAGCTTCTGCTGAATTTGCTGCGCAAACTCTGCGAGCTGCGCCGCATCCTGCGCATCCGGTCGCCCAGCAGCAAACTGACGAGCAACGGAATGCTCAGCAATAGCAGAAACCGCTGCGACCACCCTAAATCCGGCGCGCTTCGCAACGTCCTCCAACTCTACGAGCGTGTCCTCAAACGCGCGGTTTCCGTATACACAAACCAAAACAGTCCGAGCCCCGTTGCCGCGCACTATGCCCAACCGGTCAGCCACCACAGCCGGGATTCTACCGGCATACGCCGGCACAGAGATTACGGCCACGTCGTCCTCAGTCATCGAGACGGCGCTGAAATCTAGCCCGCTATCGGTCAGATCGACGGTAACGGTATTTTTGTCCAGCGCCCCGGCCACAAGGCCAGACACCTTCCGCGTTCCACCCGTCGGACTAAACACAATTTCGAATACGTCCATCGAGGCACCCTCCCCCTACGCCTGGCGACGCGTCAAGCCGTTTTCACATCCAGCCAGAGTATACGGTACGTGGGATCCACGTTTTGGTGCACCAAACACCCCAATGCACCCACCCTACGCTGTCTGCCTCTTCGTTTTGTATTAATTACGGTACAGATTGTATATATTTACGGGATACCGCCGTGTTCTCCTGAGGTACCCCATCCTGGCCCGTGCAAAAAACGGAGTATTCTGCAACGTGACCGCGCCAGCACCGCCGCGGGTGGGCAAAACTGTAGGGCGCCGTATCATTCTAAGTCCCGACATGGCGAGAATGACGCGCCCCTGCTCCGGAAAACGGCGAAATCTGACTCGGAACGCTCGCTAGGGATATCCGAAGGCCGCCGTTGGCAATACCGAATCGTATGCAACCAACTAGAGCTGCTGAATACTCCAAAAAATGCACGACGCACCCCATGGGACCCATTGCCGCATGACAGAAAATAGGTCCTCGGCATCCCCCAGATGCATTCCCGAGAAAATCGCGTTTGGATTAGCGATGGACACGGTAAACAAAAGGGCCCGAGCGTTGTTTGCTCGGGCCCTTTTGTTTGTCTCACGCTAGCGTGCGATGCGTATGTTATCTGCGCTTGCCGCCGCCGTCGCCGGGACGACGGGAGCTGCCGCCGCGATTGCCGCCACGATTGTTACCATAGCTGCCACGGTTATCGCGACCGCCGGCGCGACCGCCGCGGGAACCGGCCTGGTTGTCACCACGCCCGCCGCGGTAGCCGCCACGGCGCTCCTCGCGGGTGTCGTCGTAGTTGCGCCAATCATCGCGACGATCGCGGCTGGCACGCGGGTCGCGACGATCGCGCGACTCATTCGAACGACCGGCGCCGCTGCGGCCACCGTTGCCACGAGCACCCTCGCGACGCTCGCCGCCACGGACGCCGCGCTCGTCACGCGAACCACGGCCTTCGCCGCCACGGCCACTGCGCTCGTCATTGCGACCGGAACGACGACGGTCACCCGAGCCGCGCTTGCCGCCGCGCGAACCGCGGCCCTCGTCCTCGCGCTCAACACGACGACGGCCACCACGGTCCTCGTCCTCGCGGCGACGGCGATGCGCCTCGCCCTGGAACTGCTTGGCACGGCGCTCGGCACGGTTGCCGCGTGGGGTCTGCTCGACGGCAGCAGCACCCCCGCGCTCCTCGGCAGCTACCTCGCGGGCCACGCTCTCCACAGCCTCGTCCACGCGAGCCTGAACGCCCTCGCGCACGCGGGTCTTGCCGCCGCGCTTGGGACGGCCCGGACGCTCGCCGTCGCTGCGGCGCTCGTCGCGACCGCGGTTGGAACGACCGGCAACATCGCCGTAATCGTCGCCGTTGCGCTTGCCGTCGCGACGCGCCTGCTCAAGCTTCTTCTTGCTCTTGGACTTGCCGCGCTTGGTCTTCTTCTTCACCTTAAAGGCGGCAGGGTCGCGCTCGGGGTCAACCGCGGGCGGGTTGGGACCCACATGCAGGTCGCCGGCCCCGTAGATGTCGGCCGTCTTGTCCATGAGCTTCTCGATCTCGTAGAACTCATCGACATCCCGCTCGGTCACAAACGTGATGGCCCACCCCAGCTCGCCGGCGCGGCCCGTACGGCCAATGCGGTGGATATAGTCGGTCGGCTCGGCCGGCACATCAAAGTTCACGACGTAGCGCACGTCGCTGATGTCGATGCCGCGGGCGAGCACGTCGGTCGCCACCAGTACGTCGACGGTGCCGTCGCGGAAGGCCGAAAGCGCGCGCTCGCGCTGCGCCTGGCTGCGGTTGCCGTGAATCGCGGCGGCCTTGATGCCCTTACGCTCCAAGCGACGGCAGCAGCTGTCGGCGCGGTGCTTGGTGCGCATAAAGACGATAGTGCGCTCCGGGCCCTCCTTTTTGAGGAACTCGGGCAGCAGGTTGTTCTTGGCCTCGATGGACACCGGGAACACAAACTGGTCGACGGTGTCGGCGGTCGATGTAGCGGGCGCGATCTCCACGCGGGCCGGGTCGCTCACCAGGTCGGTGATCTCGCCCACGGCCTCCTCGTCGAGCGTAGCCGAGAACAGCAGCGTCTGGCGCTCGGCCGGCGTCTCGCGCACGATGCGGCGGACGGCGGGTAAAAAGCCCATATCGAGCATGCGATCGGCCTCGTCGAGCACCAGCACCTTGACCTCGTCCAGGTGGCAGGCGCCCTGCTCGATCAGGTCGACCAGACGGCCCGGCGTGGCGACCAGGATGTCGCAGCCGTACTTGAGCGCCGCGGTCTGGGGCTTGTAGCTCACGCCGCCCACGACGGTCACGGCAACATGGCCGGTAACGTCGGCGATCTTGCTCGCGACCTCGTCGATCTGCTGGGCAAGCTCGCGCGTGGGGGTGATGACGAGCATCAAGGGACCGCGACCGTTGCCCTCGGGCTTCTTGGCGCCGCGACGGCGGTTGCGGCCTCCGCGCTCGCGCACGGGCTTGGGCGGAGCGATGTGCTCCAGGTTGTTCATGGTCGGCAGCAAAAAGGCAGCCGTCTTGCCGGTGCCGGTCTGAGCGGCGGCAAGCAGGTCGCGGCCCTCGAGCACAACGGGAATCGAGCCAGCCTGGACAGGCGTGGGCGCCGTGTAGCCAAGGTTCTCGATGGCACGAAGCATCTCGTCCGAAAGTCCCAGCTCGTCAAAGGCGGGCAGGCTCTCGGTCGCGGACTCAACGGTCTCGGCGGCGCTGGCCTCGTCGGCAGCATCGAAGGCAGCCTGGGTCATGGCCTCGCGGGCCTCGTCCAGAATCTCGGCGTCCGTGACGTCGGATACAGAATTACGCATATGTTGTTGTTCCTTATCTGCACGCGTTATGGGCACGGCATGCGGCCGCGCGAGCGTGCTTGGTAGTGCGCTAATACATACAAAAACAGGTGCGCACAGAGAGGACGTTGCTCAGCACGCTGGCGATCGCTTTGGCAGCCCTATCACGCGCCGTCCAGACGCAGCGGCCCTAAGCGATGGAGCAGATTCGCCGCCGGTTAGTATACCCGCGCTTCGCATGCCCCCACGTAAACCACAGATGACGGGGCGGGCCCGGACCGATTGTCTCAATCTGTAACAATTACGGAGCAAAACCGGGTCTACATGTTACGGATCGAGACAAACGGTCGGCACGGTTCACAAACGTCTCAATCTGTAACAGTTACGGAGCAAAATCGGTCCCAATTGTTATAGATCAAGACAGAGGGGGATTTCCGTCCAGTCCAAACCAAATCTCTCGCTCTTCCTGCAATTTCGAACATGTGGCCTATAATGTTGCTTTGGTTACGCTACATATTGCGCAGCCATTTAATACGTCGCCCACCGGGGGCCATTAATTCCTATCGCCTTATTGGCCAGGAAGCAATCAAAGGAGGTATCCGTGGCAGCAGAGACGCCTTGCTCGGTCCTCTATAACGATATTCGCTCGTTCGGCGGTCTTAAACATCTCGAGATCGCCCGAATGCTCATCAATGGAAACTCTTATCTCGGCAGTACCCTGCTCGAGAAATGCTCTTCCAACCGCTCGTATCTCACCCGTTACATCGTCCATCGCGAGCCTGACCAGTGCGCGCCCGCCATCTACAGCGACTTTGCCGTCACCACGCTCAATCTTTCCGCGGCAATCTGCAGCAAGCTCGGCGGCGGCGAGTCCGCCTATCAGGCAATCGCCGAGCACTATCGCGGCCCGGCCGCCAACGAAATGATGTCGGCTCTCGCCAGCTACAAGTTGGACAGCCGCCTATATGCAAATGCCCTCAATCACATCGACAACTTTGACGGCAATGCCGTGCGCGAGAAGAGTACGCTTTACCTTATGCTCTTTGTGGCAACGGGGGCGCTCGCCGACCCCATCCAAGGCGTGGCTACCGTCGAGCGCTTTTGCGACAGCAAGACAGGCGGGCACTTTGGCACCACCGAAACTACCGTCGGACGTGGCTTTACTGGCAGCCTGGAGCAGCCGCGCACCGTCGCCCCCAACCTCGGTCTGCTCAGGACACATGCCGACAACTGCGTTGACATGCAGATCCACCCCCTTACGCGTGACCCGCGCGGCACGGTAATTGGGTCCTTGCCCAAAACCTCGCCCAGCATCACCGATGTAGGCGCCGACGCATCGCGCGAGCATCTCCGCATTTGGCTCGAAGGCGGACGCTGGTACGCCCAGGGCCTTGGGTCGACCAACGGCACAGTGCTCGAATCGGGTGCAGGCGACGGCGATATTGTGATTGAGCCGCCGCGCGACCAACGCGAGCCCGGCAAGATCTATCCCCCGGTGGAAATCGAAAACAGCGACAGGCTCCATCTGGGTCTCTATACGACATTCCTTGTCATTGTGGACTAGCGCGGACGGCGATCGAAAGACGGCCGCCGTCCGTCTTTTGTCTTCTACCTTCTGCGTCGTAAACGACAATACTCAGCGGTATACGTGGGCAGTGCGGTTATCATGGTACTTTACCGATATCCGCACTGCTCACGTATACGCGCGGCAACCCATGCCAGACAAAGGAACGCCATGGATACTACCGATAGCGCCTATGGCGACAAACTCATCCGTCTCGACACGTTCGATACCGCCGTGGCAGTCGACCCCAGTGCCGAGGACGACGCCAAGCGCCGGTTTATGACGCTTATTCTTCAGACGGCATACCGTGACGGCGGCAATATCGGGCACGTGCTGCGCGCGACCAACACGAGCGGCGAGGTCTTTGCCGTCAAGCTGCTCAAGGACAACGCCATCCTTTCCGACCAGACGCCCGATCGCTCTGCCGAGCAAGCGGCTGCGCACCTGGCCAGCACCGCCGCGCTGTTCGAGGAGTACCGTCATCTGTGTACCGTCTCGCACCTGCGCGGATTTCCGCGCGTCTATGGCTACGGATCGTGCGAGAACGACCCGCTCATCCTCATGGAGTGGGTCGAGGGCACCTCGCTCAAGCAGGCGCTGCCCTTGCTTCCGCACGACGCCTCGGGCGGGCTGACCACCCAGATGGTCGCCGCCGTCGGAAACGCCGTACTTCGCGCGCTCTTGATGACCCAAGGCCTCGTGAATCCGGTCATCCATCGCGACCTGTCGCCTGCCAATATCATGTTCCGCACCACCAGCCGAACGCTCGAGCAGCAGATTGCCGATTGCTCCTTTGACCCCTGCCTCATCGACATGGGCTCCGCGACCATGGCCCTCGGCGACGACACGATCACCCGGCGCGCCGACATCTGGCGCTTTGCCACGCCCGCATACGCCGCGCCCGAAATGCTCACGCAGGATATCGAAGGCATCGCGGCCCTTCGCCGCTCGCCCGCGATCGACGTCTATGCGCTTTCGAGCATTCTGTACCAGCTCTACAGCGGTCGCAAGCCGTTCGATGTTGAGTCGACGGGTGCCGCGGCGACCGGCTCGTTCTACCTCATAAAGACCAAGACCAAGCCGGCGCCGCTCGAGCCGCGCTGCGAGGGCGACAAAGCGCTTGTCCAGATCATCATGAAAGGCATTTCGGTCGAACAGGGCGATCGCCCTACCGAGCAGCAGATGCTCGAGGTGCTCTCGACATACCTCCCCGCTGCAGAATCTGAGGACCGCGAGGGTGCAGGAGACGAGGCCGCAATTGATATCGATTCTGGCACGCACCTTAAGGTCGACGTCGCCGGCGAGCGCGCGCGAGAGATCCTGGAGCAGGCCCGGCACGACGCCATGACCCGCCGTCGCTTTATTATCGGCGGCGTCGTTGCGGTCGTTGCGGGGCTCGGCGTCGTTGGCGCGGCAACCCATGGCTTTGGCATCCCCGACTACCTGGACGGCATCCGCGGTTCGCTTGACGACTACACTTGGGACCAGCTGCAGGAGATTTCGCTCAAGATTAAGGCCGCCGAGACCCGTAGCGAGGCACGCGAGATTGCCAAGCGCTACCACCTGCTCGACGCTGATGGGCATATCCCCTATCCGTGCACTAAGCGTGTGAAGCTCGCCAACGGGCTGGAGGTCGGCGCTCAGCTTGTGGGCATCCGCCACGACGAACTTCTGGACGGTACAGGCAAGGCCGGACTGACGTTTATGTTCGATGCGGGTATTGCCGAGCGCAACGCTGCGGCTGAACCGCCGAGCGCCGGCTGGGCAGATTGCGAGCTGCGGGAATGGCTCAACGGCGACGGCCTTAAGCTGCTGCCCAACGAGTTGCGCGCACTCATCAAATCCGTCAAAAAGATCTCAAATAACGTTGGCGCCGCCAACAGTGCATCGTGTCTGAGCGAGTTGCCCGCAACCCTTTGGCTGCCCGCCATGGTCGAGCTGTGCGGTACGCAACCGCCCGATTCGTTTGCCGAGGACTATCACTACCTGGCAGACATCTACAACGGCGAGGGCAAGGAGTACCAACTCTTCCGCGAGCTCAAGGTGAGCCCGTATTCCACGAACGAGACGATGGTCCGCCAGTGGAAGGGCAAGGACACTTGTTGGTGGGAGCGCACGGTGAGCCCCGACACATCGGAGAGCGAAGGCACGCTCTATATGAACCGCGTGGGGCACGACGGCGACGTCTTTACGTACGCAACGCCTGCGGAAAAGCCAAGCAAGCGAACCTGCGTGATCCCCGGGTTCTGCATCTAGGGAGCGGGCGTCTTGCCGTGACGGGACCCCTCCCCGGCAATTGTCTCGTTCTGTAACACTAGCTCGGCAGATACAGATCTAGATGTTACAGAACGAGACAAAACCCAACCCCGCGAGACAACATCTCAATCTGTAACAGTAAGGGGTCAAAAAACTCTCTAGATGTTACAGATCAAGACATTTGAGTTGACCGCGGACGGTTTGTCTCGATCTGTAACATCTAGCAGGAAAAACGATCCTTAGGTGTTACAGATTGAGACGTTAAGTTGTGGCTCGATGTAATGTCTCGATCTGTAACAGTTACTCGACAAAAACGGGTCTAGTTGTTACAGATTGAGACATTAGACCGGCTACGGTCCGCCGACCTGGCTATCACCTCGACCAATACCAGAATGTCATACATTTCAACTTCAACTGGACACCCCCAGGGGGTATAGGTGTATAGTGTCGGCAGGTTAACATTCACGACACTAGACCATAGAAAGGAGAAGCCATGGCCCAAGATACGTTCGACGTGGGCGGCATGACATGCGCCGCCTGCCAGGCGCACGTAGACCGTGCCGTGAGCAAACTCGACGGCGTCCAAAGCGTCGCGGTCAACCTACTCGCTGGTTCCATGATGGTCGACTATGACCCCGCGCAGGTCTCCCCCGAGGATATCTGCACCGCCGTCGACCGCGCGGGCTACTCGGCCTCGCCCGTCGATGCGGGCACCGGCGCCGCTGGCTCAAACGGCAGCGTGCAAGCCAGGTCCGGCGCCGCCCATATGGAGTCGCCGACCAAAAAGCTGGAGGCCGCCGCCTCTGCCATGCGCACCCGCCTCATCGTCTCGATTGCCTTCCTCATTCCGCTGTTCTACATAGGCATGGGACACATGCTCGGCTGGCCGCTACCTAACGTCTTCACCGACCATACCCACAGCATGACGCTCGCCCTCACCGAGCTCGTCCTGCTCATCCCCATCGTCTACGTCAACGACGCGTACTTTATCAACGGATTTAAATCGCTCGCGCACGGCGCGCCCACCATGGACGCGCTCATCGCCGTAGGCGCCACCGCGTCGATCGCCTGGTCGCTCTATGCCATGTTTATCATGGCCGACCAGCTAGCCGCGGGTCAGGTACACGAGGCCATGATGACGAGCATGGACAATCTCTATTTTGAGAGCGCCGGCACCATCCTGTCGCTCGTCACCGTAGGCAAATACCTCGAGACGCGCAGCAAGTCTAAAACCGGCGGCGCCATCGAGGCGCTCATCAATCTGGCGCCCAAGACCGCGACCGTCGTTGCCGACGACGGTACCGAGACCGCCGTGGACGTCGACAGCATCCTTCCCGGCCAGGTTCTGCGCGTGCGCCCCGGCGAGTCCATCCCCGTCGACGGCGTGGTGCTCGAGGGCGCCTCCGCCGTAGACGAGAGCGCGCTCACCGGCGAATCCATCCCCGTGGAGAAAACCGTCGGCGATACCGTCAACGCCGCCACCGTCAACCGCACCGGTTCGTTTACCTTCCGCGCCACGCGGGTGGGTGCCGACACGTCGCTCGCCAAGATTATCCAGCTCGTCGAGGACGCCAATGCCACCAAGGCACCCATTGCTCGACTGGCCGACAAGGTCGCCGGCGTGTTTGTGCCCGTGGTGTTCGTGATCTCGGCCGCGACCTTCGTGGTGTGGATGGCACTGACCGGAAGCATCAACGAAGCGCTTACCTCCGCCGTCGCCGTGCTGGTGATCAGCTGCCCGTGCGCGCTGGGCCTGGCCACGCCCGTCGCCATTATGGTTGGCACCGGCAAGGGCGCCGAGATGGGCATTCTGTTCAAGAGCGCCGAGGCGCTGGAGAACCTGCGCAGCGTGGGCACCGTGGTGCTCGATAAGACGGGCACCGTCACCCGCGGCAAGCCTGCCGTGACCGATATCGTGGTAGCCACGCGCGCTGACGGCTCGCCCGCCATGAGCGAAAAGGCGCTGCTCAAGCTGGCCGCCGCGCTGGAGCGCTCGAGCGAGCACCCGCTGGCAGAGGCGATTATGGCCGAGTGCGAGTCGCGCGGAATCGTCGCGCGCATGGTCGAGGACTTTGCCGCCGTGCCCGGGCGAGGCGTTACGGCACGCGAGGGGCAGAATGTCATCGCAGCCGGCAACGTGCGCCTGATGAACGAGCTGGGCGCGGAGGTGCCCGCCGGTCTTGCCGAGCAGTTCGCTGCCGAGGGCAAGACGCCGCTGTTCTTTGCCAAGAACGGCGAGCTTGCCGGCACCATCGCCGTGGCTGACGAGGTCAAAGAAACGAGCGCCGAGGCCATCGCCGCGCTCCGCAAGCTCGGCGTCGACGTGCGCATGCTCACCGGCGACAACCGCGTGACGGCCGAGGCCATCGCCCGCCGCGTGGGACTCACCAGCGAACAGGTTATCGCCGACGTCCTGCCCGCCGACAAGGAACGCCACGTGCACGAACTGCAGGATGCGGGCAGCAAGGTCGCCATGGTGGGCGACGGCATCAATGACTCCCCCGCCCTGGCGCGCGCCGACGTGGGCCTCGCTATCGGCACCGGCGCCGACATCGCCAAGGAGGGCGCCGACGTGGTGCTCATGCGCAGCGATCTTATGGACGTCGCCCGAGCCATCGAGCTTTCACGCGCCACGATCCGCAACATCAAGCAGGACCTGTTCTGGGCACTGTTCTACAACGGCATCGGCATTCCGCTGGCGGCCGGTGTGTTCTTCCCGCTCACCGGATGGCAGCTCTCGCCGATGTTTGGCGCTGCGGCCATGAGCCTGTCGAGCGTGTGTGTCGTGACCAACGCGCTGCGCCTGCGAACCTTTAATCCGAAAGTGGCAAAATAGGCTCACCATTAAGTCCATTTAGAACGGGTTTTCCAGGTGCCCGAGATTGACCTGAAAGAGGAGCGACGCGTACTTTGGTACGCGAGCGACGGTTTGAAGGTCAAGGTCGGGTGCCTGGGAAAGCCGACACAACAGAGAGGAATACCCATGCGTTACACGATCAAGACTTCGGGCCTCATGTGCGGCCACTGCGACGCTACTGTCGAGACGGCACTGCTCAACGTTGCCGGCGTGACCGACGCCGACGCCGATCACGAGACTCAGACCGTCCAGGTGGAGTGCGCCGACACCGTGACCGCCGAGCAGCTCGCCGCCGCCGTCGAGGGCGCCGGCGAGAAGTTCCACGCCCTGTCCGTGACCGCCGCGTAACAACCCACGCGCACCCCGATCAGAAACGAGGACCCGCCATGATGGCAGACCACAAATCGGTGACCCGCATGCTCAAGACGGCACGCGGTCAGATCGACGGCATCCTGCGGATGGTCGAGGAGGACCGCTACTGCGTCGATATTTCCACGCAGCTCATGGCAACGCAGGCGCTCATCGCGCGCATCAACGCCGATGTGCTCAAAGCGCATATCGAGGGCTGCGTGACTTCGGCAATCGAATCGGGCGACGAAGACCTCAAAGCCGCCAAGCTCGCCGAGATCGAACGCGTCGTCGACAAGCTCTCCAAGTAATTGGGGCATTGGGGACGGACTGCTTTGCACCTTCTTGGTGCATCGGGGACAGGTATGTTTGCACCACCTTGGTGCAGATTGACCTGTCCCCCTTGCTCTAAATCGGGTATAAAGGCGTGCAGCATATCGATTGAAAGGCAATGTGCATGAATGACTTTATGAAGGGTCGCAACGGCGCCGATGAGCTCACCATCGTGATGGGCTTTGCCGGAATCGTCATCGCGATGATCGGATCGATGGCCCGTATCCAGTGGCTCAGCTGGATCGCCATCGCCGTGATCGTGCTCGGCGTGCTGCGTGGCCTGTCCAAAAACATCGACGCGCGTCGTAAGGAGAACACGGCCTTTGTCGCCGCGACCGCGAACGTCCCCGGCTTGGGCAAGTTCGTCGCCAGCTTGGGCGGCGGCACCGCAGAGGCAAATGCCTCGCGTGCGGCCGGCACCAGCAAGGAAGACTTTGAGCGCGCCAAGCGCACGGCCAAGAAGATGTGGAAGGGTCGCAAGACCACGGCATACCTCAAGTGCCCCAACTGCGGCCAGATGCTGTCCGTCCCCAAGGGCAAGGGCAAGATCCGCGTCACCTGCCCCAAGTGCCACGCCAAGATGGAGACACGCTCCTAGCGCCCGCACGCGGGACAAATTAATCAGGTTTGTTTGTCCCAAATCTTAAGTATTTGTTCGATAAAAAAGCCGAGGCCTCGTGTTGAGACCTCGGCTTTTTACATGCGGCAACGGAGCTACACCTTTGTCACACCTATGCCACACCGTCGCGGGCGAGCTCCTCGGCCAGCGCCTCGGCCGGCATGGACATAATCGCGTCGAGCTCGGCGTCCACCTCGGGAATACGCTTCACCTTGAGCTTGCGTACCAGATCACCGCGACACATCACATGTATCGGCTCACGCAGAGCGCACAGGTCATCGAGCGGATTCTTGCGCGTCACCAGGATATCGGCGGCCTTGCCGCACTCGATCGCACCGGTCTCGCCGCCCAGCCCCAGGAGCTCGGCATTGACCTGCGTAGCCGTATGCAGCGCAAAGGCGTTGCTCACGCCGACATACTTGGCAAAATAGGCCACCTCACGCCACATGTCGTACTGCGTCACGAACGGGCAGCTCGAATCTGTGCCAAGGCCCACCTTAACGCCAGCTTCCAGCGCCGCACGAGCACTCTCGATAATGCCCGAGCACACGATGTCGCCGTTCTTCTTTTGCGTGTCAGTCGAATGGGTCTTCTCCGGATCGAGCAACACAAACGGCAGCGCCGGGCTGATAGTGCAGGTAACGCTGGGCGCACGTCCCTCGAGCTGCGTGCCCGCGGCGCCACGGTACAGCTCCAGGATCTCGAGCGTCATCGGGGCACCGTGCTCGATCGTGTCGACCCCGGCCTCAAGCGCGGCCTTCACGCCCTCGGTGCTCTCGACATGAGCCATAACCGGCAGGCCCACCTCGTGCGCCGCCTTGCACGCCGCCGCGGCAACCTCCACCGGCATACGCAGCACGCCCGGCTCGCCCACCTCGGTCGCATCGAACACACCGCCCGTTACGAACAGCTTAATGACGTCGGCGCCGCGCGCATACAGGTCTCGCACCTGCTCGGCTGCCTCGACGGGGCTGTTGGCCACCTGGGCGAACAAGCCCGCGCCATGGCCGCCCGGCACCGTGACGCCCGTTCCCGGCGCTACCAGGCGCGGGCCCTGATACTTGCCGGCGTCGATAGCGTCGCGCACGGCAATGTCGGCAAACAACGGGTCGCCCGCGCCGCGCACCGTGGTCACGCCGCTTGCCAGCTGCTGCTGGGCACTGCCCTTGAGGATGCGGCGGACGATGGCACGGCCCACGGGATTATCGAGTTTCTTCATCAGCGCTCCCGCATCGCCGGCCGAGACAGGCTTGCCCGAGCCGCACAGGTGCACGTGCATATTGATGAGACCGGGCATGAGATACGCACCACCCAGGTCGATAACCTCGGCGCCCGCGGGCGCCTGCGCCACAGCACTCGGCCCCATCCAGGTGATGATGCCGCGCTCAACAGTCACGGCCATATCGGGCTGCGGCTCCATATGCTCCGAACCATCCAGAATGGTCGCATTGATAAACAACGTGGAACGATCGGCAGATGCCATATCGAGCTCCTCCCTCACGATTAACTTGAACATTTGTCCATTATCACCTAGTCCCGCTGGATTGCTGCAGACGCATCGGTTAACGGAAGGAAGAGAGGATGTGGGGGACGGAATACGTTGCAGTCCCATCCCAGCGGCACTAGGGAAATCTCTCGATCTATAACAGGTACAGGGTTATTGGGCCCCCTGATGTTACAGATCGAGACATTCGGTCGACGTTTCACCGGCTTGTCTCGATCTGTAACAATTACGAGCTCAAACAACCTCTAAACGTTACAGATCGAGACAAAACCTCTCAGCGCCCATACCACTGGCATCTCCACTCCTCAGCCAATTCAACCTGCCGAGGAATACCCGCCAGCCTCATTTTCTCGACTAGCTTCCCCGGGCCTTTGAGTTCGTTAAACGTAAACCGAAGCACCTTATGCCCGAGCATTGTCAGATGAGATTCCCGCTGACGCTCTGCCACGAATGGGTCAACCGACTCCCGACCCTCGCCGCTCTGCAAGGTGTACTTCCCCTTTCCGTCGAGCTCGCCGATGACACACGTCCCGTCCTCGAGCCGCCAAAAATAGTCGACGCGAAACACCTGGCTCGGATCGAGCGGGTCGCGAAACTCCACCTGCAGTTCCGGAACCGGAAAGCCGTACGCAATAAAGAATGCTCGGAACCGAGACTCGCCGCCGTTTTCAGACAGCCCGTCCGCATACGACGCAATCACCTGTGCCCTGCGATACCCTCGCCTGCCCTCGCAATCGGCGCGGAGGCGCTCGCACAAATCCCCACGTGATACGCCTTTCGCCCGCAGTGCAGAATCGGCAATCGCCAACCCGTAGGAGAACGGCGCACGCAGTAGACAATCCTCCACCGTGCGCCAAAACGACGTCACCTGCACGCCGTCGACTTGTTCAAGTGCGCCCGCCGCCTGCGGACGCAACAGCCGACATCCTGCACTCAGTGGCACCGAGCAACCTGTCTTAACAAGGTATCGTGGCCCAAGCAGATCATTCGGCACCTCCAGACCCCACAAAAGCGCCGCGTCATAGCCCCAAAACGCCCAATCGGGATGAAACTCCGCAAGCCCTTTGATGGCCCGCAGCGCTCGCTCCGTCGGCGTCAGCGCATCCCAATCATGTTGAAAACAGAACAAATACGGCTCGGGCTCCGCAATATCATCGGTTCCCACATGACGCCGTAGCCACATGAGCTCGGCATTGTCGTGTGTCACAAGCAGCACGCCTTGTTCAGCCGCCTCCGTGAGCCTGGCAAGCATCCTATTCCGCGCCAACGTGTTACGAGTCGTATGTTTGTGTTTGAGAACGGTATTAGGCACTTCCATCACCACCACATCGGACAAATGGACCATCGTCACCGTTGCCTCCGCCGACAAACGTCTCGACCTGTAACAGTTACGGGCACAAGCGGCCGCCAAACGTTACAGATCGAGACATTCGTGCAGCATTGCACCTCTTTGTCTCGACCTGTAACAGGAAAACCGATTTTTGGCCTGTAGATGTTACAGATTGAGACAAAAAGGCAAAAGGCAGGGCAGGCGACAACTACCCATCCCCTACTCCCACTCCTGTTCGTAGATGTTGAGGGACTTTACGTACCGCCCCTGGGCGCCCATGATGTCGCGGACCAGACGCAAGAAGAAGCTGATGCACGAGGTGTCAAAGCCGTCCTGCAGATCCTCGGGATGCACCGCACCCGGTCCGTCGACCGCCGTGTCGTTCAGGCGCGCGATGTCATACAGGTAGAGCTGTCCCGCCGTAAGCCAGACATCGTCGACGCAGGCGAGGCGCACCGCAATCGCGCCGTCGTTCCAATGCTCCTTCTGCACGATATGCGGGTCGTAGACATCAAAGCGATGATCGGTGCGCGTGTCCTTCAGCACGACCATGCCGGACGCAGGATTCTTGTCCAAAATGCCAAAGCGCGAGAAATACTGCGTGTCGCGTACCCGCTCGAGCCGCTTGAGCGAGGCAGGCGAAAGCGATGCCGGCGGCTCGTCAACATATAGCTCGAGCAGCGTTTTGCCATGGCGATAGGGGCGCTCGAAGAGCAGCCAATCGGTAAACGCCATGTTGTAGGCCATGATTTCGTTTTGAGAAGGTTCCTCGCAATAGCTGAGCCACGGGTCGACGATAATCTCGAACTGTTCGCGTGCCGGCTCCAGGAATTGAAACTTCCGCAGCATCCAAAAGTGAGCCATGTCGGCAATATCGTTGCCGACGGCTTCAGCCAGCTCTGCTCGGTCAAAAGCGTGGTCAGTCATGGCATCCTCCTCAAACTGATGGACCTCAATTTGAGCTTACGAGGAGGGTGGACAGCCACGACCAGCGCGGGCAAAATAGGCCTCCGACTGCAAACCAGATGCTGACCAAACACTTGACGAAAAGCTTGACCGAAAATGCGCACCGCAACAAAACCGCAGGCAAACATAGACGGCCAACCCGCCCTTTTGAGCCAGATGCCTGCAGCCACCACAGAAACAACAGGTGACCACAGCCCAAGAAGTCGACAAATGAACATCCTTACGTCGACAAACGCGCAAACTGCTCGCAAATCCGCAAGGAGTGTCCCCGAATGCCGGCACAAAAGGAACGTCCCTAACTGTCGGCACTTAGGGACGTTCCTTTTAATATGAGCAGGACATTGTCAAGAGGCAAAATCGGGCCTGG
>DXMU01000007.1 GCA_019414025.1 Collinsella sp.
TTTCCCGATGTCCAAGAAATGGGAGGCAGTTCACAGGCACCTTTGTGGTGGTTTTGGCGAGATGCGTTGGCGGGAACGGATGTGAATCGAACACATCCAAGACGTTTTGCACGCCTCACAACGGTTTTGAAGACCGCGGGGCCCACCGGAGCCCATCCGCTCCCGAACGTGGCGGTATTTTACCAAACCCAACAGACCACAACCGAAAAGAGCGATGCGGAAACCGCTAACGCAGCGATCTCAGACCGCCGGCCTCCTTGTCGAGTACTGTAAAGCGCACGGCATCCAGGTGCTCCAAGATGCTAATGGTTCGTTTGCGCGACACGCCCAGGGCTTCGCGCAGCACACTCGTGGTGGCGGCGCCGCCAGCAGCCTCGATAGCCGTCGCAACAACCTCACGCGCATGGGCCTCGGCAGCGGCGGACAAGGCAACGTCGCGCTCGACCTTAACGATCGAGTGGTTGAGCGAAAGCTCGCGCAGTGCACGCGTCATGGTGTCGCGATCGAGCTGCAACTGTTCGCTCACCTCGGGAAGCGTCGGCGCATTAAGACCGGCCTCATCCAGCAGGGCCACGATACGCTGGCCAGCCTCGCGCACCACGCGTATCGCCGCGGCGGCGGAATGCGGGTCGAACACCTCGGCACCGTCGACGGCGCACACGCCACGTGCACAGCCCTCGGCAATAAGTGCCATCGCGACATCGTTACCGGCGCCCGGCCAAGCCGCGTGCGCGACCGCACCGGACGTAAAGCCGATCTCCTTGGGAGCCGCCGCGTGCATGGAGGACAAGGCCGCAGCCAGCACATCCATTGCAGCATCGAGAGCCGAGGCATCTGCGTAGAGCACCGCACCGCCCGCAGCAAGCTCGCACACGGCAGCCTGGTCCACAAGCCCACGCAAAACGATCTCGACCTCGCCGGTAACAAGATCGAGCGCTGCGGCAACACCGGCAGCAGCAACAGGCAGCGTTTGCAGCGCCAGCCACGCGTGTACGCCGTCCGCGACATCTCCGGACTCAAGCGCCGCATACAACGCGCGCTCCCCCGCCGACAGGACCCGCGCGCGGCGACAGCGCGATAGCAGGACGCGTCCGCCGCCAAGCAGCGAAATCGGCGAATACGACAGAATGACGGCATGATCGCCGGCGCGCAACGGCAGCGGCCGTTCCAGGCGCACCTGCACCACACGCGTCTCGCCGACCGCAATAGGCGGCTCGTCGTCTAAAAGCATAATGCGGCCGAGCACCTCAGCCGTGCCCGCCATAACGTGCACGCGTGTACCCGAAGCAAGAACGCCGGCTCGCACGCCATCGCGCCCCACATATGTCAGTTGCATCAAAAAGCGCAGCGTCTGGCCCACGCGACCCTCGACGCCGAGCATCTCGCCGCGCTTGAGGCCCGCCACGCCATCGCCCACCAGGTTCAGGGCGATGCGCTGGCCGGGAACCGCGCACTGGGTATCCCCGTGAACCTGCACCCCGCGCACGCGACAGCGCGTTTGCGACGGCAGCGCAACGAGCTCATCGCCAACCGAAACGGGACCGTCGTGCAGCGTACCCGTCACGACGGTTCCGGTGCCGCGGATGCTAAAGCAACGGTCGATGGGAAGACGGGGCGCGGCGCCCGAGCCAGCGGTCGCCTCCAGATGCTCCGACCAGCACGAACAAACCGTGTTATCGAGCGTCGTAAGCAGCTCGTCCAGGCCCTCGCCCGTCTTGGAGGACACCGGCACTATAGAGGCACCCGCAAACACGGTCCCGTCCAGAAACGCCTCGACATCGAGCTCCGCCAGCGCGGCAATCTCGTGGTCGGCCAAATCGCGCATCGTGAGTGCGACGACCATGCGCGTCACACCCAACAGCTCCAGAATCCGAACGTGCTCGCGGGTCTGCGGCATCACGCCCTCAACGGCCGAAACCGCCAGCAACGCAACGTCCACGCCGGTGGCGCCCTGCACCATGGCGCGCAGATAGTGCGCATGCCCGGGTACGTCGACCAAGCCGACAAGCTTGCCGCTGGGAAGCTCGAGCTCGCCAAAGCCGAGCTCAGTGGTCATGCCTCGGCGCCGTTCGACCTCCAGACGGTCGGGATTTTTGCCGGTCAGCGCCTCGATAAGGGCCGACTTTCCATGGTCAACGTGTCCCGCCGTTCCGACGACAACGGGACATTCGACAAGCTCACGCGCCGTCATCGACGCAAACCCGCCCGCACGGCATCCGTCAACGCAGACGCACACAGGTCAAGGTCGGTATCGTGCAAAAGCGTGCGGACGTCAAACAGCACCTGGTCGCGCTGCACGCGCGTCACAACCGGCGTATCGGGTTCTTGAACCATGGCGCGCTTTAGGCCATCGGCGGACAGGCGCCCATCGGCGGGACAGACGGCAACGCAAAATGTTGGGAGCTCGACGGTCGGCAGCGAGCCGCCGCCGGGGGCAGAGGCGCCCTCGACAACCTGCAATTCCACCGCCTCCTCGCACTGAGCCTCGCGAAGTTTACGCAGCATGCGGTCGCGCAGGCGCTTGGCCTGACGCTCGAGCGGAGCCGGCGCGCCGGATAGCATGTTGAGCACCGGAATCTCCCGATGTGCCGTATCGGAACCGGCCACATACAGGCGCAGGGTGGCCTCGAGGGCCGCGAGCGTGAGCTTGCCGGGGCGAAGCGCGCGCATCAGCGGATGCGAGGCACAAGTGGCAATCGCCTGGTCGCTGCCGAGAATAATGCCCGCCTGCGAAGCACCGAGTAGCTTGTCGCCCGAGCACGAGACAAGGTCAGCGCCGGCGCAAAGCGAGGCGGACGTGGACTTCTCCCCCGCATCGGCGAGCACCCCGTCTGCAAGCAAAGCACCCGAGCCTTGGTCCTCGTAAAGCAAAAGCCCGTGCTCATGCGCCAGCGCAGAAAGCTCCGCCACGGAAACCTCCTCGTGGAAGCCCTCGATGCGGTAGTTGGAAGGATGAACCTTCAGGATCATCGCCGTGTTGGGCGTGATGGCGCTTCGATAATCATCCAGATGCGTGCGGTTGGTCGAGCCCACCTCGACAAGCTTGGCGCCCGAGGCCGCCATGATGTCGGGAATGCGGAAGCTACCGCCCACCTCGACCAGCTCGCCGCGACTCACGATGACCTCTTTGCCGCACGCATGCGCGGCAAGCACCAGCAGCACCGCCGCGGCGTTATTGTTGACGACCAGGGCGTCCTGCGCCCCCGTGAGCGTGCGCAGCAGACGCGCGGCATGCTCTTTGCGGCCCCCGCGAGCGCAGGTTGAGACGTCATACTCAAGCGTGCTGTAGCCGCGAGCGACATCGGTCACCGCCCGCACCGCTGCGGGCGCGAGCGGAGCGCGGCCCAGGTTGGTGTGAATCACAACGCCCGTCGCGTTAACGGCAGGGCGCAGGGTCGGCAGCGACAGGCGGTGGCACCGCCGCTCGATAGCCAAGGCGAGCTCGCGCTTATTCCTAGCGGGGGCGCCAGAGCGAATCGCCGCGCGCTCGGCATCGAGCTCGGCGTCAATCGCCTCGCGCACCAACGTGTCGCCCGCATCGCCGGCAGCCTTCATGACCGGCCACTCGGCCAGCAGCTCGTGCACGGCGGGAATGGAGCGCAGGCGGTCGCGCACCTCGGCAGGCATGGATTCGCAGTCGCTCATGGAAAGCCCTTCGACATAATCAATAAAAAGCAGGCCCCCCTTGGTCGTCATCGGCCAAAATGTGACGACGCGAATACAAAAGGGACAGGTCCATTATGGCAGCTCGCGACAAGACGGCGAAGCGCCTCGTCCAAAACCTGCCAAAATAAACCTGTCCCTTTTTGGTCGGTTATGGGTTGGGTCCTTTAGGACTCTTTGTTGGCGTAGATAAACCAGTAGCCCAGCGCCACGATCAGGGCGCCACCTACGATATTGCCCAGCGTGGCGACCGAAAGGTTGAGCGCCAACCCGGCGGCGTTGAGGGCATCGGCGCCGGCGACATCGGCTCCATAGCCGCACGCGTGCATCACGGCACCCATGGGCAAAAAGTACATGTTGGCAACGCAGTGCTCAAAACCGCATGACACAAAGGCGGCGATAGGCAGCAGAATACCCACGACTTTATCGACCACGGTCTTGCCGGCGGTACCGATCCATACAGCCAGGCACACAAAGATGTTGCACAGAATGCCGCGGAAGAAGATGGTGACGGCGTCAATCGAAACCTTACCGGCGGCGACACTCACCATGGTGTTGGCAACGGCCTCGCCGTTGAGCTTATAAATAGCTGCCATGTAAACCAAAAAGACAACGAACAGCGCGCCGGCAAAGTTGCCGATCCACACAACGACCCAAGCCTTGAGCATCTGGACGAGCGTGATCTTTTTGCTCTTGAGCGCGCAGACCATAAGCGAGTTGCCGGTAAACAGTTCCGCGCCGCAAATGAGCACGAGCACCAGTCCCAGGCAAAAGCACAGGCCGCCCACAAAGCGCTGAGCGCCCCAGCCAAGGGACGCATCGCTCAGAAAGACCGTGAAGAACAGACCGCCGAAGGCGATGAACGCGCCGGCGAACATGGCGAGCAAAAATGCCTTCGAGGCAGGCAGACTGGCCTTGGTAACGCCGGCGGCCTCGGTCTTGGTCTCGATTGCGGCAGGCGCCAGGCAGTCGGGGATGGGGTATTCTGCCTTGAAATCTGCCATGTCAGTCACTTCTTTCCTAATCAGCAGGGACGAGCATTGCCAATGCAAAGGCCCCGCGTCGGACGGTCAAAACAAAACAGGTCAGAAGTAAACGTACCTCTGACCTGCAAATTACTTGGAGCGGGCGACGGGAATCGAACCCGCGTCATCAGCTTGGAAGGCTGGGGTTCTACCATTGAACTACGCCCGCAAGATATGGTCGGGACGACAGGATTTGAACCTGCGACATCCTGCTCCCAAAGCAGGCGCGCTACCAAACTGCGCCACGTCCCGAAGGTGTTGAGCAGCTAAGGTCTAAACCTTGCGTGTCCCAAAGCGAAGGAAATTATAGGGGAGACTCCCCGCCTGTGCAAGCGACGATACCCTAGCTCCTCGAATGTGCGACAAACCGGCTGTGGAGCAGGCCAATCACAAACGCCACCACGGCAACCGGCGCCCATGCGGCTCCAATGTCGGCCAGCGGCAGCGCATCGAACGGCAGCCACACGCCTGCAAAGAACGCGTCGCGGATCGAGGTGATCACGCTCTGCACCGCGACAACGCCGCCGACCCAGACCCACACCTGCGGATGCGCGTCGCAAAAACCGTGCACTAGGCCCATAAGCACCAGAACAATTGCAACAGGGTACAGGGCGTTGAGCATGGGCACCGAGAACATGAGGATCACGTCGAGGCCCACGTTTGAGAGCACGCACGAAAACGCCGCGAACACAAAGGCGGGTATCGCAAAGGGACGGCGCATGGCCTCCTCGGAAGCCTCTGCTCCCCCTTCGACCACATACGTCTCGCAGAAGTAACGCGAGCAGCAGCTGATGAGGCCGATGCATACGTTCATGCAGGCGAGGAAGAAGATCGCAAAGACCACGACCGTGCCGGCAAGGCCAAAGTGCATGGAGGCCGAGCGGGCGAGGATGGCGGCTCCGTTGGTGGCATCGGGCATCACGGTGCTCAGCTGCGTGCCGGCAAGCGCCAGACCGCAGTAGATGATGGCCATGAGCACACCAGCGATCACGCCGGAGCGCGAAATCTCGAAGGCCACGCGCTTGTCGTCGGTAACGCCCAGCTCGTGGATGGTCTCGGCGATGATGATGCCAAAGGCGAGCGACGCGAGCAGGTCCATGGTCTGATAGCCGGTCAAAAAGCCCTGCACGGCGGCACCGGCATCGTAAGGAGCCTGCGGCGCGGCAGCGGAACCCAGCGGCGAGACCACGGCAGCGCCCACGACCAATACGATAAGGGCGATGAGCGCGGGGCCCGTAATGCGGCCGAGCACGCGCGTAATGACACCCGGGCGCAGCGTGAGCACAAAGGCGACGGCAAAGAAGGCGACGGCAAACACCAGGCGGGCCGTGCCGAGCGAGACACCCTCGGGCAGCAGCGGCACCAGCATCTCGAAGGCCGTGGAGCTCGTGCGCGGAATGGCCAGACACGGACCGATAGCCAGATACACCGCCGCGACAAAAAACTCGCCAAACTTGGGGTGCACACGACCGGCAAGCTCGCGCGCCGTTCCGGCAAGTGCCACGGCGATAAAGCCCATGACGGGAAGGCCGATGGCGGCAATCAGAAAGCCGAGCATGGCGAGCGGCGTGGCAGAGCCCGCCTGCAGCGCCAGCAGCGGCGGAATAATGAGGTTGCCGGCGCCAAAGAGCATCGAGAACAGGGCGATGCCGACGGTGAGGACATGGTCGGAGCGCAGACCGCGCGGGGCGGATGATGCCATAGGACCACCTTTCGGGTCGAAACAAAACGGGACGGGCAAAAGACCCGTCCCGCAAGTATATACGCTTTAGCAGGCTAAATCGTGCAGAGCGTCAATCGCGGTGTCGACTTCCTCGTCCGTGTTGAAATACCCAAACGAGAAGCGAACGACACCCTGGCGCTCGGTCCCCAGTGCGCGGTGCATGAGCGGAGCGCAGTGGGCGCCGGGGCGCGTCGCAATCCCCCACCCTTGCATGAGCGCGTCCGAGACCTCGGCCGAATCGATATCGCCCACGTTAAGCGAAACGATCGCCGAGCGCACGGGCTGGTCAAACGCACCGTAGAGCGCAATGCCGGGAATGTCGCGAACGCCGGCGAGGAAGCGCTCGGCAAGCGCACGTTCGCGTGCCGCAATCGCCTCTACCCCGCCCTGGGCCTCGATAACGTCGAGGCCGGCGGAAAGGCCGGCGATACCGTGACCGTTGAGCGTGCCTGCCTCAAGACGCGTGGGCCACTCTTGCGGCTGCAGCGCATCGAAGCTGCGCACGCCCGTGCCACCCATGGCCCAAGGAGCCACGTCAATGCCTTCCGCCACGGCTAGGCCACCGGTCCCCTGCGGGCCCATGAGCCCCTTGTGGCCGGTAAAGCACACCACGTCGAGCCCCATGACCTGCATATCGATATGCGCCGTGCCGGCAGACTGCGAGGCATCGACGATCACAAGCGCGCCGGCCGCATGGGCCATGGCAGCCACGCGTGCAATGTCGACCGCGTTGCCGGTCACATTGGAGGCGTGTGTCACCACCACGGCACGCGTGCCCGGCGTGACCAGCTGCTCGAGCTCGTCGTAGTCGAGCACGCCGTTCGCGTCGCAGCCCGCATGCTCAACAGTCACGCCCTGCTCTGCCGCCAGGCGGTTGAGCGGACGCAGCACGGAGTTGTGTTCGAGCACCGTCGTGACCACACGATCGCCGGGGCGCACCACGCCGTTGATGGCGGTGTTGAGCGCCGCCGTGGAGTTGGGCGTAAAACAAATATGGTCCACCCGCGGGCAGCCCAGCAAGCGCGCAAGCTTGGTGCGGCAGCTGTGGATGGTGCGCGCCGCGTCGAGCGCACCCGACGTGGCGCCTCGCCCAGCATTGCCGAGCGAGCACATCGCCTGCACCACGGCATCGATGACCGCCTGAGGTTTGTGCATGGTCGTCGCCGCGTTATCCAGGTAGATCATCGCACGACCTCCCACATATCGATCACAGTAAAGCCCTCGGTGGGAACGTCCGCCGCGGCAAGCTCGCTTCGCAGCAGTGGTTCATTTTCAGGCAGGGCTTTCCATGCCAGGCCGCAGCCGGCAGCAACCTCTCCGGGTACGGGAATCGTTCGCCCGGGAAGGCCACGCTCACGGCACAGAGACTCGCAGCCCATGGCGGCCGCCGTGGTGGGAAACGTGATGACAAGCGCCGGGCGCTTTTCTCTCATGGCAATCCCACCCAGGCGCTACGGACGCACGACGCGGCCGGCCTGCTCCATCTTTTCGACGATCACGTACATGTTCGTGACATCGCCCACGGCAAGCTGGTCCTTAATGCCAAAGTGGTCGAGGCAGGTGCCGCAGGTAAGGATCTCGACACCCTGCTCGGCCAGGCCCTTGAGGTCGTCAAGCACCGGTGACCCCTCGACGGTGAGTTTGGCGCCGCCGTTGTAGAAGAGCATCGTGGCGGGCAGCTCCTCCTGCTGCGTCACGGCAAAGATAAAGGCCTTCATGAGCTTGTGGCCCAGCTCATCGTCGCCGCGACCCATGCAATCGGTGTAGACGGCCACAACCAGCTTGCCCTTGCCGGCGCTGGCGTCGCAGAAAGCGGCGCCGTCCTGCTCAGGATCGGCCACGGCAACGGCGCCGGCGGTCGCCACGATCACGTGCCACTCGGCATCGGCGACCTTCTCGACCGAGGCCGTGCAGCCCTTTTCCTGTGCCATCTTGGAGATGTTCTTGACGGCCGTCTCGTTGTCGACCGAGGTCACGACAACACCCTCGCCATCAAGCTGCTTCAGAGCTTTGAGCGTCTTGACGACGGGCAGCGGGCAGGCATCGCCCATGGCATTGACTTCAATTTTGGTAGACATAGCAAATCCTTTCAAAAGGGACCGCCCAGAACAGTAGACGGTCGCATAAACGGTTTTCCTTAATGCACAACGTGAACGGCAGGACCACCCGGCACCGCCTCGCACACGCGGCCGATTGTGGCGGCAACGCGACCTTCGGCATGCAGGCGGCGGGCGAGCTCATCCACATCGGCAGCAGGCGCTGCGATGAGCAGGCCGCCCGAGGTCTGCGGATCGTACAGCGCATCCAGCATTCCCGGCTCCAGGTCATCGTCGGCCGCCACGCGCGGGCCAAAGAAATCCTGGTTGCGGTAGGCGCCGGCAGGGATAATGCCCAGACGCGCCATATTGAGCACCTGGTCAAAGAGCGGCACCGCCCCCGACGCGAGCTCAATCTGCACGCCCGAGCCCTCGGCCATCTCGCACGCATGCCCGATCAGGCCAAAGCCCGTGACATCGGTGCAGCCGTGAAGCTCGAGTCCCTCGGCCAGGCGAATCGGGGCCTCGTTGAGGGTGCGCATCGAGTCAAACATGGCTGCGGCCTCGTCCTGCTCGATGAGCACGCCCTTAATGGCCGTGGTGATAATGCCCGAGCCGATCGCCTTGGTCAGCAGTAGGACATCGCCCGCGCGCGCACCGCTGTTGGCGAGCATGCGGTCGAGCGCGACAAAGCCACTCACGGACAGGCCGTACTTGGGCTCGTCGTCGTTGATGGTGTGGCCGCCCGCGATGGTGCAGCCAGCCTCGACGCACTTGTCGGCGCCACCCGCCAGAATCTCACCTGCGACCTCGACGCCCAGGCAACTGGGAATGCACAGCAGGTTCATGGCATGGCTCGGTCGTCCACCCATGGCATAAATGTCCGACAGCGAGTTGGCCGCCGCGATCTGACCAAACAGGAACGGGTCGTCGACCATCGGCGGGAAGAAGTCGACGGACTGCACGAGGCCCAGGTTTTCGCCAACACGAAAAACACTCGCATCGTCGGAGGTATCGAACCCCACGAGCAGGTTGTCGTTATGCACATTGGGTAAGTCGCCCAGGACCTGGGCGAGGGCTCCAGGAGCCAACTTAGCGGCTCAACCGCTCGCGGCAGTCATAGACGTGAGCTTAATCTGATCGTCAGCCATCGATACCTCCTCTCATCGGTCAATCATTTCCTCCCAGTATACGCATGAATGCAGGCCCACGGCCGATGCATTAATCGAGCGCCTGTGCGCGAATCGCCGCGCCGATGGCACCGGCAAAGCGAGCCTGGGGCGAGGTGGTCACCGGCGACCCCAGCAGCTCGCCCAACCGCTCCACCACGAAGGCGTTCTCGCACAGGCCACCGGTCAGGTAGTACGGGGCGCCCGCGGCCTGCCCGGCCATGGTCGCCACGCGCGAGACCACGCTGTCGATCACGCCACGTGCGATGTTCTCGCGCGGCTCACCGCGACCGATCAGGCTAATGACCTCACTTTCGGCAAACACCGTGCACATGCTGGAAATCTTGGTAGGCTCGCCGGAACGCGCCAGGTCGGCCATCTGCTGTTGAGAAATACCTAGGCGGTCGGCCATGATCTCCAAAAAGCGCCCCGTGCCGGCAGCGCACTTGTCGTTCATGGCAAACTTGGCCACGCGGCCATTTTTAAGCTGAATGACCTTGGTGTCCTGGCCGCCCACGTCAATCACCGTGCCGCGATCGCCAAACAGACGCACGGCACCGGCGCCGTGGCAGGTAATCTCGGTCACAACCTTGTGGGCGTATGGCACAGCCACGCGCCCGTAACCCGTGGCCACCACACGCGCAGAATCGGATGCAACGTCAAAGCCCGCCGCCGCGAGCGCCTCGCGCAACCTATCGGCGGCATCGACCGAGGAGAACCCGGTTGGCTGCACGCACGTCCACGCCACCGAACCCTCACCATCGACCACAGCAGCCTTAGCCGCCGTAGACCCGATATCGACCCCGATCCCTATCATGGCTCTCTCCTAATCCAAACATCAAAGACAGCGGCGCGTTCAGGCGCCTTAGCTCTAGGTTTCTCAGGTGCCGGAGGTTGCCCCGAAAGAGGAGCGCGGCGTACTTTGGTACGCAAGCGACGGTTTGAGGGGCAAGATCCGGTGCCTGAGGAAGCTAGAGGGTTTCGATGAAGGCGGCGATGCGGGTCTCGATCTGGCCCATGTCGCCGTTGCTGTAGTCGGTCTCGATCTTCATATACGGAATACCCGCACCCTCGACAGCCTCCTGCATGCGCGCACTCTCCACGTTAAAGGTGTGGCAGGCCTGCAGCACGCTCTCCACTACGCCATCGACGTGATACTTCTCGCACATGGCCAGCGTGTTTTCCATACGACCGTCGTTGGGCGTCATGACCGAGCAGTTAATGTCCAGGTAGCGGTCGGCGATGGCGCGCAGGATGTCGGGAGCCTCCGGGTCGATCATCATGGCCGCCGTGCGCTCGCCCGAGCAGTCGTCCATGCACACGACCACACCGCCGTTGGACTCGATGGTGCGACCGATCTTGTTGATCACGCCGCCCACCGGGCAGCCGGTGATCAGAATGCGCTTGGCATCCGCCGCGACCGGGCGCTCGCCCGCGTCGTAGGCCTCGCGCAGCTTGGCGACCTTTTGCTCCAGCTGCTGCGTATAGGCCTCGATATCAAAGCTGAACGTACCGGCAAACATGGTGCTCATCAGGTCGACGCCGCTCATGGCCGCCGGCTGGTTAGCCTGCAGTGCAAACATCTCGAGCTGGGCCGCACGCAAGCGGTTGCGACGACGGACGGCAGCGCGCAGGTCATCGTCGGTAATCGTGATGCCGTAGAAGCCCTCGAGCTCCTCCTTGAGCAGGCGGCACTCCTCGTACCAGCCTTCACGCTCGTAGGCACGATCGCGACCCTGCGGAAGATGCAGAATGTGCGTGCGCTTGAGCTCGTTGAGTAGCTCGTACATCTTCTTCTTGCCGTCGCAGGTGGTCTCGCCGATGATCATGTCGCTAAAGTACGTAAACGGGCACTTTTGCGAGTAGGCAAAACCGTAGGTCGACTTGATGAGCGGGCACAGGTTTGCCGGCAGCACCTTCTCGGCCTCGGGAATCACCTCATCGGACGTACCGCACAGAGCCACGCTCGCAGCCCCCGCGGCATCGATAATCTCGAGCGGCGTATAGCTGCACAAAAAGCCGACCAGGCGATTACCCGCCTGCTTATAATCCTTGACGCGAATAAACGCCGCCTTGCGTTGCTCGTTGAACTCCTCAAACGTGCGCGGCAACGGCTGCTCAATATTTTCCGACATATAACTCCTAAACCTTTTAACCAACCAAGGAAGCGGCTTTCCCAGGTGCCCGAGGTTGCCGTGAAAGAGACGCGCCGCGTACTTTCGCACGCAAGCGACGGTTTGAACGGCAAGATCGGGTGCCTGGGAAAGCCGCCGGGACGGATAGCCCTAAATGGTTTCCAAGAAGGCCTCGATCCTGGTTTGCAGTTGGCCTGCATCCTCACCGGCGTAGTCGGTCGTGATGTGCATAAACGGAATGCCGGCTTCCTCGGCGGCCTTCTCCACGGCAAACGACTCCATCTCATAGAGCGTGCAGAACTGCAGGGCCACGTCGACGATGCCGTCGGCATGCAGGTCCTTGGCCATCTGGACAATGTCCTTCATACGCTGGTCGTTGGGCGTAAAGACGGCGCAGTTGATCTTAAAGTAGCGCTCGGCGATGGCATCGAGCATCTCGTCCACCGTCTCACCGGACTCGTCGACCAGGTCCTTGTAGTAGCGCGAGCCCGTGCAGGACTCCTCGCCTACCACAACGCCGCCGGCTTTCTCGATGAGGTTGAACAGCTTCCAGTTGGGCACGGCCATGGGCGTGCCGGTGTACAGAATGCGCTTGGTCCCCTTGGGCGCCACGCCCTCGCCGGCCTCGACACGCTGCTCGCACTCAGCCGCCATATCGTTAATGGCTCCGGTCAGACGTGGCGTGTCGTCCATAAAGGCGGCCTGAACGGTCAGCAGGCTGTCCAGACCGCTGATGGGCGCTGGGTCGGCAGCGCGCGTGGCAGCGAGGCGCTGCAGGGCGCGACGCTTCTCATTGACGGCGTGGATGGCGGCCTTCAGACGCTCGGGCGTAATCGTGACGCCGCACTCTTCCTCGATCTTGGCGGCGAGCTTCTTGACCTCGGCCTTCCAGGTCACAAGCGTCGACTCATCGTGTACGTTGGGAATATCCATGACGTACATGTTCTTTTGCGTGGCAAAAAACTCGTAGGCTTTCTTCTTGCCATCGCAGGTGTTCTCGCCTACCACCAAGTCACTCGACTCAATGTAGGGGCAGACCTCGCCCAGCTTAAAGCCGGCAAAGCTCTTGATAAGCGGGCAGGTGTTGCGCGGCAGATGCTCCTCGACCTTATCGGTTGCCCAATCGGCACCCGAGCACAGGCCCACGGGAATGCCGTCGCAGGCGAGCACAATCTCCTCGGGCACGTACACGCAGAACGAACCGACGATCTTGGTGGCCTCGCCGGCCTCCTTCTTGTCGAGCATCTCCTTAATACGGCCGCTGTGGATGTTGGTAGCCACAAAGTCCAGGTAGGACGTGGACTTGGGGCGATTGTTCTGCGTCAAGAACATATCGCCGTACATCTGGCCCACGGCGCCCAGCAGCATGTCGTGGTCGGCAAGATTCATGCCGAGGCTCTCCCACATCGGATGGAAATCGAATTCTTCAGCCATGGCGGTTCCCCTCTCGAACCAAAAACGGATAACAGCGGTATCGATGCACGACGGGCGGCGATTGCCCTGCCGTGCTCAAACCCGGAATTTTGGGGAACCTGCTTTGCGGTTGACTTTTTAATTGTGCGTCGTCTCTCCCGGAGCCGTGAACATACCTGCTCATATGCGGCTCCGAGCGATATATAGGGCACGCGCGGCAACGCGGCGAATGTATGTCGTCTGCGGCATGTGCGCACCCTCCTTAACCAGTTGAGGTCAACTATATCAACGGTCATCGACCATGCGAACACCGTTGACAATCGTACGACAGCTGCGGGATGCGAACACCTCGCTGTCTGATAAATAATTATCAGATTGATAAGATTTTGTCATATAGAAATCGGCGAGCGGTAAAGTGGAAACAAAGCGGTCGAGGACTACCTCCTCGCCCGCATCGCCCACCGCATCAACGACAAACCAAATGGATCCTGCTGGCATCAAAATGCATGCGCAGCGTCTCGCCTGCTTGTGGCAGCTCGTCGACAGGCATGCCCACTTTGTTGACCTTCCACTGCAGGCGCGTCGGCGCATCGGCACGCGGCACATCCAGCAGCACCAGGCGCTCAAAACGCGAATCGCTCACGCGGGCCACATGCAGGTCGTAGCTGTTACGCCCCCGCTCAACACGGTTGTCCACATGGAAGTAGCTCGCGCGAATGCCCAGGTACGCCACATTATCAGGAACCTCGCGACCCACGTTAAAGGTCATGCCCCAGTCGAGGGCCTCAACTTCTTCGTCGCCGATCTTGCGCGCCCGGCTTGTGTTCTTGCAGCCCGTCAGGCGCAGTGCCGCCAGCGTCTGCGGGCGGCGAACCACGTCCTCGACGGAGCCGATCTCCTCCACATGTCCGTCGTGCATCACGCAGATGCGCTGGCACAGGCGGCACGCTTCGTCGATGTCGTGGCTCACGTAGAGCACGGTGCGGTTGCAGACATCGAACAGGTCGAGCATGTTCTGCTCGAGGGCGCTCTTAAGATAGGAATCGAGTGCGCTCATGGGCTCGTCAAACATAAAAATGCCAGGATTCGCCGCCACCATGCGGGCAAGCGCCACACGTTGTTGCTGACCGCCCGAGAGTCGCGCGGGATAGCGGTCGACAAAATCGGCCAGACCGAAAATGCTCAGATAGCGCTCGGCGAGCTTTTTGCGCGCGGCGGCGTCACCCGCGTCCTTTACACCGGCGCATACGTTATCGGCCACTGTCATGTTAGGAAACAGCTGATAGTTTTGGAACAGCAGAGCGCATTTGCGCTCCTGGGGCGACAGGTTGATGCCCGCCGCCGAGTCAAAAAAGGTCACGCCGTTGACAACGATCTTACCCTCGTCGGGCGTCTCCACACCGGCGATGCAGCGCAGCGTACAGCTCTTGCCGCAACCCGAGGCGCCCAGCAGGGCCACGCGCTCCTCGCCGGCCTCAAGCTGCATGTCGAGCACAAACCCGGGATAACGTTTCTTAATATCCAAAACGAGCGACATAGCTTATCGACCTCCCCGCGGCGCCGCATCATCACGCATGAGCTCGGCCAGCGCCTCGCGATCGATACGCAGCGCATCGCCGCCGACTGGGTCGAGCGAATCTCCCTGTCCGGCGAGACCTTTGGCCTGTTTGCGCTCCGCACGGGAAAGGCCACGTTCGCGATACTTTTGCGAATGCGCCGTGTACATATTGATGAACAGAATGACCAGGAAGCTGAACGCGATTACGACTACGACCCAAAAGAGGGCCACCGACGTATTGCCGCCCATCCACTCAAAGTAAATCGCAATGGGAATGGTCTGCGTAATACCGGCGTAGTTGCCCGCAAAGAACAGGGTGCAGCCAAACTCGCCCATCGCGCGGGCAAAGGCGAGCACCGTGCCGGCGGCAATCGAGGGCCAGCCAAGCGGCATCATGAGCTTGGCAAAGATGCGACGCTCGGACCATCCCAGGGTTCGCGCGGCGTCGAGCATCTGCGCGTCAAGACTCTCGAAGGCTCCGAGCGCCGTGCGATAAACCAGCGGAAACGACACGACGACGGCCGAAATGACCGCCGCGGGCCACGTAAAGACGATCGAGATGCCGTGCGCGATAAGCCACTGGCCCACCCCGGTCGATCGACCAAATAGCATAAGCAGCAAAAAGCCGCAGACCGTGGGTGGCAGCACCATAGGAATCGTAAAGACCGAATCGAGCAGGCCCTTGATGCGACTCGAGGTACCCATAGTCTTCCACGCGGCGAACAGGCCCAGCGCAAAGGAAATCAGCAGGGCAAGGCCGCTCGTTTTGATAGAAACCCAAAACGGACGGTAGTCGATGCCGCCAAAAAACGTCTGGGCGCACTCCGCCAGCGAAGGTGGCTCCGTCGTCGAGACGCTCGCATACGGCACTAAGGCGGCGTTGTCGCTCCACAGGGCTCCGCCACCCAGATCAAGCTCGGCGTTCGCGGCCTCGGCGGCATTCACCACCGTGTAGCAATCGCCGTCTTCGCCCTTCACCTTAAACTGATAGCGATAATCGCCCTGCACAAGTTCGTTGTCCGAGGTAAACACCCACTCAAGCCTGGAGTCCTCCAGCAGCGCTCCGCCCATGGAGTGAGACTTATCGAGCCCCGTGAGCATCTTCTTAAGCGCCTTTTGGTCAGAGGCGTTTGTAATGTCGAGCCCCGCGTCCTTAGCGGCGTGTGCATCAACCCACACCACGATGTTCGAAGGCGTCGTCACCGTCACAAGCGTCGTCTTTTTGTAGATGGGAAATCGATAGCCCTCGGGCTGACCTGCAAACGAGCGTGCCGTGCCCTTGGCATTGCGCTCAAACGCGTTGAGGCCAAACTCGACGCCATCGATAAGCGCGGAGTCCTCGGTCGCCTGGCACCCATCGGCGGTGGTAAAGAGAGCCTCGGCACAGGCAGCCCCAGGCAGCGAGGTAAACGCAAAGAGAACCGCTGCCAGCGCGGCGAGCAGGCGAATCGTTTTCCTTGACACGGGCGACTCCTCAAACACAGGGCAACGGCGCGCAGGCACGCCGGTTCAATCAAAAAGGACAGGCGATCGCAAGAACGCCCGCCCTCAAGAATATCGTTATACAGTGCCCTTTCGCACTACTCGGAAAGCTCAAAGCCGTACTTGGCCCAAATCTTCTGGGCTTTCTTGTTGGTCAGGCAGAAGTCGATGAACGCCTTGGCCTCGTCGGCATGCTCGGAGCTATCGGCGACAGCGCCGGGATACACGATGGGCTTGTGCGAGTCCTCGGGGCACACGAAGACCTCCTCGATGCCGTCGTAGCGGAAGATATCGGAGCTGTAGACAAAACCCGCCACGCAGTCGCCTGTAGAGACGTAAGACGCAGCGGTGCCGACCTTGTCGGCCAGGGCTACCTTGTCGGCGAGCTCGGGCGCGTACTCGCCGTCGTCGCCCTCGGTACCGGTATAGAGGCCCACGGAAGCCAGCGCCTGGTTGGCGTACTTGCCGGCGGGGACGGTCTTGGCGTCGCCGATGGCAATCTTACCGTCCAGATTCGCGACGTCGGCGATGGCCTCGACCTTAGTATCGGAGCCCTCGGCGCGAATGATCACGAGATCGTTGACGAACATGTCCTCGCGGGTGTCGGTGTCGACGAGCTCGGCGGTCTCAGCGTCATCCATGGTGCCCTTGGAAGCGGTGATGAGCACGTCGACCGTGGCGCCGGCCTTCATCTGCTCGACGAGGTCGCCGGAGGCCTTAAACTGCGTGTCGGCAAAGGTGGTGCCGGTTTGGTCGGTGTAGAGCTCCTGAACCTCGGGCAGGGCCTTCTCGAGGGAGTTAGCGGCAAAGACCTGCAGCTCGACGGTTTCCTTCTTGGAAGAGGCCTTGGCGGAGCCGACATCGGATCCGGCCAGCTCGGACGTCTTGCTGCACGAACAGCCGGCAAGACCAAGGCCGGCAGCGGCGACAGCAGAAAGCGAAACGAATCCGCGGCGAGAAACCATATCGAACATGTTCAACCCTTTCGAACGCTATGCCCGGGGACCCCGCCTCGGGCTTTAATCTGCAATCAGATTATACTTCTGCGCGAATAATGATAGTGAGATATTATTCTCGTCAGAGAATATAGTTTCAAGTTACCGTGCACCTCGGCGTCGATTCGGCGGAAAACAAAGGCGGAGCAGCCGTTCAGGTCGCCCCGCCGCAGGTAAACCGCTTAGTTGGTATGTCCGCCGCCCGCCGTCATCTGAGCCGCATGCTCCAGCTGGTCTGTTATGGCCTCCCAGCTTTCGCGGGCGGCCTTCGTAGAACCGGGAAAGTTTACGACAAGTGTATGACCTCGTTGCATGCAAATAGCGCGCGAGAGCATGGCGCGGCGCGTCTTGGTCATGGAGTAGGCACGAATTGCCTCGGCAATACCCGGCACATCGCGGTCGCAGACGGAACGCGTCGCCTCGGGCGTTACATCGCGCATCGAAAGCCCCGTGCCGCCGCAGGTGAGCACGACATTGGCGTGGCACTCATCGGCGGCTTCCATAATGGCATCACCGATCTCGCTGACGTCGTCGCGCACGACCACATGTGAGGCGACCGTCCAGCCCTGTGCCTCGATAAGTTCCTCGAGTGCGGCTCCGGCCTCATCCTGCAAAAGATCGCGTGTGTCCGAGCACGTCACGATCGATATCTTCAGCTCCATAGCATTCCCCCTACAACACGGCGCCCTCGGGCAGGTCGACGCGAACAACGTCCACGGCATCTCCCGCCTTGAGCTCGCACGGTCCTTCGTCAATACGCAGCAGGCAGTTCGCACGCTGCATAGTTCCAAGCAGCGCCGAATTCTGTGTCTTAGCCTCGGTCACCAACAACTCACCGGTCTCGGGGTCGCGCAAAACCGTGGCGCGATCGAAGAAGCGGCGATGCTGTCGCTTTTTCACGCCGTGCGTGAGCGTCGCCTGCTGCACGGGACGCGCAACCTCGGCAAAACCGCGCATCTTGCGAATCGCCGGACGGGCAAGCATCTCAAAGCCCACATACGCCGCGGCCGGGTTGCCCGAAAGCCCCAGGTAGGGCTTGCCCCCGAGCAAGCCAAACGTGATGGCCTTGCCCGGACGCATCGAGATGCGATCGAACAGCACCTCGCCCTCGCGCTTAACCAGCGCCGTCACATAGTCGTAATCGCCCGCAGAGGCGCCGCCGCTCGTAATGACAAAGTCGCACTCCTGCACGGCACGATGAACCAGCTCGGCAATCGCCTGCTCATCATCGGGCGCAATGCCGTAGAACACGGGCTCGGCACCGGTATCGAGCGCCTCGGCCATCAACGCCGAGGAGTTGGAATCACGAATCTGCCCACGCGCCGGCACGTTACTCGGTGCGACCAGCTCCGTGCCCAGCGAGATGATGCCCACACGCGGGGCGGCGTGCACCTTCACGCGAGCGTATCCGGCGCTCGCCAGCAGACCCGCGCCCGCCGGAGCCACGACCTCGCCAGCGTGCATCACAACATCGCCGGCATGGGCCTCCTCGGCGGCAGAGCGAACGTTCTCCCCCACCTTGGCCGGCGCCGAGAAGCGAACGTGCGAGCCCTCGTTGCCGTCACCATCGAGCACGTCGACGATCTCGTACTTCACCACGGCATCGGCGCCTTCGGGCACCGGCGCGCCTGTCATGATGCGGACCGTCTCACCCGGGCCAAGAGCGCCCTCAAACACATGGCCCGCGGCCTCGTGTCCGATAACGTCGAGCGTCACCGGCGCCTCGCCAGATGCCTGCGCCAAATCCGCCGAGCGCACGGCATATCCGTCCATAGCGCTGTTGGCAAACGGCGAGATGTCGATATCGGCCACCGCGTCCTCGGCCAAGGGAAAACCAGCCGCCTGCCACACGGGAATCTCGACGAGATCGGTCGGAGCAACGTGCGACAAAACAATCGACTGCGCGTCCTCCAGCGGAATGAGTTTCTCTGCCATATGCACCTCTTAATGCCACGGCGCACAACAGGGGCGCCGATTCTTTATGCTTGTCTCAGTATAATCCCCCGACGCACGACCGCGACTCGGCCTGTACCCGCAAATACACCTGTCGGTTGCAGGCCGCGAAACAGAATGGAAACCAACCCACCGGCTCGTCGCGTTTACCGCGTTTTATAATTGCTTGCGTTGCAACCTAAAAGAGGAACGTATGGCTCATAACGACAAACCCGAAAGCGCAAACAAAGCGCAGGATCATTCCCAGCCGCTCGACGACGGCGGCTTTTTCTCCCTGAACGACGTCATCATGGCAGGCAGGCATCAGCTCACCCGCTCCGAGCATCTCCTGGCTGCCGACACGCGCCGCAACGTCCGCAACCTACTCGCGAGCGCCAAGTTGCTCGTACTCGTCGTCACCGTCTCGCTCGCCATGGGCGTTGCCGCTTGGGCGTTTTTGGCCTCGTTGAATATCGCGACCGACTATCGCGAGCACCATGCGTGGATTTACGCGCTGCTTCCCGTTGTGGGCGTTGCCACCGCATGGGTGTACAAAAACCACGGTCTTGCCGCCAAACGCGGTAACAACCTGGTCATCGACTCCGCTCTGGGTACACGCCTCATCCATATGCGCATGGCCGTCCTCACCTTCGTCTGCTCCACGCTCACGCACCTAACGGGCGGATCTGCCGGTCGCGAGGGGGCCGCGGTGCAGATTGGCGGCACCATCGCCAGCAACATCTCGAACCTCGCCCACCTCAAAAAACATGACCACCACGACCTCATGCTCGCCGGCATCTCGTCGGCCTTTGGCGCCGTATTCGGCTCGCCCCTTGCTGGAGCTTTCTTTGGCATGGAGATGTGCTTTATCGGCAAGATCGACTACACCGCGGGCATCTACTGCCTGGTCGCCTCGTTTACCGGCTACTTTACGTCACTTGCCTTGGGAACCGAGTACGAGGCGAATGTCATCGCCAGCGTTCCCAACATGACACCGCGGACGGTTGTCATCGTTGTTATCAGCGCAATTATCTTCGGTCTGACGGCACGCCTCTTTGCCTGGTCGGTTCGAACCGTCAAAAGCCTTTACGGTCGCTTTATCACCAATTACCTTACTCGCGCACTCGTGGTTTTGGCCGCCTATGCCCTCCTTGACGCCTGGGACTACGCCGGCCTTTCCACGTGGCTTTCCGGCGCCGGATTTGCAGGCAACACCACCCTGGCGGACGCAGCCATCAAGTTGGTCGTCACAGCGCTTACCCTGGGCGCGGGCTTCCAAGGCGGCGAGGTCACGCCCCTGTTTGGCATCGGTGCGGCACTCGGTGGCTGGATCGGTTGCCTTACCGGGCTTGACCCCAGTTTTCTGGCGGCTCTCGGCATGCTCGGCGTGTTCTGCGCCGGCCTCAACGTGCCCATCACCACCTGCATGATGGCCATCGACCTGTTCCACGGCACGGCCGCCGGGTTCTTTGTCATCGTGGCCTTTATCAGCTACCTAACCGGCGGACACCGCGGCGTGTACCCCGCCCAGCGCATCATCTCACCCAAGCGCCGCTCGCTTATTGTGGATGAGGGAGGTACGGTAGCGGATGCTATCGAGCGCCACAACGACCTGATAGAGTAGATGTAATAATCGCCGTGCAGCCACAATCGGGGCTAATTCGACCTGAGCGCGACCGCACTGTCATGTCACACGCCGGGAGTCGCCCCATGCACGCAACTGATTTTGGTCGCACGCTCATCATCGCCAACCCAGCCGCCCAGTCGGGTGCGGCACGCGAAGTTGCCGAGCGCCTGCAACGCTTTTTGGACATGACTGCACGCGCATCCCAGTTTGACCTGGTGTTGACCGAGCGTATGGGACACGCCAAGGAGCTGGCCGCACAGGCTCAGGGCTATCGCACCGTTATCGCACTCGGCGGCGACGGCGTGATTCACGAGGTCGTCAACGGGCTTATGACGCAAAAGGAGGACGCCCGCCCCGCTCTTGCCGTCCTGCCCGTGGGCTCCGGCAACGATTATGCCCAGACGCTCGGCATCGACGATTTCTCCGGCAAGGATTATGGCGCGCTGCTCACCTGCGAGCTGCAGCGTCAGGACATCGGGCGCATTCGCTCGTGGAGCCCTGCGAGCGGCAGCGGCGAGGCTACCGTTGAGTACTACGACCAGACGCTTTCGGTCGGCATCGATGCCGCCATCGGCCTGGGCACCACCGAGCTGCGCAAAAAGACCGGCTTGACGGGCGCGCCGCTCTACACCCTTTCGGGACTTGAGCAGTTTGGCCTGCGCTACCGCAACTACCCCATGACAGTCAGCTTTGACGGCGCGCCCGCCGAGCGCGTGAGGGCGATCATCATGGCGATTCAGCTTGGTCCTACCTATGGCTCGGGCTATCGCATCTGCCCCGATGCCGACCCCTGCGACGGCATGCTCGACGTCTGCTACGCCTGCGGCCCCGTCCCTCGCGCGGTAGCCCTGCCTATGTTCCTTTCGGCCAAGGACGGCCACCATACCAAGTTGCCACCGGTTCGCATGCGCCGCTGCCGCCATGCCGAGCTAACTTTTGAGGAGCCCGACTACCCCATCCAGGCCGACGGCGAGCCCGTTGACGCCTCGCGCATCGAGGTCGACGTCCTCGGCAGCGCCCTCCAAGTTTGGCACCCTACCCGCTAGCAAGGCCAGTGGAACAAACGACTACTCGTCGCTGCCCGGCTTGCGTCGGTTGGCCTTTTTAATGGCATTGAAGTGCTTGTCATTGAGTCTGCGCTGACGAGAGCGCTGGGGCACCTTGGTCTTTACACGTCGACGCGGTGGACGTCCGCGTCGCTCGAGCTCGGCGTGCAGCTTGCGCAGGCAGCTCGCGCGATTTTGGAACTGGCTGCGGCTCTCGCGCGCCGTCACGGTAATCCCTGTGGGCACGTGCTTCATGCGCACCGCCGAGTCCGTCGTGTTCACGCCTTGTCCGCCCGGACCCGTCGCGCGAAACACCTGTACCTCGCAATCGCGCGCCAACTCTTCGGCCGCCATCGCGGCATAGCGCGCATACTCGCACCATCCCATCTTGTTCTCATCCATATCAATACCTCCCCTCATACAAAAAAATGTGACAAAGGGACAGTCCCTTTGTCACATCGCATACCAATCGCTTGTGTTGCGCGCTTAGGCGAAGGTGATCTCGCCGGTCTCGCAGTCCATATCGGCGATACGGGCCAGGCTCTCAACGCGGAAGCCACGCTCGCGGAGCTTATCGCCACCGCCCTGGAAGCCCTTCTCCACCGCAATGCCAATGCCGGATACCTCGGCACCCGCAGCCTCGCAGATCTTGATAAGACCCTCGAGCGCGCAGCCGTTGGCCAAGAAGTCGTCGATAATCAGGACCTTGTCGCCCTCGGACAGGAAGCGCTTGCCCACGATGACCGGATACTCCTTCTGCTTGGTAAAGGAGTAGATGGTCGTAGCATACTGCTCGCCGTCGAGGTTGATGGACTGTGCCTTCTTGGCAAAGACAACCGGCACGCCACCAAAATGCTGGGCTGCGATGCAAGCCATACCAATGCCCGAAGCCTCGATCGTCAGAATCTTGTTGATCTCGACATCCTTGAACAGACGGGCCCACTCAGCGCCCATGTGGTCGAACAGCTCAACGTCGCACTGGTGGTTGAGGAAGGCATCAACCTTAAGGACGTTACCGGCCTTTACGATGCCGTCATGGCGAATACGATCCTCAAGCTCCTGCATGGCGCAACCCCTTCTCGCGGCAACGATGCCGCGCGATTAATAAACGTTGTTCGATAGTCTACCACGGACCGACCCCCGCCCGCCCCACAAGCCGCATCGCACCACAAACCGGTCTTTTTGGGACGGCGCGAATCGTGGCAGACAGTCTCTCAACACACTAATGGCGGGCGCGCATCCTCACCAAACGCACCATGGCGAGCGCAAAACCCACAGCGGCCACAGCCATGAGCACATAGAACACCGAGCGAAAGCCGAACAGGAACACATCCGGACGGCCTGCAACGAAACTGGTCACGGACTCGCCCATCGCCACGCTCATCTGCCCATACAGGATATGCGATGCCGCTGTAATGCCCACTGCCATACCCGCATAGCGCGCCAGGCTACCCAGGCTGCCCGCAAAGCCGAGCGCTTCGCGCGGAGCCGAGCCCATATACAGCGAGTTATTGGGGCTCTGGAAAATCGACGTACCGCACGACATAAACGCGACGCAACACACGATCACAGGGATGGAAGAGTGCTCGTCGAGCGTGCTTACCGCAAAAAGACCGCATACGTACACGCCTAGGCCGACCGCCGTGGGGCCCTCGCAGCCAACACGGTCCGAAACCGTACCCGAAAGCGGGCCGATAAAGGCATTCACCATCGGCAGCGCCAAAAAGAGCAATCCGGAAATGTCGGAACCAAAGCCGTGGGCGTCCTGAAAATAGAACGGCAGGATAAACTCTGATGCGCCAATACCAACGAACACGATGAGCATGCAGGCAAGATTGATGGTGAAGGCCGAATTTGCAAAGCAGCGACGCGCGGCCTCCGCCAGCGACATGGGGCGCTCGCCGGCCTCCGGCTTAACATGCGGCAGCGTGTAGAGCCCCACGATAAACGAGATGACGCCAATGGGCAGGTTGATGAGGAAGATGCTCTCCCAGGGAAAGCTTGCCACCAGCATGCCGCCGAGCACGGGGCCACACATCATGCCGAGGGCCACAAAGGTCGCGAGAATACCCATGGCACGGCCTCGTTCGCGCGCCGGAAACGACTCGGTGATGATACCCATGTTGTTGGCCATGGCCGCTGCGCAGCCGACGCCCTGCACAATGCGTGCCAGAATAAGAACTTCGAGCGAACTCGAAAGGCCGCAAAGCAGCGAGCCAGCCGTAAAAACGATTACGCCCAGCTGGAATACGCCCACCTTGCCGCGCACGTCGCCCAAGCGGCCAAACGGCAGCATAGCCACGCATGTCGCAAGCAGGTACACCGAGCTCACCAGCTGGATGCGGTCGAGGCCCACGCCCAGCTCCTTTTGCATCACGGGCAACGCCACGGTCACGACGGTCGAATCCAGACACGACATAAACGTCATGATGAGCACGGTAAACAGAATCGCCCATTTGTTCTTGCCATGGGTGTCGCCCTCAAGGGCAATGTGCTCGCGGCGCAGCTGCTCTGCGGTTTTCTCCATATCCATCCTTTCGAGTGGCGCAACGCAAAAACGGGGCCCCAATCGCCTACAAACAGTCGCGATTGGGGTCCCGCCTACGGAATCGGAACGAAAGATCGCCGAAGCTTTCTGCCAGCATCGGCGCCTTATGCGAACGCTAGCCTAGCACTGCTCGAGTGCCTGCTCAAGGTCGGCAATCAAATCGGCCGTATCCTCGAGGCCGCACGACAGGCGCACCATATCGGCGGAGATGCCGCAGGCGATGAGCTCCTCATCGTTCATCTGGCGGTGTGTGGCATTAGCGGGATGCAGGCAGCAGGTGCGGGCGTCAGCCACATGCGTGGCGATCTGGGCAAGTTTAAGGCTCTTCATAAAGGTCTCGGCCGCCGCGCGACCACCGTTAAAGCCAAAGCTCACAACGCCGCAGGTACCGTTGGGCATGTACTTCTGAGCCATGTCATAGTACTTATCGCCCTCCAGGCCCGGATAGCTCACGAAGCGTACCTTGGGATGGCTCTGCAGGAACTTGGCAACGGCCAGGCCGTTCTCACAATGACGCGGCATGCGTACATGCAGGCTCTCGAGCGAGCTGTTCAGGAAGAAGGCCGCCTGCGGGTTCTGCATGGGACCGAGGTCGCGCATGAGCTGCGCGGTGGCCTTGGTAATGAAGGCACCTTCGCGACCGAACTTCTCGGCATACGTCACGCCGTGGTAGCTCTCGTCGGGCGTGGTGAGACCCGGGAACTTATCCGCATGGGCCATCCAGTCAAACTGGCCGTGGTCAACGATCACGCCGCCCAGGTAGGCAGCATGTCCATCCATGTACTTGGTGGTGGAGTGCGTAACGATGTCGGCGCCCCACTCAAAGGGACGGCACATCACGGGCGTCGGGAAGGTGTTGTCGACCATCAGCGGCACGCCGTGGTCATGCGCGGCCTTGGCAAAGCGCTCAATATCGAGCACGGCAAGGGCGGGGTTGGCGATCGTCTCGCCAAAGACGAGCTTGGTATTGGGCTCAAAGGCCGCCTCGAGCTCTTCATCGGTGCAGTCGGGGGCGACGAACGTGCAGGTCACGCCCATGCGGCCCATGGTGTGGGCGAGCAGGTTATACGTACCGCCGTAAATGGCAGAGCTAGCGACCACATGATCGCCGGCACCGGCCACATTAAAAATCGCGAGGAAGTTCGCAGCCATGCCCGAGCTCGTGAGCATCGCGGCGGTGCCTCCCTCCATCTCGCAGATCTTAGCGGCAACGAGATCGCACGTGGGGTTCTGCAGGCGGCTGTAGAAGTAGCCCGACTCCTCCAGGTCAAACAGCTTGCCCATGTGCTCGGACGTGTCGTACTTCCACGTGGTGGACTGGTAGATGGGCACCTGGCGCGGCTCGGCATCTCCCGGGTGATAGCCGCCCTGAACACATGTAGTTCCGATGGTCTGCTCGCTCATATCCAACTCCCTTACTTGGGTTTTGTTTTTATTCGGTTCACGATACCGCTACCCCGCACCCCTCTCAACCCATCCCGCCGATAGGTTATGGGACAAATTAATCAGGTTTATTTGTCCCAAATCTTAAGAAAGTGTTCGATGGCGAAAAACAATGAGATATGCACTGCGGTCTCGATAAGCGAATGCGCCAGCAAGGGTACCATAGGCGGGTACACCGTAATCAAGGAGACACCGATGAAGCAAATCGATACAGCCCAGCTCGACATCACCGCCTGTCAGGCTCAGGCTGCCGAGTACCACGCCCGTGGCTTTAACTGCGCCCAGGCCGTCGCCTGCACGCTCGCACCTGCCGTCGGGCTCGACCCCCAGACCGCCTTTACCCTCACCGAGGGATTTGGCGCCGGCATGGGCGGCATGACCGAAACCTGCGGCGCCATCTCGGGCGCCGTGGCCATCATGGGCTTTGTGATGAGCGACGGCATGGAAAACCCCAAGACCAAAGGCCAGACCTACAAACTGTCGCGCGAAATCGCCAAGCGTTTTGGCGAGAAGAACACGACGACCGTCTGCGGCACGCTCAAGGGCATCGGATCGGACAAGGGTCCGCTTCGCAGCTGCCCCGGCTGCATCGACGATGCCGTCGAAATCGCCTGTGATGTACTAAAGCAGCTCGCCGAGTAAACGGCAGCACAGAAAAACGACGGCCGGCGCGCTTGGGATCCATCCAAAAGCACGCCGGCCGTCGCCGTTAGAACTCGGCAAATACGGGAGCACCGACCTCGATCTCCTCGCGCCCCGCCATAAGCTCGCGCATCCTGGCGCAAAAAGACTCCTGCTCCCCCGCCTTAAACACCAAGTGAAGTGTCACGGCATCCGCGTAATCGGTATCCGAAACCTTGGCACCCGAATCCTGCGCCAAGCGAAGCACCTGCTCATACTGCGGATAGGCCACATGCACGTCAACAGGCACGACGCTCGTCATCTCGACGATCTGCCCGGCCTCCCGAGCCGCGGCCACCGCCGCTTGCGTCGCCGCGGTATAGGCGCGTACCAAGCCACCAGGCCCCAACAGCGTGCCACCAAAATAGCGCGTCACTACGCAGCAAACATTTTTGAGCCCCGCGCCGCGCAACACCTCGAGCGTCGGCATACCGCTCGTGCGGCTCGGCTCACCGTCATCGCTTTGACGCTCGCGTCCATCGACCAAAATCCACGCGGGAACATTGTGTCGAGCGTCGTAATGACGTTTGCGAACGGTCTCGATAAAGGCATTCGCCTCATCCTCGGACTCAATATGGACCAGCTGGGCAATAAACCGGCTCTTGCGGTCCACAAACTCGCCCGAAGCCTCAATATTCGATTGCAGAGTAAAATAGCTGTCCAACAAAGTCCCTCAACAGAATAAAGCGCAGCAACAAACAGCCTCAATAATACGGCAAAGACAGCACCGTTGACCTCGCCAACAAGAACGGAAACGCCAATAATACCGTCACCAACAGCGAGAACCCGTCAGCGCGAGCAAGGTGCCTTGAAAGACAAGGGCATTGACCTTATGGTCATGCCCGAAGGCTTGAAAGGCAAATTGCCGCGCTGACGGGTTCGCAGCGTCAACAAAGTGCCGAGTGGGCCGATAAGCCGGGTTCTGTCGTGAACGGTCATTTATCTTGTCTGCACGTTACCGTGCAGCTCCACGCACGCTACCCGAACGCGGACCGGGCCGGCCCATAGCGTTCCTATTCGCGCTTGCTCCGGATGGGGCTTGCCAAGCCGCCGTGTTGCCACGACGCTGGTGGTCTCTTACACCACCGTTTCAGCTTTTCCCTTTACGCCTTGCGGCGCAGGTGGGAGTCTTCTTTTCTGCGGCGCTTTCCGTCGGATCACTCCGCCCGGCCGTTAGCCGGCATCCCGCCCTCTGGAGCCCGGACTTTCCTCACGCGTGCTGCAAGCAGCACATCGCGCGACCGTCTGGCCCACTCAGCAGTGCAAGAGTGTAGCACACCGTTACCGCAGGCAACGGCACAACACAAGCGTTCGACACGATAAACCAAGAACCACGCCATGCAGTACAATTGGGTTGTCGATGGGCAATGTCGTCAGTCGAGACGCGACCGCGCTCCGCACCCCTCCGTCTACTCGGTGCGTTCCCGCCTCCTCCCCGAGGCGGGATGTCGGCATTTTTTCATGCACCGACAACCAAATAGCTTGTGGATAGCATGGGCAGCATCATGCATCTCGGCACCAAATGCAAAAAGGGACCCGTCCATTGCGGACGGATCCCTTAAACAAGTGATCGTCAAACCGATTTACTCGGCGTCGGTCTCCTCGTCCTTCTTCTCGGAAGGCAGCGGGGTAACCTCGATCTCGACGCCCAGAGTCTCAGCAGCAGACTTCATGGACAGGGAGATACGACGACGGTCGAGGTCGATCTCCATGACCTTGACCTGAACCTTGTCGCCCACGTGGGTGACCTGAGAAGGCTGATCGACGTGCTTGTTGGCCATCTCGGAGATGTGCACCAGGCCCTCGATGCCCTCGCCCAGATCGACGAAAGCGCCGAACGGGACAAGCTTGGTCACAGTGCCCTCGACGATAGCGCCGACGGGGTACTTCTTGACCAGTGCGCGCCACGGATCCTCGGTGGTCTGCTTGAGACCCAGGGAGATGCGCTCGCGGTTGAGATCGACGTCGAGAACCTCGACCTCGACCTCCTGGCCGACCTTGACAACCTCGGAAGGATGGTTGACGTGGTTCCAGGAGAGCTCGGAGATGTGGATGAGGCCGTCGATACCGCCGAGGTCGACGAAGGCGCCGAAGTCGACGATGGAGGAAACGGTGCCCTGGAGACGCATGCCGGACTTGAGCTTGGACAGGATCTCGGAGCGCTCGGCCTTACGGGACTCCTCGAGCACGACGCGACGGGAGAGGACGACGTTGTTGCGGTTGCGGTCCATCTCGATGACGCGGGCCTCGATGCGGGTGCCCATGTAGGAGGTGAGGTCCTTGACACGACGGAGGTCGACGAGGGAAGCGGGCAGGAAGCCACGCAGGCCGATGTCGAGGATCAGGCCGCCCTTGACAACCTCGATAACCTCGCCCTCGACGTTCTCGCCGGAGTTGAACTTCTCCTCGATGCGGTTCCAAGCACGCTCGTACTCGGCACGCTTCTTGGACAGGACCAGACGACCGTCCTTGTCCTCCTTCTGGAGAACCAGGGCCTCGATGGGATCACCAAGTGCAACGATGTCTGCAGGGTTAGCGTCCTTACGGATGGACAGCTCGCGGACCGGGATAACGCCCTCGGACTTGAATCCGATGTCAACGAGCACCTCGTCATGCTCGATCTTAACGACAGTGCCGTTAACGAGATCGCCCTCATCAAAGTCGGTAATCGTACCGTCGATGAGGTTGTTCATCTCCTCCTCGTTGACATCGTCAAGAGAGAAAATGGACGAGTTCTGAATCTCACTCAAAGGTGGACCCCTTTCGAACTACGGGGCCCCGATTGCTAGGACCTACAGAAGGGTGCGACAAGCACACAACGTTTAGGAACACTCGGGAGCCGACAGATACTAATGTGACGCTTATGCAATCACGTTCGTATAGGTTACGGGGAAATGAGTTCGATTTCAAGCGTGAACTGCGATTTTTTACTCGTGTGGAGACTTTTTCGTAATCTTATGAACACACGTCTCCGCAACTTGACGATAACCGGCTAGGCATTCGGCTTTGGGGTAAAGTATCCGGAGCCAACGATTCTAGATCGATTTTTCGAGAAAGGTGCCCGCGTGCTCAAAGCAGTCGTTTTCGATATGGACGAGACGCTTCTCAGCATCAACCTCAACGCGTTCATCCTTCGCTATTTTAAGGATGTCTCTTCGATGCTCGCGGATATCGGGCGCCGCAGCCGCGGTGGCACGATGGCACGCCTCGGCACCATCCTGGTCGACCTCAACGCCAATCGCCGCAGCGGCACGGACAACCGCACCAATCTTGAGTTTTACCAAGAAGAGGTCGAGCGCCGATGCGGGATCTGCCTCTCCGATCCCCTCATCTACGAGGCGTTTACCTACTATGACCGCGAAGTTCTTCCGTACAAGAACGACGAGGTCATTAACGCCCACGCCATGCCTGGCGCGCACGCCGCGCTCCAGGCCGTACAGGACGCTGGACTGCGTTGCGCGCTCTTTACCAACCCCAGCTTTCCCCAGGGGGCCATCGAGTGCCGCATGGGCTGGGGCGACCTGGCCGACGCCCCCTTTGAACTCGTGACGCACATGGGAAACACCACCCGCTGCAAGCCCGATGCCACCTACTATCTAGAGCAGCTTCAGGTGATGGGACTCGAGCCACACGAGGTCCTTATGGTGGGCAACGATCCCAAACGCGACTTCCCGTCCCCCGATTGCGGCATCCAAACCGCCTTTGTGGGCCAAGGCAAGCCCAGCCGAGCCACCTGGCGCGGAACCATGGAAGACTTCGCCCGCGACTTTAACGCCGTAGTAGAAGCCTTCTACGAACACCAAGTAGCCGACGAACTGTCATAGGACCCCTCGCCTCAAACAAAATAACGCCGCAGGTTGAGCATAAGTCAGCGAAAACGCCCCTAAGCGAGCAATGTGCCTTGAAAGAGGAGGGCATAGGCCTTCTGGCCATGCCCGACGATTGAAAGGCAGATTGCCGCTTAGGGGCGTTTGCAGCGTCGACTGGTTACGCGGTTTGGTAAAACCGCGCAACTAGCAGACTCGAGTCTTGCCGATCATGATGTTGAGGATCTCGACGTCGGTGTCCTTCATGCCCACACGGCCCACGTAGCCCATGCTGGCGATCGTCTGCTCGACGGTATCCTGAATGAGGCCCTCACCGGCACGGAAGCCGCGGCCCTGCATGGCCATATCGTGACCCAGAATCGCAGCATCAACGGCAGCGGAAATCTTGGCGGCACAGCTTGCCTTGGCGCCATCGCACACGATGCCGCCAACGTTACCGAGCGTGTTCGAGACCGTCGCACCAATCTGCTCGTGCGTGCCACCGCACAGCCAGGTAATCGCAGCACCGGCACCGCATGCGGCGCAAATAGCACCGCAAAACGCCGAGAGCGCACCAATATAGCTCTTGATATGCACGGCGATCAGATCGGACAGCATCACGGCGCGCACCAGGCGATCATGGTCGCAGCGCAAATAGTCGGCATACTCCATAACGGGCAGCGCGCAGGTAATGCCTTGATTGCCCGAGCCGCACACGATGGCGACCGGCAGCGCGCAGCCGTTCATGCGGGCGTCGGACCCGGCGGCTGCACGGGCGCGGGCACGGCAGGCGACGTCATCGGCACGTGCACCCAGCAGCGTACGGCCCACCTCGGCGCCCCAAGCGTGTGCCAGGCCCTCGGCGCTGATTGCACCGTTCAGCTCAATCTGGCGCTCAACGGCAGCGCGGGCGTCCTCAATGTCACCGTCCTCGATAAAGTCGATGATGGACTCAATGCTCATAGGGGTATCGGCGTTATCTGCCGCACGCTCGGCCACGACGCGCTCGGCGCAAGCGGCACACTCCCCCGCCGACTTGCCGCATACCGGAATACCGTCGAGCGTATGGCACGTGACATTGGTGTGGTGGTCGGTAATCTCGACGACCGCGACATGGCCCCCGGCCGTGGCAGTCACCTTGATGTAGAGGTTGGGCACACCCTCGACAAGCGACACATCGCAGTAACCGGCATCGGCGAGGAGCTCGGACACGCGAGCACGGTCTTCGTCGTTAACGCTCTCGAGCACCTCGAGCGCGCTCTTGGCGTCGCCGCCCACGGCACCCAGCACGGCCGCCGCTTCAATACCGTGCATACCACCCGAGTTGGGCACGGTCACGCTCTTAACGTTCTTGATGATATTGCCCGAGCAGGCAACATCCATATGATCGGGTTCGCAACCGAGTGTCTGGCTCGCCAGCGCCGCTGCATAGGCAACGGCAATGGGCTCGGTGCAGCCGAGCGCACAGACAAGCTCGCGGTTCAAGACATCGCAAAAAGCGGCATCGCGGATGGAATCGGTAGACATAGGTATCTCCTGCTTACATAACGAACTGGGCTCTCGATAATAGTTAACTCTTTTATTTGATAACAATGCATCAGAAACCGCAACCATGGTTCCGACGGACGGCGCTTAAGCGCAATCTGACGGCATTCATTCATGAAAAGCCGGTCTTGTTGCATGCTAAAGCGTTTGACCAAAAAACGCCCGAGCGTTTACACAAAAGTCGCGCTATCATGCAGTCGAACGCGGTAAAACCTTTAGCAATCTCGCCGCACAGACCAGAGAGGAACTATCCATGAAGATCGGTATCGGTAACGACCACGCCGCCGTCGAGCTCAAGAACATCATCTCCGAGCACCTGAAGGAGCGCGGCTGCGAGGTCGTGAACTTTGGCACCGACACCTCCGAGAGCTTTGACTACCCCATCGCCGGCTACAAGGTGGGTAAGGCCGTTGCCAACGGCGACGTCGATCTAGGCATCCTGATCTGTGGCACCGGCGTCGGTATCAGCCTGGCTGCCAACAAGGTCGAGGGCGTACGCGCCGTCGTGTGCTCCGAGCCCTTCAGCGCCAAGCTCTCCCGCATGCACAACAATACCAACGTGCTCGCTTTTGGCGCCCGCGTCGTGGGCTCCGAGCTCGCCAAGATGATTGTCGACGAGTGGCTCGACGCCGAGTTTGAGGGCGGTCGTCACGAGCGTCGCGTTAACCTCCTCAACGAGATCGATCACACGCGCGGCCTTAAGATCGTCGACGAAGCCTAAACTATTCAGTGCCACAAGCTAACAGCAGGGGCCCGCTCGGAACACATGTCCGAGCGGGCCCCTTCATAGATTCTGGAATAAAAGGGCGCCGCGGATGGAGTTCCGCGGCGCCCAAGCCACACGCTAACAGCTTTAAGGAGTCAAAGCTGGTTTAGCCAAAGAAGCGCTTGATCTCGATCTCGGCGTTCTCCAGGCAGTCGGAGCCGTGGATCACGTTGGCGTTGACATCGACAGCAAAGTCGCCGCGGATGGTACCAGGAGCAGCGTCAAGCGGGTTGGTAGCGCCCATGAGGGTGCGCATCTTAGCAACAGCGGAGAGACCGGAAACGACCATCTTGACGACCGGACCGCTCGTCATAAAGTCACAGAGACCGCCAAAGAAGGGCTTGTCAGCCAGATGGGCGTAGTGCTCCTCGACGGTAGCGCGCTCGAGCGTGGTCATCTCCATGCGCTCGATGACAAGACCGCTGCGCTCGATGCGAGCAACAATCTCGCCGATCTTGCGGTCGCGCACGGCGTCGGGCTTAATCATGATGAAGGTCTTCTCGATAGCCATAAGGTAGCCTTTCAAGTAGGTTCGCGCGTGCCCAAGTCCCATTCCGGCACCCGCCTGGACTGCATCGTAACAGAGTTTTAGCTGCAGTTAAACAAAAAGCTGTTTATTGAAACGCTGCAATTTATTAAAGCGCTCCATATGTGTCACTTCTGTTTCGAAGCCCGATTAGAGTACCATCCGACCGCCCATCAACCGCATCGAACAGAGCAGGCGGTCGGTTGCCGCCCGCGAACGTAACCCCTTCACAACCTGCCCAAAGGTCCTACAGAAGTTCTCGACAAGCCCCTCCCCCATAGCAACAAAATACGGGCGTCCGCATCAGCAGACACCCGTAAAAGCAAAAACGATTTATCGATAAATGGCCAAAGCCGCTTCAGTCAAATCCCTACTTTACCCCGTGGCCCATCTCGACGACCTTGGTCAGCGATCCAAACACGCCCTCGTCGGCCACGAGCTGTGCCTCGGCGCGCTGCAGCTGCACGGCAACGGCGGCAGGGGCGGTCCCGCCCTCGGTCGTACGCGCGGCGACAATTGAGGGGATGTCGAGCGCCTCGGTAATGTCGTGCTCAAAGAGCGGGCTTGCCTCCTGGAACACCTCGAACGGCAGGTCCTCAAGATTGCAGCCGCGCTTCTCACACATCAGGACCAGATGGCCCACCACGGCATGTGCCTCGCGGAACGGCAGACCACGTTTAGCCAGGTAATCGGCAACATCGGTGGCAGCAAGGTGTCCCACGCCGCACTCGCGCGCCATGGCATCCTCGTTGACAGTCCAAGTCGAAATCATACCGGCCATAACCGATAGGCATTGCATGAGTGTGTGAGCGGTATCGAGCGCACCCTCCTTGTCCTCCTGCAAGTCCTTGTTATAAGCAAGCGGCAGGCCCTTCATGGTCACGAGCAGCTGCACCAGGTTGCCATACACACGGCCGCTCTTGCCGCGGATCAGCTCGGCAAAGTCGGGATTTTTCTTCTGCGGCATGATGGACGAGCCGGTGGAGTAAGAGTCGGAAAGCGTGATAAAGCCAAATTCGGAGCTCGACCACAGCACGATCTCCTCGGAAAGACGCGACAGATGCATGGCCATAACGGAGCCGGCGTAATGCAAATCGAGCAGGAAATCGCGATCGGAAACAGCGTCGAGCGAGTTAGGGATCACGCCCGCAAAGCCAAGCTCGGCAGCCGTCATCTGACGATCGAGCGGATAGCTCGTACCGGCAAGCGCGGCAGCACCCAGCGGGCAGTTGTCGGCGGCATCAAAGGCGGCCTTCAGGCGCGTAAAGTCGCGCGCGAACATCCAGGAATACGCCAGCAGATGATGCGACAGCAGCACGGGCTGAGCGTGCTGCATGTGCGTGTAGCCCGGCAGAATCACCTTGTCGTACTTCTTGGCCGCATTCACCAGCACATGACGCAGCTCAAGATTGGCCTCCATGAGCTCCTTGGCCAGCGCCTTGACGCCCAGGCGTGTGTCGGTCGCCACCTGGTCGTTGCGCGAACGTCCGGTATGCAAGCGCTTACCGGCCTCGCCGATGCGACGCGTCAGCTCGCTCTCGATGGACATATGAATGTCTTCGTCGTTGATGTCGAAGGTGAAGTTACCGGCATCGATATCCTGTTCGATTCCGGTCAGGCCCTTGGCAATCGCTTGCTCGTCCTCGGCACTGATGATGCCCTGGGCCGCCAGCATTTTGGCATGCGCCTTAGAGCCGGCGATATCCTGCTTATAGAGATGTTTGTCGACCGGCAGCGACGCGCCAAACTCCTGCGTGACCTCGGCCACGCCTGCCTCAAAACGACCGCCCCAAAGAGCCATGGAACCGTCCCCTTTCTCCAAATACCAAAACAAGCGCCCAATGCAATGCGCCATATCGCTAAAGCGATTTTTCAACCGCTAGTTTTACACATTCCCCACCGTGTGCGGAGCCATGTAGCTAATTTGCAAAGAAGTGACGCGCCATGCACTTGGCGCCCAACGTCTCCCTCCGGATGTTGCCCTGCGAACCATCGATCCAGGCCTTCAGGCTCATAGGGACGTCCTCGACCCTTGCAGCATCGAACTCGGGCGCGAGGGCAAGTAAAGCATGCGCGATAGCATTGAACATAATGGATACTCCTCATATATATATAGGCGCAGAGCCGCCAAATTGATAGAAGGAGCCCCGCCGGACAACCCCGGCGGGGCTCGGACTCAGCCGCAGACGCGGCATCATATATGCGGGCGGAACGTAGGGGCCACCGATGTTAAGAAGTGTCAGCAAGCATAACGAAAGGTAGGGACCCCGTGCGCCCGTTATGTATCACGCGGATGGGCCGCGCGGATACCAAGGGAAGGAGGCGCTAGGCCTGGGCGGCAGCAGAGCTGGGGCCCTGGACCTTTGCCCACGTCTTGAGCGACAGCGTATCGATCTCGATAAAGCCGGCGCTGGCCTTCTCGTCAAACGTGGTGTCGCGGTCGTAGGTGGCCAGACCGTAGTCGTAGAGGCTGAAGGGGCTCTTGCGGCCGACGACATGGCAGTTGCCCTTAAAGAACTTCAGACGGACAGTGCCGGTCACGAACTTCTGGGTATCGGCCATAAAGGCATCGAGAGCGTTTTTGAGCGGGCTGTACCACTGGCCGTTGTACACGGCGGTGGCCCAATCCTGCTCGAGCTTGATCTTGGTCTTGAGCAGGTCGCCCTCGACGCAGATGTCCTCGAGCGCCTTGTGGGCGGTGATAAGCGTCAGGGCTCCGGGAACCTCGTAGCACTCGCGGCTCTTGAGGCCCACCAGACGGTCCTCAACCAGGTCGAGACGGCCAAAGCCGTTGTCACCCGAAATCTTGTTGAGGGCGATGACGATCTCGGAGAGCTTCATCTTCTTGCCGTCGACGGCGACGGGCTTGCCGGCCTCAAACTCAATCTCGGTGTAGGTCGGGGTGTCCGGCGTGTCCTCGGGGTTCTTGGTCATAACCCAAGCGTCGTCGAGCGGCTCGTTCCAGGGATCCTCCAGGTGACCGCACTCGATGGCACGACCCCACAGGTTGTCGTCGATGGAGTAGGGGTTGTCGTTGGCACCCTCGGGAACCGGCACGTTGTGGGCGTGGGCATAGGCGACCTCGTCGGGACGGCACTTCAGGTCCCACTCGCGAACCGGGGCGATAACCTTGAGCTCGGGGTCGAGGGCCTTGACGGCGGCCTCAAAACGGACCTGGTCGTTACCCTTGCCGGTGCAGCCGTGGGCGACGTAGGTCGCGCCAAACTCGTGGGCGACCTCAACAAGCTTCTTGGCAAGCAGCGGGCGAGACAGGGCGGAGAGCAGCGGGTACTTGTTCTCGTACATGGAGTTTGCCGCGATGGCTTTAGTCAGGAACTCATCGGAGAACTCGTCGCGCAGGTCGAGCACCTGGCAATCGAGAACGCCCAGGTCGAGCGCCTTCTGCTTCTTGGCATCCAGTCCGGTCTCTTCCTGGCCCACGTTGCCGCAGACACAAACGACATCGAGATTCTTCTCGTCCTGGAGCCACTTGACACATACGGATGTATCAAGACCACCGGAATATGCGAGAACGACTTTTTCCTTGCTCATGGCTGTTTCCTTTCGCCCTTGGTAGCTAGTTAGAACATCGGTCAGTTGCAAGTCACCTTGAGGTCAAAAACCGTGCAATATCAGGTTATTCAGCAGGATGCATCACAGGCATGCCCTAGAAACATGCGGCTATGTCGTGCTTAAACCCAACGACCTCAAAATGACTCTGTTGAGGCATTGCGCCCCATGCGGACAGAGACGATTGTTATCGTCGTCGGGAAATTGCGCGCTGGCGTCGGATGGCATTGTCTGCAGTGGTGATGATCTTTACGAACTGCATCTGCCTCTCCTTTCACGTATCGCCGAGCGCAATTCAAATATCGCAAACGGTACCTTTTCCTCGGTAAACGGCTCTTTTGCCGTCTCCGTTTTCGATGTTCGCTATATTACGATAAAGTGCACGCTGCGCAAGCGACATATTCAAATTTCTGAAAAGTTTTTTCATTAGTTTGTGAATTGCAATGCAAATACGCACCATTCCTGCGAAAATACGCTCGACTACTAGTTGATGGTTATAACGTCTGAAACAATCTCGAAACGAAAGGCACATTTTTATGCAAACTTACGAATCGGACGCCAACATCGGCAACATTAAGCTTCTCGCCGTCGATATGGACAAGACGCTGCTGACCGACGAGCGTGTGCTGCCCCAGGGTCTTGATGAGCGCCTGGACAAGCTCGCCGACGCAGGCATCGTATTCTGCCCCGCCAGCGGACGTCCCGCCCCCAAGCTCGAGGAAATGTTCGAGGGCATTAAGAACCGCCTCGCTTTTTGTCCCGATAACGGAGCGTGCGTGATCTATCGCGGTAGCTATATCTATAAGAGCAATATTGACGTGGAGCTGTATCAGCAGGTCTTGAGCCGTGCCTCGGAGGATCCTCGCGCTGTCCCCGTCCTGTGCTGCTTCGACGAGTTCTACGTACTTGCCCGCGACCATCAATACCACGACGAGATCAGCGTCTACTACAACACAATCAACTACGTCGACAGCTTTGAGGGCATTGATCTCGAGTCCAACAAGATTTCGATCTTCTTCCCCGGCTACGACGCCGAGCCCGCTTTCCGCGAGACCTATAGCCCCGAGTTCTCGGACAAGCTCTACGTCACCAACGCCGGGCGCGAGTGGATCGACTTTATGAACCTGGGCGTCGACAAGGGCGCCGGCGTCGCGCACCTGTGCGAGCACCTGGGCATCGACATCGCCGACGCCGCCGCCGTGGGCGATACCTACAACGACATCCCCATGCTCGAGCGCGTCGGTCACAGCTTTATCGTTAACAATGCCGAGGAACACATGAACGCGCATGCCAAGTGGCGTATTCCGAGCAACAACGACGGGGGCGTACTGACGCTCATCGACGCCATCTTGGCGGCTCGGTAGCCGTCCCATCGGACCTGGCCGGGCGGCACGGGTTAACTTTTCGCTCGGTCAGGTCCTGCGCAAGACGAAAGCCACATTAAGTGGCTTTCTTTGCGTGCGGAATCTACGAAAAGTTAACCCGTGCCGCCCGGCCAGGTCCTGCGGTGACTTGCTTGCCGCCTGGATGGCGTCTTGGCGTCTAGATACTTGGCTGAATTTAATTGAACGAAGGACGCTCCTTGTTGATGAGGGGCGTCCTTCTGTTTTTTGGTTACTTTGGAACTGTGGCTGCTTTCCTATTTCGCGTCGGCCCAGGTTATGCCGGTGCTGGCTTCGGCGATGAGGGGTACGCGGAGGTCTACGACGTGCTCCATGACGTCGCGTACCATCGCGGTCAAGCGCTCTACCTCGTCCACCGGGCACTCAAAGTCTAGTTCGTCGTGCACTTGCAAGATCATGTGGGCGGCAAAGCCCTCTTCTTCCAGGCGGCGGCTTACGCGGGCCATGGCGATCTTGATGATGTCGGCGGCGGTTCCCTGCATGGGGTGGTTCATGGCCGTGCGCTCGCCAAAGCCACGCAGCTGCGGGTTTTTTGCCTTGAGCTCCGGAATATGACGACGGCGGCCGTACATGGTCTCGGCATAGCCCGTCTGCTTGGCGCGCGCCACCACGTTGTCGAGGAACGTGCGCACGCCCGGGTAGGCCTCGTAGTAGCGATCAATCATGTCGCGTGCCTCGGCCATCGAGATATGCAGCGACTGCGACAGACCGTAGGCCTGCTGACCATACACGATGCCAAAGTTCACGGCCTTGGCGCGGCTGCGCAAATCGGGCGTTACTTCGGACACCGGCACGCCAAACACGCGCGCGGCTGTCTCGGCATGGAAGTCCTCGCCCTCGTTAAAGGCGCGCACAAGGTGATCGTCACCCGAGAGATGCGCCAGCAGACGCAGCTCGATCTGCGAGTAGTCCACCGCCAAAAAGACGCTGCCCTCGCCCGCCGAGAACGCAGTCTTGACGGTACGCCCCAGCTCCGAGCGCGTCGGGATGTTCTGCAGGTTCGGGTCGCTCGAAGACAGACGCCCCGTTGCGGTAATGGTTTGGTTGTACGTGGTGTGTACACGACCGTCGCCACGACGCAGCGGACCTAGCGTGTCCAGATAGGTCGACTTAATCTTGGACTTCTCGCGCCAGTCCAAAATCAGACGCACGATTTCGTGGTCGCGGGCAAGGTCGCTCAGCACCTTAGCATTGGTCGAATAGTAGCCGCGCTTGGTCTTTTTGAGGCCCTTGGTCGGAAGGCCCATCACATCAAAGAGCACGTGCGAGAGCTGCATGGGACTGCCGATGTTAAAGGTCTCGTCGCCGGCCAGATCGCGAATGCTCCGCTCGACCCCGGCAATCTGGGTCGCCAGGCCCTCGGACAAACTCTGCAGGCGATCGGGGTCCACGAGCATGCCCGCGCGCTCCATCTTGGCAAGCACCGGCACAAGCGGCATCTCGATGCCGTCGAACACGTTGGCGGCGTTCTCACGGGCCATGCGATCGCGCAGCGGCGCCACGAGCGCCAGCGTCAGGGCCGCAGTGCGGGCAGCAGGCGCAGGAGCGTCCTCGCCAGCACCCTCCGCGCCGCGCGCCGCAGGCAGCGTCATCTGCAGATACGTATCGGCAAGATATGCCTCATCGAACTCGGAGCGGTCGGAATCCAACAGGTAGGCGGCAACCACGGTGTCGAAGATGCGTGTGGAAACAGCGGACAGCGGGTCCATGAGCTCGGGCTCAGAGGAATCGATAGGCGAAAGCTCGTGCAGCAGCGCCTTCATGTCCGGGCTCGCCACGCGGCCCTCCATAAACAGACGCGCGAGCACGCCAGCGATCACGCCGTGGGCAAAATTGAAGCCATCGACAGCGGCAGGCGTGCCGCCATCGACTTCCTCGAGCGCAAAGAGCCCCTTGGACGTCGCCAGCCACAGCGTGCGCGTCAGGCCAAAGAGCGCGCCCTCTTCCTTGTCATCGTCCACCACGGCGGCGATCCACTCGCCCGCCTCGATGGCGCGGGAGACCTCAGCCGCAACGGCACCAAACGCGTCAGCATCGCCGGCGGCTGCGCGAACCATCGCAGGTATCTCAAACACACTGGAAGCAGCAGCCCCGCCCTCGCCGCCGATCAGCGCCAAGAAACGGTTCTGCATGGCGGTGATACCAAGCGTACCCAGCGCCGCGGAAACCTCATCGGCAGAAAACGCCGGGAAAGACGTCGCCTTAAAGTCGAGCTCAACAGGCGCATCGGTGCGGATGGTCGCCACCTTGCGGCTCAGCAGTGCGTCGTCGATGTGCGCGCGCAGGTTTTCGCCCATCTTGCCCTTGACCTCATCGGCGTGTGCGATGACCTCGTCCAGGCTACCGTACTGCGCGATGAGCGCGCTCGCCTTTTTGGGGCCGATGCCCGGTACGCCGGGAATGTTGTCCGACGTATCGCCCTTCAGACCATAAAAATCGGGCACGAGCGCCGGCGTGATGCCGTGATACAGATCGTCCACGCTCTCGGGGGTCATGATCGCCACGTCGGACAGGCCCTTACGAGTCGAGACCACGTTGACGTGCTCAGTCACGAGCTGATACATATCGCGATCACCGGTCACCAGCAGCATGTCGCAGCCGGCCTCCTCACCCAAGCGCGCCATGGTTCCCAGGATATCGTCGCCTTCCCAGCCCTCAGACTGCAGAATCGGCACATTGAGCGCACCGAGCAGCTCCTTGATCATCGGAAACTGCGCGTGCAGATCGGGGTCCATGGGTGGGCGCTGCGCCTTGTACTGCGGCAGCATCTCCATACGCACGCGCGGCTTGCCCTTGTCAAACGCCACAACGACTCCATCGGGGTTAAAGGCGTCGATCATCTTGAGAAACATATTCAAAAAGCCAAAGATCGCGTTGGTGGGGCGACCGTCCGGCGCGTTCATGGTGGGCGGCACGGCATGGAAGGCGCGGTGCATGAGCGAGTTGCCGTCGATAACGGCAAAGGTACGGCGCTTGTCAGACATATTGAATACCTCGCTTTGGGCTGGGCACGGTTTGCTCACACCAGTTTACACGCTCCCCGCCCCACGGCCACCGCACATCAGGCTTCCCTGCCGCCGCGGGCCCGCGCGTGATACGATGGCTCACGGTACATCAACCAGCACGATCGATCCGAAAGGAGCCTGCGTCATGGAGCGTCCCTGCGCATGGAAAAAGTACACGCCACAGCAGATCGAGGAGCTCGAGGAGCTTTGCCGCGGCTACAAGCAGTTTTTGAGTGAGAACAAGACCGAGCGCCTGTGCGTCAAGACCGGTATCAAGATGGCCGAGGAGGCGGGCTACGTCAATCTGGAGACCGTGATCTCCGAGGGCCGCGCGCTCAAGGCCGGCGACAAGGTGTACGCCGCCAATCACGGCAAGGACCTTATGCTCGTCAACCTGGGCACCGCCCCGCTCGAGCAGGGCTTTAACATCCTGGGCGCTCACGTGGACTCGCCGCGCCTGGACCTCAAGCAGAACCCCGCCTTCGAGGCCGGCGACATGGCCTACCTCGACACGCACTACTATGGCGGCGTCAAGAGCTACCACTGGGTCGCTTCCCCGCTCGCACTCGTAGGCGTCATCTGCAAAAAGGACGGCACCACCGTCGACATCAACATCGGTGACAAGGCTGACGACCCGGTCTTTACCATCTCCGACCTGCTGATTCACCTCTCGAGCGAGCAGATGGCCAAGCCCGCCAAGGACGCCGTCGACGCCGAGATCCTCGACGTGATTGTGGGCGGCCGCCCCGTCAAGTTTGACGAGGACGACAAGGACGCTCCCAAGGAGCCCGTCAAGCAGATGTTCCTGGACATCCTCAAGGAGCAGTACGCCGTCGAGGAGGAGGACTTCCTCTCCGCCGAGATTGAGGTCGTGCCCGCCGGCCCGGCCCGCGACATGGGCCTCGACCGCTCCATGATTCTGGGCTATGGCCACGACGACCGTGTCTGCGCCTATCCGTCCATGCTCGCCCAGATCAACGTCGCCAACGTGGAGCGCACGAGCATCACACTCATCGTCGACAAGGAGGAGATCGGTTCCGTGGGTGCCACCGGCATGACGAGCCGCTTCTTCGAGAACACCGTCGCCGAGATCATGACGCTCGCCGGCGAGGATAGCCCGCTGGCCCTGCGCCGTGCACTCGCCCACAGCCGTATGCTCTCCTCTGACGTGTCCGCCGGCTTCGACCCGGGCTACGCCGGCAAGTTCGAAACCAAGAACGCAGCCTTTATGGGTCGCGGCCTGTGCTTTAACAAGTACACGGGCAGCCGCGGCAAGGGCGGCTCTAACGACGCCGACGCCGAGTATGTGGCCCTCATCCGCGACATCATGGACGAGGCCGGCGTGGACTTCCAGACCTGTGAGCTCGGCCGCGTCAACGCGGGCGGCGGTGGCACCATCGCCTACATCATGGCCAAGTACGGCATGAACGTCATCGACTCCGGTGTTGCCGTCCTGTCCATGCACGCCCTGTGGGAAGTCGCCAACAAGGCCGACATCTACGAGGCCTATCGCGGCTACAAGGCCTTCATCGAGCGCGCCTAACCAACCCTTCATCAGTTGCGGTGAAATACGAACTAAACTGGCCCATAAACGGCCAAAACGGGCCGTATTTCACCGCAACTTCCTTTTTGGCAGAGGAGAGTCCATGCTGCAGGTCATCATTTCGCCCGCCAAGCAGATGCGTGCGACCAAAGATGCTTTTGAAGTTCAGGGGATTCCGCCCTTTGCGCGCGAGACGGCTCGCCTCCACCGCGCACTGCTAGATATCGAGCGGAATGAAGGCAGCGGAGGTCTGCGGGCGCTCTGGAACGTGAGCAACAAACTGCTGGGGCCTTGCCTCAACGCCCTGCATGAGTTCGGACCCATCCTGAAAAACGGCGATCTCGACAATCCCGCACTCGCGCGCCGCATCTCCCCTGCCGTCATGTCCTATCACGGCATTCAATACCAGAGCATGGCGCCCGAGGTGATGGATTCCGCGCAGCTCGCATGGCTGCAAGACCATCTGTGGATCCTCTCGGGCCTTTACGGATGCGTACGCCCCTTTCATGCCGTTGAACCGTATCGGCTGGAGATGGGCGCGAAGCTTGCCGTCGACGATGCCCGAGACCTCTATGCGTTTTGGGGCGACAAGCTCGCACGGGCCATCGCTCCGGCGGGCTCCAACGCTACGATCGTCAACCTCGCCAGCGCGGAATACGCCAAAGCCGTTCTGCCCCGCCTCACCACCGATGCCACGGTCGTCACATGCCTCTTTGGCGAAGGCATCCGCAACGGCAAGCCCATCCAGCGCTCGACCGCCAGCAAAAAGGCACGCGGCTCCATGGTGCGCTGGATGGCAGAAAACAAGCTCGAGGATGTAAGCGGGCTCACCGCGTTCGACGTTGGTTATCGCCACTTTCCCGAGCTTTCAAATAAAAACACTTTGGTCTTCCTGAACGAACAGGCCTTGTAGGATCACCGCTACTTTTGAATGTGCCGCCTAGGCACGGCGTCTACTCCGCCAAGCCGTCGGCTTTGGCAATTTCATTTGTCGAGCCGTCCTGATAGGTAATCTTGACATGTTCCACCTCGGACACCTTGACGCCCGACGGGGGCTCCAGGCGCCATTCCGTCAGCGCGATATCCATCGTCGTGGGCACATCTCCTTGATCTTTGAGCTTCACCGTGAGCGTTTTGAGCGCCGCGTCAAACGTCACGCGTTCGATTTCTTCACCTGGAATGGACCCACCACTCAGCTGCAACTGCACAAACTCATCGCGCGGGTACCAATAATCGCCCGGAACGGCAAGCGTATTGGCATTACCGCCAGTACTCCTCACCGTCATGATCGGCAGGGCATCATCAGCCTCAAACTCCCAGGCAGCGCCGCCGCGACCGCCAAACGTCCAAATACAAAAGGCAATCACCAACACGGCAAGCACCGCAAAACCAATCGCAACAAGGCCATGATGGGCACGGCCCTCCTCGGCCGACACATCCCACTGCGTCTCTCGATATAGATGCTTGTCTTCCATGTTCGCCTCCCCGCAGGCACGCTCGTTAGGCCAATCGTACCCATTCGAGCTATACTTGAGCCCATTACATAAACGGGGAGCTTGCAGGACAAGACGGCAGGCTGAGACTGGGCGCGCCCGCCCTGACCCGCAAACCTGATATGGGTAATGCCAACGAAGGGAGCCGTGCCAATGAGCACACAGACCGAGCCCAAGCTCGTCACGCAAATCGACTTCGCCCGCGCCGGGCAGATCACGCCGCAGATGAAGGAAGTCGCCGAGCGCGAGCATCGCGACCCCGAGTACATCCGCGAGCGCGTGGCCGACGGCCGCATCGCCATTCCCGCCAACATCGTGCATATCAAAAAGGGCATGCGCGCCTTTGGTGTCGGCGAGGGCCTGTCCACCAAGGTCAACGTCAACCTGGGCATCTCGGGCGACAAGGCCGATGCCGCCGAGGAATGGAAGAAGGTCAAGATCGCCGAGGACTTTGGCGCCGACGCCATCATGGACCTTTCCAACTCGGGCAAAACGCGCCAGTTCCGCCAGCAGCTCATCGACGAGACGCCGCTCATGGTGGGCACCGTCCCCATGTACGACGCCATCGGCTACATGGAAAAGCCGCTGGTCAAGCTGACCAAGGACGACCTGTTCGAGGTCGTGCGCGCGCACGCCGAGGATGGCGTGGACTTTATGACCATCCACTGCGGCATCAACAAGTCGGTCACCAAGACCTTTAAGGAGACCGGCCGCCTGATGAACATCGTCAGTCGCGGCGGCTCGCTGCTGTTTGGCTGGATGGAGGTCACCGGCAACGAAAACCCCTTCTACGAGTACTTTGACGAGCTGCTCGAGATTTGCCACGAGTACGACGTGACGATTTCGCTCGGCGACTCCTGCCGCCCGGGCTGCCTCTACGACTCCAACGATGCCACCGAGACCGCTGAGATGATCGAGCTGGGCAAGCTGTGCAAGCGCGCTTGGGCCGCCGGCGTCCAGGTCATGGTCGAGGGCCCGGGTCACATGGCGCTCGACGAGATCGCCGCCAACATGAAACTGCAGAAGCGCCTGTGCCACAATGCCCCGTTCTATGTGCTCGGGCCGCTGGTGACCGATATCGGCGTGGGTTACGACCACATCACCGCTGCCATCGGCGGCGCCATCTCCGCCAGCTCCGGTGCCGACTTCCTGTGCTATGTGACGCCGGCCGAGCACCTGTGCCTGCCCAAAGCCCAGGACGTGCTCGATGGCCTCATGGCCACTAAGATTGCCGCGCACGCCGCCGATATCGCCAAGAAGGTGCCGCACGCCCGCGACATGGACGACAAGATGGGCCAGGCACGCCGCAAGCTCGACTGGGATGCCATGTGGAAGTGTGCTCTCGACCCGGTCACCGGCAAGAAACGTTACGAAGAATCCCCCGCCGCCACCGAGGGCACCTGCACCATGTGCGGCAAGATGTGCGCCGTCCGCACCGTTAACAAGGTGTTCGAAGGCACGACGATCGACCTCGGCATGGAGGACTAACTCGTCACCGGAGCCACAATCGGTAACATGGTGTTCGTCAATTGTTGACGTGTGAACATTTGCTTACATTTGCGTAAAGATTGCATCGCCCGCCCGGGTTCGACATAGAGTCGGCCCGGGCATCTTTATAATGCTGGCTTAAAGACCCATTTGATTCCGACCGAACAAGGGAGCAAACATGGATCGCAGTAAGGTACCTGCCGTTCTATCCATCGCAGGATCCGATTCCAGCGGTGGCGCCGGCATTCAGGCCGACATCAAGACCATCACGGCGCACCGCCTGTATGCCGAGACGGCCATCACCGCCATCACCGCACAAAACACGCTCGGTGTCACCGCCGTGCAGAATATCTCCCCTGATATCGTCGCTGCGCAGATCGACGCCGTATTTGACGATATCCGCCCCAGCGCCGTCAAGATCGGCATGGTTTCCTCTGCCGAGATTATCGAGGTTATCGCCGACCGCCTGAGCGCCTGGAACGCGACAAACGTGGTCGTCGACCCCGTCATGGTAGCCACCTCGGGCGCACGGCTGATTGCCGAAGATGCCGCCGAGGCGCTCACCCGCCGCCTGTTCCCACTAGCAACCGTCATCACGCCCAATATTCCCGAGGCCATGGCTCTGCTTGACTACGAGGTCGACTCCGAGCGCACACAGCAAAATGCTGCCATGCTCCTCACCCGCCGCTTTGGTTGCGCATCCCTCGTTAAGGGTGGGCATCTTGTCAACGAGGCCAACGATGTATTGGCCGAACCCGCGCCACTCGATGACGAGGGCAACCATCTGGGCGATCCGCTCACCACGTGGTTCCGCCACAAGCGCATCGAGACCGACAACACACACGGCACCGGCTGCACGCTTTCGTCCGCCATCGCCTGTGCGCTGGCCCAGGGCATGGATCTTGCCGATGCCGTCAACGCCGGCAAGGCCTACCTAACCGGCGCTCTCGCCGCCGGCTTTGACATGGGCAAAGGCTCTGGCCCCGTCAACCACATGTGGCAATATTAAGATTCGCAGCCCAAAACCGCCGCAAAGGGGACAGGCACCTTTGCGGCGGTTTTTCCTTTTTGACGTCTAGTCGTCGGCGAGTTGAATTCCCAACAAACCTGAGAGTGCCAGCGCCTGCTCGGCATTGACCGTCAGGCCCCGCAGCTCACGGTAGTCGCCCGAGATGACAGGGGCCGCGAACGCGCATCGCGATACATCCACGCCGGAAAGCGGCGTCTTGAACACATCGATTCGCGTCAGGTCGCAGCCGTCCAGGCGCAATTGCCCCAGCTTTGCCCCCTGGAGTGCGGCCTCGGTCAAACGCGTGTCACGCGCAGCCATGGGGCCAATGCGTCCCTCCGAAAGGTTCGCATAGCTCAAATCGCACGATCCAAACGACACGCTCGACAGGCGCGCCTTGAGCAAGTTGAGTCCCGGTGCCGAGCAGTCAACGGAGTCGCAGCGGCTGAGCCAGCAGCCTTCCATGTTGCAGCGGATAAAGCGGCAGCCGCGAAACACCACGTCGCGAAACGTCAAGCCGCTCCAGTCAACGCTATCGAACTCGCAAGATCGAAACACAACGCCATCGAAGGTCGCGCCGTTCGCCACGTCATAGGCAAGATCCAAATCCTCAAAAGCGGTATTGGAGACGAGCTCATCGCCCTCGGCAAAGAGGTCGATGAGCTCGTCCATGCCCATATGGCAGCCAATCCGTTCGTTTACCCGGGCAAAACCACAGCAAAGGCACCTGTCCCCTTTGCGGTGGCTTGGGGCCGTGCTACTCACCGAGTATCTCTTTGGGCTTGGCTGCCACGGCGTGACCCAGGCTCTCGTGGCTTTCGGGCATCATATGCAGATAGTCGATATCGCCCGGCTCGGCAAACTCGGCGGCATTCAAAAAGTCGCAGCCAAACTGCTCGGCCACGTGCGCATAGTACTCGCCAAAATGCTCAGATGCCTCAACGGAATGCTCGTCAAAGTCGGTCATATACACATCGGCGATCTGCGGCTTGATCTTGATAGGAGCCATCAGCAGGATGCGCGGGCAAGGCGCAGCGTCGGTCCACGGAAACGCGCGGACGGCGCGAATCAGCGCCATGGCGCCACGGGCGATATCGGAAGCTGTCACGTTAAAGACCGTCTTGCAATCGTTAGTTCCCAGCATAATAACGATCGCATCCAGCGGCTTATGAGCCTCGAGCAGCATCGGCAGCGCGCGGATGCCGTTAAGATTGGTGTCCAGATGGCACATATCGTCGCGTACCGTCGTGCGGCCGTTGAGGCCTTCTTCAATTACATGCCAGCCCTCGCCTAAGTCACGTTGGGCCACGCCGCACCAGCGCACATCCTGCGCATAGCGCACCGCGGTGCCATCGCGCATACCAGCCGGATCATAGCCATAGGTGTTGCTGTCACCAAAGCACAGAACGTTTTTCATCGTAAGCTCCCCACTCAATAAAAAGCCGACGGGAGCAGCCCCCGTCGGCTCGGTATATCGCATCACGCGCACCGTTTACAGGTACTTGCGCCAGTCGTCGTCATCCTCGTCATCCTCGGCAGCGGCCTGAGCCTGCTCGGCGGCACGGGCGGCTGCGGCGCGGGCGGCAACCTGAGCATAGGACTCCTCGTTGCGCTCGGGGAAGTTTGCCAGCACGTGCTCGAATTTGGCGAAGTCCTCGTCCCAGCGCGTAGACGGCACGGCAAAGAAGACCTGCTTGACCTTGAAGTCGCCCGATGCGAGCTCCTTGCGGAAGAGCTCGGCCACGGCCTCGGCATCAAAGCCGTTGCTGTCGCAGCCCCATGCGCCCAGCACGAGCTTCTCGCGACCCAACTCGTCGCAGATGGCGAGCACAAAGCGGATGCGGTCGCGCAGGGCATCCAGCAGAGCATCGTCGCTCACGCGATACTCCTGGCGGGCGCGCTTAACGTTGGGCGCGGCGGCCACGATCACGTCGGCGTATGCATGCACGTGGTTGCGGTCGAAGCGCACCGCAGGCACCACCAGGGCGCGGTTACGATAGAGCTCGCAGTTGATGTTGCGGCGACGGTTCTCGCCGTACCACTTACGCTGCTTATCGAGAACGTTGTACAGATACGAATCGGCGCAGAGCGTCGCCTCCTGACCCAGATAACCCTGAATATAGCCACCGCCCGGGTTGGTGAACGAGGCAAAGACGAGCACGGCCATGTCGCAGAACTGCGCATAGCCACGACCGTTGTCCAAGATGACCTGCGTGGCGGAGGCATCGAGCACGGTGACCTCGGGCAGAACCGGAGCGGGCTCCTCAGCAGGCGCGGACTCAGCTTCGGCGATTTCCTCGGCAGGCTCCTCGACGGGCTCGGGCGCTGCCTCGGTCTCGAGCACTGCCTCGACCTCGGCGGTCTCCGCGTCCTCGACGTCCTCGGCGACCTGCTCTTCGGGGGCCACAGCAGTCTGAACCTTGGCCTTCATCGCCGCGACAAAGCCGGCAGGCATACCGTCGAATTCGCGCACGCCGGCAAGCGAGCGCTCGATATCCTTGGCACACGCCTCGGACACAGTTGCCACGTGACGCTCGGCGGCCTTGGCGCGAGCCTCGCGCTTGGGGTTGGGCTGTCCCGCGCGGTTGGGCCTGCGGTTACGGTTCCTGTTGTCGACGCCTGCCATAAGTGGTCACCTTTCCTGTCGCTGCCGCTATCGGCTTTTTCCCATCCATGATACCCCGCCGCGCACAAAAAAGACGGCCCCGCAGGACCGCCTTTCGCATCGTTTTACCGCATCCGACAAGAAACGCCGTAATGCCCCGCGCTAGTCGCGACGGCCGAGGATGTTCAGAATGCGCAGGAACACATTGATGATGTCCACGAACAGGTTGGATGCCATGAGCACGGCGTTGGGCAGCGTGGGCGGCACCGTCGTGGCAACATAGGTGTCGTAGCCAATAAAGCCGGCGAATACCACGATCACGATCAGGTCGGTGATGGTCTGCGAGACGCCCATGAACATCAGCACGATCTCAACCAGAATCGTGGCGAGCAGAATGCCAAAACCGATGCCATATACGCGCTGGAAAAACTTGGGGAACGTCACGCCCAAGGCACCAAAGACAAAGGTGATGGCGGCCGTGGCGATAAAGGCAGTGTTGATGGTGGGCAGGTCGTAGTTGGCAAGGCCAAACGACGCGGTCAGGCCAAAGGTGCTCGCAAAGACCACGTAGCCCACGAGTGACAGGCCCACGGACTGTTTGCTGGCAGCAGCCGACATCATGACCATGCCGACGATGGTCAAAATAAATGAGCCAAAGACCAGCGGCAAAGCGGCGCCGCTCATCATCATGCGCGCAAACGACATGGTGCTCGTAAAGTAGGCGCCGGCGCCCATGGCGCAAAAGCCCAAAAAGATCAGAGCAGACATGACAAGGTTGTACGCGCGCGGCGACATCTCCTTGGCACGGCTTGCGCCGGTCTCGATGGGGCCATTCTGATAGCCCTGGATATCGTTCATAATTTCGTCCTTTCAAAAAGCACCGCGACGGCGCCGTAGCTGACAAGTTTCCTGCCATTGTACCCGAACGCCACGCGTTCTTACCTGCGGCGCTCGCTCTCGAGTGTTCGGTCGAACGCCCACACCCACCAACGCATCACGTGTGCCTGCGAGCCGTCCGCCCGCTCGCGCGTCTGGTCCTCCAGATACAACTCGGTCGCGTGCCCGCCAAAACGAACCTTATAAGTCGCCGTACGAATGCCGTGAACCGTCAGGCCAAAACCGGTGGACGAGACAATCTCGTCAATCGTAAAGCAGCGACCGTCAACCCAGCAGACGGTAACCGGCACAACCTGTCCGCCCGCGAGAATGCGAGCCACGACGTCCACATACTGCTTGTGCACGCGCCGAGTTTTGCCGTCTGTCTGTCGATATTCCATGCCTCCCATTATCGAACGCATGTTTGCATATTGTAAAGCGAACAGACTGTGGTTTTGGGGTGTTGGGGCGCGCGCACGTGTCCTCATGGTGTGTTAGCAAAAAGAACACCCACGGTCAACAGGGCTAATATTCATTTTTAGTGCCAAAAAATTCACTGCTCCCATCAGAACTCGGTAAAGAAACCCGCAGGAGGTGATACGATTTATCATGTTTCTGTAACGTGCCTGCAAACTTCGAGAAAGCCCATATATGGACGTAACGTTCTCAACCTTCCTCGGCCAACTTGTGTCGAACCCAGTCCTTGCCGTCACCGTGATCCTCGCGCTCGGCGCCATCTTCGTCAATGGATGGACCGACGCACCCAACGCCATCGCGACCTGCGTCACTACGCGTTGCATGCCCGCCCGCGCCGCCATTCTCATGAGTGCCGCATTCAACTTCCTCGGCGTGCTCATCATGACGCACTTTAACGCGAGCGTCGCCAACACCATCTCCCATATTGTCGACTTTGGCGGAAACAGTACCATGGCGCTCGCCTGCCTGTGCGCGGCGCTGTTCTCCATCGTCGTCTACGGCGCCACAGCGTCGCGTTTTGGCATCCCCACCTCGCAAAGCCACAGCCTTATCGCCGGCCTGACCGGTGCCGCCATCGCCCTCGGCGGTGCGAGCAGCGTCAACGTCCACGAGTGGATGAAGGTCATCTACGGCCTGGCGCTCTCCATCGGTCTGGGCTTTGTCATGGGCTGGGTCCTGTGCAAGCTCGTCTCGATTCTTTTCGCCGCCGCCAACAGGCGACGTGCCAATGTCTTCTTTAAATACGCTCAGATCGCGAGCGCTGCGGCCATGAGCTTTATGCACGGCGCGCAGGATGGACAGAAGTTCATCGGCGTGCTCTTTTTAGGCGTGGCCTTTGCCAGCGGCCAGACGAGCGTCGGCGATGCCGGCATCCCCATCTGGATTATGCTGCTATGCTCGGCCACCATGGGCATCGGCACCAGCGTGGGCGGCGAGCGCATCATCAAGTCCGTTGGCCAGAGCATGGTCAAGCTCGAAAAGTACCAGGGCTTCTCCGCCGACCTGGCGGGCGCCGCGAACCTGCTGCTTGCCACCCTTACCGGCATCCCCGTGTCCTCCACGCACATCAAGACCTGCGCCATCATGGGCGTCGGTGCCGTCAAACGCCTCTCGGCCATCAACTTCGGCGTCGTCAAGGACATGATGTTCACCTGGTTCTTCACCTTCCCCGCCTGCGGACTCATCAGCTTTGTCATGGCCAAGCTGTTCATGATGTTCATCTAGTCAAACCGAACGTCCATCCGGACCGTAACACCTCGCCCACCCGTCTTCGCCTCGAAAGGACCCACTCATGGCAAAGAAACCCGATTCGTTCTACTTTGACAACTACGTCGCCTGCGCCGACCTCGCCGTCCAGGCCGCCGAGCTGCTTACCAAGATTTTCGAGAACTTCGATCCCGCAAAGATTCACGATATGCTCGACAAGATGCATGCGATCGAGCATGCGGCCGACAAGAAGCACCATGAGCTTGAGGACGCCCTGCTCACCGCCTTTATCACCCCGCTTGAGCGCGAGGATCTGGACCTGATGAGCTGCTCGCTCGACACCGTGCTCGACCGCATCGAGGGCGTCGTGCAGCGCGTCTACTTCACCAACATCCAGAGCATCCACCCCGATGCCATCGTCATCGCTCACAAGGTGACCGACGCCTGCCGCGCCATGAAGGACCTTATGGTCGAGCTTCCCAACTACCGCAAGTCCAAGACCCTGCGCGAACTCGTCATCCAGATCAACACCATCGAGTCCGAGGCCGACGAGCTCTATATCAACGCCATGCGTAACCTGCATGTCAACGGCAAGGACGCACTCGAGGTCATCGCCTGGCGTGACGTGTACGCCTTCCTGGAGTACTGCGCCGACTGCTGCGAGAATGTGGCCGATGTCGTGGATTCGATCGTCATGAAGAACAGTTAATTGGGGGTACGTGTCCCGGCGGCGAAGGGCCGGCCACGGTTTGCTTTCTCACTCCGGCTGCTTTGCAGAGTCGTTCGAAAGTAAACCGTGGCCGGCCCTTCGCCCTACGTACCACCATTGGGAACTTTGGCTGATAGTTGTAGCGCAATGGGGGTTTGGCTGAAGGGACCTTTGGTACTCGTTCGGACACTTTGGCCCTTGATGAGCGTTTGGCTGATTGCTGCTTTGGGTACTCTTTGGGTTACTTTTGGTTTGTTTGATTTTTAATTTTAGGAGGGCTTGTATGTCTTATTTGGATCTGGCTCGGGGTCGTTATTCTTGTCGCGAGTTTGAGGATCGTTCTGTTGAGCAGGCTGTGGTGGATACCATTGTTGAAGCCGGGCGTATTGCTCCTTCTGCTTGTAATAATCATCCAGCCCGTGTGATGGTGCTGGATACGCCTGAGCTGTTGGAGAAGGCTGCTGCTTGTCAGCCTCGGTTTGCTCGTGATGGGTCTATCTTTGGAGCTCCGCTTGTCTTCCTTATTTGCAGCGTTACCGATGATGCTTGGGTGCGCCCGTATGACCAGATAAATTCCAGTGAAATCGATACGTCCATCGTGTGCGACCAGATGATGATGGAGGCCACCGAGCAGGGTCTGGGAACGTGCTGGGTATGCCATTTTAAGCCTGAGGTGGCAGAGGAGCAGTTCAACCTGCCCGAGGGCGTCTATCCCTATCACATGCTCGTCTGCGGCTATCCTGCCGACCATATCGCCGACCCCGAGCATCGCGAGGCCCGCACTATTCCCCTCTCCAACTTCCTCCTCAAGTAGTTTTTAGACATACCTTAAAATCTACCTTTTACCACGCGCCCTTCGCCGAGTTCTGTCCTATCGCATGCAGAGCTCGGCGTTTTGTTTCCCAACCCGTATACAGCCACAAAAAAGGAGCCCGCAGGTGCGAGCTCCTCTTAAGGACACTAGATTGTAGCTCTGATGCTAGTCCAGGTCGTCGGCGGCAAAGTTGTCGATCGGGGCGAAGGGATCGGCCACGGGGACAACCGGGTCAGCGACGGGCAGCGGCTCGGCGGGAACAGTCACCGCAGGAGAAGCGGCAGAACCGACCGGCGTGGAGGCCATGAGGTCGGCCGGGAAGGAGTTCTGGGCATCGTCCATGAAGTGCTGGATGAGCTTGAGGTACTCGGCCTTGAACTCCTCGCGGGAAGCCTTGAGACGATCGATTTCCTCGAGCTCGGCCTGCTTCTCGGTCAGAGCCTGGCGGATAACCTCGCGGGCCTTAGCGTCAGCCTCGTTGCGGATACGCTCAGCGTTCTCGTTGGCATCGTTGACGATGGTCTCAGCGGTCTGCTGGGCAGCGATCAGGGCAGCGGAAATCTGGCGCTCCTGAGCGGAGAAGTCAGGGGCGGGAGCAGCCACGGGGGCGGCAGGAACGGCTTGGGCGGTGGCATCCTGAGCCTGGGCAAGCTGAGCCTGCGCATCGGCAAGCTGCTGCTCGGTAGCAGTCAGGCGACCCTTAAGGTCGACGATCTTAGCGAGCATAGCGTCAACCTCGGAGGACAGCGTCTCCAAGAAGACGTCGACCTCGGCGGGATCGTAGCCACGCTTGGCCTCAGAGAAAGTCTGAGCCTGGATGTCTGCAGGGGTAATAGCCATAACAAGTCTCCTTTTTCATCGCCTCGGCGCTACACGCCCGACGTAAGTTACTAAGTCAGTTCTATACGAGTATACCTATAAGAAGCTGCAGAACCAGCCTCTGCACCAACTGCAACGCAATAATCGCAACGACCGGCGAAAAATCGATACCGCCCATCGGCGGGATGAAACGACGGAACAGGTTGAGCCACGGACCGCACACGCTATCGAGCACCGCAGCAATATCCTGAAGCAAACCACCCTGCTTCATGGGAATCCACGTCATAAAGCAGTAGACGACAATGAGCGTGGAATAGAAGTTGAACAGCGTGTTGACCAGCTGGACGATAGTGTAGATGTTGATGGGAATCTCCTCGTCTTGTCTTTACTTAAGGTAGCCGTCGGCACGAAGCTTCTTGAGATCGGAATCTTTGACCTCGCAACCGGCGGGCAGCACCATGAACACGCGGTCGCCCACCTCCTTGACCGTAGCACCCAGACCGCAGGCAAAGCCGTAAGAGAAGTCCAAGACGCGCTTGGCAACTTCGGTACGTACGCCCACGAAAATCAGTGCGACAGGCTGCTTGGTGCGAACGCGGCGCACCACGGTCTCCACGTCGTCATAGCTCTCGGGGCGCAGGACATAGGCCGGCAACTGCGGCGTGGCGTTGATGATATTGCTCGCATAGGCCGAGGCATCGCTCGGTGCAGGCGCGGGTGCAGCGGCGGCACGGGCGCGGGTGTTCTCGGCGTAGCTCGACGGCGTGTCATAGGCACCAGGACGATAACCGCTCGCAACACTGTCCTGCGAGCGCGAAGGCGGGTTATACGTCGTGGCGTGGCGGGAGTCATCGCCGACCAGCTGACCGGAGCGCGTATACACGGCAACTGACTCAGCTTCACCACGGCGCGTCTGACCAAGCAGGCCGTTGCTCGGCTCGTCTTGGGTGTAGAAGCCTTCGCCCGAAGCACCGCTGTAGCCGTTGTTCTGATAGCCATCGTCGTAGCCGTCATCGTAGCCGTAGTCGTCGTCTTGGCCATAACCCTGGTCGTAACCCTGCTGGCCGCCCAGGTGCATCTTATTTTTAATCTCGTCAAGGAAGCCCATGGTTGTGTCCTCTCGCGGTTTAGTGCAGGCGCCCCGATAATCAGTGCGCACTTCAGAGCCTTATTTTACTGCAAACTCCGGGCTAAATACTACCCTGCCCAGGCGAACGAGCGTAGAGCCTTCCTCAAGGGCAGGCTCAAAGTCCTCGCTCATGCCGCAGGAAAGCTCAGGCAGGTTCAAATCGGGATGCGCTGCCTCCAGCTCATCCCTCAGCTCACGAAGCCCCGCAAAGGTGCGGCGTGCCACATCCTTATTCCCCCGGGGCGCCATAGTCATAAGCCCCTGCACGCAAATTCCCTCAAGTTCCGCAAGCTCACCCGCGGCGGCGCGAATCTCATCGGGCGAAAAGCCTCCCTTCGACTCCTCACCACTCACATTGACCTCAATGAGCACACGCTGGGGGCCAGCGAGCTCACCTGCCTCAATCTTGCGGACAGCACGGCTCGAGATCGCCTGCGCCAGATGCAGAGAACCCACCGAGTGAATCAGCTCGGCTGAGCCCAGCACCGCATTGATCTTATTGGTCTGCAGGTTGCCGATCATATCGAAGCGCACCTCGGGCAGCTCCGGATGCTCCGCCAGACCCGTGAGCTTGCGAACCAGCTCCTGCGGGCGGTTCTCGGCAAAATGGCGATACCCCGCCTGGATGGCGGCAACGGTCTCATCGACACCAACGGTCTTGGACACGGCAATGAGGCTCGCGGCGTCGTGGGGACGGCCTGCGCGATCGAGCGCCGCATAAAAACGTTCCAGAATCTGCTCGCGGCGAGCGCGCATCAAGTCCAAATAGTTATCCATTGCTAATCGCCTCCGCTGACAGCCAAACAAGTAGTCCCATGCTAACGCAAGAGCGCGGCCCCGCATGTGCAAGGCCGCGCTCACTTAGGTATTTACAATCTTTCGACGAACGGGGCTACTTACTCCTCGTCGTCCTCGCCATCGTCCTCGTCCTCAAGATGATCGAGCAGGTAGCGAAGACCCTCGCTGACCTCGTTAACGGGCACCTTGGCAACGTAGCGCGCGTCGACGGCGGGCCTCATGATAACACCCTCGCCCGAAGGCACGCGCATGCTCTCGAGCTCATCCTCGTCCGCACGGGCGATATCGCCGGCGTTCATACGCTGACCAGTCAACAGGAAGGTCAGACGGCAAGCGGCATCGATGGAAATCGAGGCGATGCGATCGAGGTAGCGCGAAACCATGATGGCGCGGCGCAGGTCGTCATAGTTGCTATCGTCGTCCATAAAGTCGCCCGTATCCATACGGTTAAAGGTGCGGAAGAACTTCTCGTAGGCGGCGTGCACCGGCTCGTCCTCGACGGCCAGGTTGCAGATGATGGACATGTCATTGGTGACGAGCGCAGAAAGCGAAGAGCCCAGCACCTGGTAGACGGCCTCAGCCTCGGCCTCGACCGTGCCGACAAGCTCCTTGGGCAGCGAGATGTCGGCCTTGATCATATGACGCGTGGCACGGCAGATCTGACGGACCTTATCGGTCATGCGCTGCAGGTTATAGTCGACGTAGATGATCGTCTGAAGCAGGCGGAAGTCGGAGGCGACCGGTGACTGCGTGGCGATCAGGTTGTAGCAGACGGCCTCCAGGTTGGCGCAGCGCGCGTCAATCGAAAGCGTGCGCTTCTTGGTCTTGGTGGCGAGCTTGCGGTCGTCGGTCACATAGGCCTTCACGGCATCGTGGAGGGCCAGATCGACGGCCTCATAGATGCTCAGCATCTCGTGACGGGCCTCGACGAGCTGACGGGAAAACAGTTTGCGCATGGTTCACTCCAATCAGTTGGGTGCGGTCATGCCGCCCGCACAGTGAATACGCACCGGACCAGGTCCGATCGGCTTGGGACTAGTCGCACCGATCAGCCAAAGCGGCCGGTGATATAGTCTTCCGTCCGCGAGTCCACCGGGCTGGTGAAGATCGCGTCGGTTTGACCATACTCGATGAGCGTGGCGGGCTCGCCGGCAACTTCCTGCAAGAAGAATGCGGTGTAGTCGCTGATACGAGCTGCCTGCTGCATTGAATGCGTGACGATGATGATCGTCATCTCGGGCGCCAGCTCGGCCATCAGATCCTCGACCTTAGAGACGGACGTGGGGTCGATGGCGGAGCAGGGCTCGTCCATCAGGAGAACATCGGGTTGCACCGCAAGCACGCGCGCGATGCACAGACGCTGCTGCTGACCGCCCGAGAGCGCCAAACCATCCTTGTTGAGCTGATTGGATACCTCTTTCCAGAGGTTGGCGCGCTTGAGCGATTCTTCCACGATGTCATCGAGGTCGCTTTTGCTAGTCACGCCCTGCAGACGAGGGCCAAAGGCGACATTCTCGTAGATGGATTTAGGAAACGGGTTGGGCTGCTGAAAGATCATGCCCACGCGACGACGGAGATCGACCGGGTCGACGCCCTCGGCATAGATATCATTGCCGTCGAGCGTCATGGTGCCCTCGACGCGCGTACCCTCGATCAGATCATTCATGCGGTTGATGCAGCGCAAAAACGTCGACTTGCCGCAGCCCGAAGGGCCAATGAAGGAGGTGATGGCGTTTTTGGCGATGTTGAGGTCAAGCCCCGTCAGCGCATGAAAGTCACCGTACCAAAAGTTGAAATCCTTGGCCGTAATGGCCGCTTGCTCCAGCGTGGGAGCGGACTGATAAACGGACATGGGACTCCTTAACTAGCGACGCTTGCGCGACAGGAAGCGCGCAAACAGGTTGAAGGCCAGAATGATCACCATCAGCAAGAGCGCGGTGCCGTAGGCTGCGTTCATGTTGATGCCGTCGTTTGCAAGCAGGTACAGGTGAACCGTCATGGGGCGGCCGGAATCGAGCGGCGAAATAGGTAGATTGATGGCTTGGCCCATGGTGTAGAGCACCACCGCGGTCTCGCCAATGGCACGGCCGATGGCGAGGACGATGCCCGTGGCAATACGGCCAAAGGCAGAAGGAAGCACGATCTTGGAGACGACCTGCCACTTGGTGGCGCCCAGGCCGTACGCGCCCCAACGGATATAGCGCGGAACGGCGCGAATGGCCTCTTCGGTGGTGCGCATGACGATGGGAAGCATCAAGAGCGCGAGTGCCAGAGCGGCCGAGACCATCGAAAGGCCCAGACCCATGGCCTCGACAAACAAGGCGTAGCCAAACAGGCCCATAACGATAGAGGGCACCGAGGCCAAAGCGTCAGCAGCGTAGCGAATGAGCTCGACGACCTTGCCCTGCTTGGCGTACTCGGCCAGATAGACGGCTGCCAGCACAGCAATCGGCGTGCAGATAAGCATGGCGAGCGCCGTCACATAGACGGTCGAGACGATCGTGGGCCAAATTCCGCCCTCGGCGTTGACGCCCTGGGGCCAACCGAAGATAAAGTCGAGCGAGATATGCGGCAGGCCGTTAATGACCACATAGGCGATGATAGCGACCAGCACCAGCGTGGTGATATAGGCAGCCGCGCGGAATACGCCAAGCATGATCTTGTTGGACAGGTCCTTGTTGATGCGGCCCTTCTTGCCGTGGGAAAGGGCACGCTTGATGCGCTCGCGCGACGAGGTCGTATCGACCGTCGTGTCAACGGAATCGGACATAGCCTACCCCCTCTTCTTCTTGGAAATCAAACGGACGACGCCCACCAGCGTGGCGGAGATGATAAACAGGACCACGCCCATGCCGAACAGCGCCGAGCGGTGCAGACCCGAGGAATAGCTCATATCGAGCGCGATCTGGCTCGTGAGCGTCGAGATGGGGCTCGCAATGCTGTCGGGAATAACCGGGGCGTTACCCACGACCATGAGCACGGCCATGGTCTCGCCGATGGCACGGCCCATACCCAGCACGATCGCATCCACGATACCCAGCTTGGCGGCAGGTAGCACGACCTTATAGATGGTCTGCCACTTAGTAGCACCCATGGCATACGATGCCTCGCGAATACCCATGGGAATAGAATTGAGGGCATCGATGGTGAGCGTCGTGATGGTAGGGACGATCATGATGGCAAGCACGAACCACGCCGTCAGCGCACCAAAACCAAGACCACCGGTCAGTTGCGCGATAAACGGACGGATGATGATCATGCCAAAGAAGCCATAGATGATAGAAGGGATGCCGGCCAACAGGTCAACGGCAGGGCTGATGAGCTTGCGCACGCGCTTGCCGGCGATCTCGACCAGGTACACGGCCGTACCCACACCTAGCGGCACGCCCATGGCGAGCGCACCGACGGTCACCAGACCCGAGCCGGCAAGCAGCGACACGATGCCGTAGTGGCCCTCAGAGGGCGCCCACGTAAAGCTAAAGAAATCCGCCAGACCGATGTCGGTAAAGACGGGCAGCGCCGAGTACGTGGTAAAGACAAAAATCAGGATGACGGTAACAACCGCCAAGAACGCGCAGGCAAAGAAGATCCACTGCAGCGCCTTCTCCTTGATATAGGTGCTGCGCGATACGAGCGCCAGCTCGCGCTTCTTGGGCGCCTGACCATTCTGCTCAGTCTGGGAGTTTTCCCGTGCTTCCATGCTACTCACTCCCCTTCTCGTCGTTGGTGACGGGAATAAAGCCCGCCTCGCGAATCTGCTTGTCCATCTTTTCGGACGTCACGTAGTCGATGTAATCTTGCGCCTGCTGCGAAGGCGCACCCTTCACAAAGAAGTAAAGGTCGCGCGAGATGGGATAGCCGCCGCTCGCGACCGTCTTCTCGGACGCCTCAACATGATTGACCGAGACGGCCTTGACCGAGGTCTTGGCGTTGAGGCTATCGACGAAGCCCAGCGAAATGTAGCCGATGGCACCGCGCGAACGAGATACCACGTCGCGCACCTGGCCCGTGCCCGAAAGAACGGCGGACCGGCGATCGAACGGGGCGCCGTCCATCACGATGGTGCGGAAGGCCTCACGCGTGCCAGACGCCTCGTCTCGGTTGATGACCTGAATCTTCAGGTCCTCGCCACCGACCTCTTTCCAATTAGTAATCTTGCCGGCATAGATATCGCGGAGCTGCTCGGTCGAAAGGTTATCGACGGGGTTGCCTTCGTTCACGATGACCGCGATACCGTCGTGGGCAATGACGATGGGAGTCAGGCCCAGATCCTGTTCGTCGGCATTGAGTCCACGGGAGGAGCTGGCGATATCGGCCGTGCCAGCGCTGACGGCTTCGATGCCAGCGGAAGAACCCAAACCGGAAACGAGCACGTCGATGCCGGTCTCCTCCTTAAAGCCCTCTGCCGCAATCTCGGCGATAGGAAGGCAGGTCGTGGAGCCGGCCACGGTAATGGAAGAGGTAGAAGATCCCGAAGAACAGGCGCACAGCGTAAGCGTAAGCACAGCGGCGCTCAGGACCGATACGATCTTTCTCATAGCATCACGCCGATCGCAGCATGGCGCCCACAGGTGCCGTCCTCGTTACGGTAGGAATAAAAGCGGTCGTTCTGACGCACAGTCGAAAGCTGGGTATCCACGATATTATCCGCGTCCACACCGATATCTACCAACGCCTCACGAATGGCGGCAGATAGATCGAGCATGCGAGAAGCGCCCGCATCGATGCACGAAAACTCGGCGGCAAAGCGGTCCATGAGTTCCTGGGATACCTCATATTCGTCAGCCAAGATATGGGGGCCGATATAGGCGGAAACGTCGCTCGCATCGCAGCCGGCAGCATCGCAAAGCGCCTGGCACGCCTTGGCAGAAATACGTGCAATCGTGCCCTTCCAACCGGAGTGCACCACGGCAAACCCGCCGGGGGCCACCAGCACCACGGGAACGCAGTCGGCAAAGCAGAGCAGCACGGGCACGTCATGGGCCGTACAGACGATGGCATCGCAGCCCTCAGCAATCTGCTCGCGAACAGCCTCAAGATCGTCGGCGCCGTTCGAAGTCACCGTAACGATATGGTCACCATGTACCTGATTGGGCACGAGCAGATTATGCTCGCACTCAGTGGCGCCCATAGCTTCGAGCGCTCGACGACGATTTTCTTGAACAGCAAAGGGGTCATCGCCTACATGCGAGCCCAGGTTGAGCGAGGAGTACGCATCTTCAGAAACGCCACCGGTGCGCTCGGTAAAGGCAAAACGGACATCGGATGTCGCGCCCTCCACCAACGTAACTCCATCATGGTCGACACGCGAAACGTTGTCCGCACGTGCTGCCATACTAAAGCCTCCTAATAACACAAGTACCGCGGCGTCGCCGCGCAGTCCGCGTTTATACGGCTGTCATACTTCCTTAAAAGGATACCCGCAGCGGTAGGGACCAAACGTAAAGGGAACGTAAGGAGATTGGAGGCTTTCGTTTACAAACGAGAAACAAAACGGGGTGCATCCAAATGGACACACCCCGTGCAGGTCGTTGAGAAAAACGAACTAGAAGCTACCGCGCTTCAGGAAGTCGGGAAGCTCGAACTGGTCGTTGCCAAAGTTGGGCAGCTCGGTACCACCGACGTTGCGGGTCGGAGCGGCCTGAGCCGGGCTGGCAGCCGGAGCGGTGCGCTGCGGCTCAGCGGAGGCAGCGGCCTTGCTCTGAGACTGCTGAGCAGCAAAGAGCTCATCCTGACGGTTGACATTGGAGTCGGAGAAGCCCGTAGCGATGACGGTGATACGCACCTGATCGCCCAGGGACTCGTCGACAACGGTACCGAAGATGATGTTGGCCTCGGGGTCGACGGCGTTGGCGACAACGTCGGCGGCGTCGCTGATCTCCTGGATGCCCAGGTCCTTGGAACCGGCGATGGAGAGCAGCACGCGCGTGGCACCATCGATGGAGCTCTCGAGCAGCGGGCTGGAGATGGCCTGCTGGGCAGCGTCGACGGCACGAGTATCCCCAGAAGAGGTACCGATACCCATCATGGCGGTACCGGCCTGCTTCATGATGGTCTTAACATCGGCGAAGTCCAGGTTGATGATACCGGGGACGGTGATGAGGTCGGTGATGCCCTGGGTGCCCTGGGAAAGGACGCCATCGGCAATCGCGAAGGCCTCGAGCATGGTGGTCTTCTTCTCGGCGATGTCGAGCAGCTTATCGTTAGGAATGACGATCATGGTGTCGACGCAATCGGAGAGGGTCTTGATGCCCTCCTCGGCGCTCTTCTTACGCTTGCGGCCCTCGAAGGTGAAGGGCTTGGTCACGACGGCGACGGTCAGTGCGCCGACCTCGTTCATCGCGATATCGGCAACGATGGGAGCAGCGCCGGTACCGGTGCCGCCGCCCTCGCCGCAGGTGATAAACACCATGTCGGCGCCAGCGAGCGCCTCGGCGATGTCGTCGCGGGACTCATCGGCAGCCTTGCGGCCAACCTCGGGATTGGCGCCGGCGCCCAGGCCGCGGGTAAGGTCGGTGCCGATGTGCACCTTGATATCGGCATCAGAGATCGCGAGTGCCTGAGCATCGGTGTTGATGGCAACAAACTCGACGCCGCGGATGCCCTCTTCGATCATTCGATTGACCGCGTTGGTACCGCCGCCGCCGACGCCGACCACCTTAATGACGGCAAGGTAGTTGTTGATCTCTGTCTCGTGCATGTCGGTCCTCCGAACAAAGGTTATAGCCATAGCATGGGTCGACCCCTGCGCACATTAACCTTCAGGTTGAAAGTAAATGCAAAGGTAAACCGTATTATGTTTGCACATTATGAACGTATCAGTCAAATAATTGACCGTGAAAACCAAACAAACCAGATAAACGGCGTGGTATGGCCCCTCAACAAAGCATCAACCAGCGCTACGAGGTCGGAGCATTCCTAAATGTGTAGTTGCCCGGAGAGCGCACATTGATATACGTTACGCCCTCTACCTGCGAAAGCAACTTGGTGACTACGCGTTCCTTCTTGGCGATATCGTCCGAATCGCCCAGCGACACCTCAATGCCGTTATTGAGGTTTGCCGAGATGGCTTCGACCGAAGGCGTGGAAATATCCTTGACTTGTCCCAAGAACTCGCTCGAAAAACCACGCACATAATCCAGGCCGGCCTTAACGGCTTTGGAGTTCACCGCCTGGCCGGAAACCGGAGCGACATCCGCCGAGACATCAGTCAACAACACCGCGCCATAATGCTTGGCGAGCGTCAGCGCGGCATCGATTCCGGTCAAGGTATTTGAGCCCCGCCCTGTCGTGATGACGTTGCCCTGGTCGTCCACTTCGACCGACGTCGACAGCGGGGCGATCCAGGTGTCATCGTCTCCGATAGCCCAGGCAAGGTCGTCGGAGCTGATATACGCAATGGCGATAACTTTACGCTCCGTCGGCGTGATGATAAGCGTATGGGGAAACTGGCGCTGGACATCCACGCCCGAAACCCACGGGTTCTGCTTGAGATCCTCGGTAATCTGGTCGGGATCGACGTTAAAAAGCGACGTTCCCTCGGGCAAGTCGATCAGCTGGATAGCATCGTGCTTCGTCACATGCTCGCTGCCTTGAATCTGAATATCAGTGGCAGTAAACAATCCAGAGTTGATCACCACGATGGCAACGACGACGAGCACGGCCAAGACGGCCAGAACGCCGCCCACGATTTTGCCTTTGCCTGTAACGACAGAAGCGGCGTCTGATGTTTTATTTGCCATCGCCCCAAGTGAAGATAACGGGTTGAAACCTTTTTTACTCGAAGGCTTCTTGGCGGTAGCCGGCACCGATGTCAGCGAGCGCGGTTTCGATGCGCCCAGCGTGCGACCTGGACGCGCCGCTATAGTTCCCGTCGAGGGCTTGGGAGCTGCCATGGGACGGGCAGGCTTGGCGCCCATAACAGGCTTTGACGTCACCGAGGGACGCGAGGACTTTTTTGCGGCCGGACGATTACCGAGCTGAGAGCCGACGACCGGACGACTGGTCTGTCGAGCATGCCCGACAGACTCAGAGTGCGCGACGGTATTGCGTTGAGGTTTGGCAGGCGCGCCGGAACGCCCTCCGGCGCGGCGGAAGGTGGGTTTCGATGCTCTAGAAGCCGAGGAATTTAACTTCCGGTCTGAGCTCGATGCCATACGCCTCCCTCACCTTTCCGTGCACATGTCTGATAACCGCGGCAACGTCATCGGCCGAGGCAGTTCCGTTATTAACGATAAAATTAGCGTGAACGGGCGAAACTTCCGCGCCGCCAATTGAAAAACCCTTTAATCCACAATCCTCGATAAGCTTGCCCACACTCGCATCGGGCGGGTTGCGAAAGACAGACCCGCAGGATGCGCGACCCATGGGCTGCGTACGCTTGCGCCTCGTCAGGTACCGCTCCATGCGCTCGCGAATATCGGCCTTGGGCGCCGGTTTAAGTTTGAGCACGCACTCGAGGATGATCTCATTGCGGGGAAGGCTACATTCGCGGTAGCCCCAAGTGATCTCGGACCCCGCATAATGCTTGATACCGGATGCCGGGTCAAACGTTACGACATCCTCAACCAGCGAGCCAATCCACTCGGTCCGTGTGCCGGCATTCATAGATATCGCACCGCCGACCGAGCCAGGGATGCCAACGGCAAACTCAAGGCCCGAGAGGCTACGCGACAGGGCATCGTTGACCAGGCGCGCAAACATCACGCCCGCACCGACCGTCAGCGTACAACCGTCATCGGCAACAACCGTGCGCTGAAACTCACGTCCGAGCGAAATGACGGCACCGCGATAGCCGCCATCGGCAACCAGCAGATTGGAGCCCTTGCCGATGATGACCCACGGCACCTGCTCGCGATCGAGCACCGCCACGGCGCGGCGGAGGGCATGATAGCTATGGCACGTCACAAAGAGGTCGGCCTTGCCGCCGATACGATAGCTCGTATGACGCGCAAGGCGCTCGTCCTCGATCACATCCGTGTCGATCATGCCCGAGAGCGCCATGACGGCGTTAAACAGACCCATTAGACTTAAGCGTCTTTCTTGGCAGTCAGATACTCGATAAACTCGGGACCGACGGTCGTAACGTCACCAGCACCCATGGTGAGCAGCAGGTCGCCCTCGCCCACCATCTGCTCGAGCTCCTGATTGAGCTCAAGACGGCTGGAGCAATACACGACCTCCTTGCCAGGATGCTTGGCGCGCACGGTATCGGCGAGCATCTTAGAGGTGACACCCGGAATGGGCATCTCGCCAGCCGAGAACACATCAATCAGCAGCAGTTTATCGGCATTGGCAAATGCATCGGCAAAGTCATCGCACAGGGCCTGCAGGCGCGAATAGCGGTGCGGCTGGAACACGACGTCGACGTGCTTGTAGCCCAGCGACGAAGCGGCAGCAAGCGTCGCCTTGATCTCGGTGGGGTGATGGCCGTAATCATCGACCACGGTGATGCCATCGATATCGCCCACGTGGGTAAAGCGACGGCGGACGCCCTCAAAGCTCGAGAGCGCCTTGGCGGCGGCGTCGATGTCAAGGCCCAGGACATGGGCGACGGTGAGCACCGCCGTGGCGTTGAGCATGTTGTGGCGACCGGGATTGCTCTTGATCTCCACAGCATGCTCAGTGCCGTCCTCAAAGCGAACGATAAAGTCACTCTGGATGCCCTTGACATCCGGGTGCATGCAGACGATGTCGTTGCTCTCGGCAAAGCCGTAGGAAAGCACGTGACGGCCCGTCGACTTGGCGAGCTCGACCAGATGCGGGTCCTCACCACAGACGATGACGGTGCCCTCCTCGCCCACCAGGCTCATGAATTTGGCGAAAGTTGCCTCGATCTCCTCGATACCCGAGTAGTGATCGAGGTGGTCGGCCTCGACGTTGGTCACAATGACTACGTTGGGGTTCAGGAACAGGAAGGAGCTGTCGGACTCGTCAGCCTCGGCGACAAAGTAGTCGCCCGAGCCGTTCTTGCCGTTCGTGTCATAGCCCTCGACGATGCCACCGATCAGGAAGCTCGGATCCAGACCCATGCGGTCGAGCATGGTGGCGCACATCGAAGACGTGGTGGTCTTGCCATGCGTGCCGGCAACAGCGACGGTGGTGTAGCCGTGGCCCAAAGCAGAGAGCATCTTGGCACGGGGCCACACGGGAATACCAAGCTCGCGAGCGCGCACGAGTTCAGGGTTGGACTCCGGAATAGCGGTAGAGACAACAACCACGTCGGGCTTGACCTCGTCGATCGTGGCTGCCTCATGGCCCACATGCACCTTCACACCAGCGCGGGTAAGCTGGCGGATATAACGTGACGTCTTAAGGTCGGAGCCGGTAACGGCATAACCGCGCTCGTGCAGAACGAGGGCGATGCCGCTCATGCCGGCGCCGCCGATACCGATAAAGTGGGCGCTCTTAAACTCGGGCGCGGAGGTTGCAGTCTGGAAATCAGCCATGTGCTCGTGTACTCCTTGCGTAAACACTGCCTGTAACCCGTTAACTGTACCGCACCTACCGCATCAGCGCGAGGGCGACCGACGATATCCCGTCTAACTAACGCAAACCCTCTACCGCATCGGCCAGAAGAGCGGCGGCCCTATCCTGAGCCAGACCGCGCGCCGCCTGACGCATGACGTCGCGCTCTGCCGCGTCATCGACCAGGTGCAGCAGCTCATCGGCAAAGGCAGAACCGTCGATATCGGCATCGGCACAGAGCACGCCGGCCCCGGCGTCGACCAGATAACGGGCATTGGTGGTTTGGTGGTCGGCCGTCGCATGCGGATACGGCACGAGTATCGAGGGCACGGCGAGCGCAGCGATCTCGGCCACGCTCGATGCACCCGAACGCGAGAGCACCAAATCGGCAGCAGCCAGCATATCGCCCATGTTGTCGATGTAAGGCTGGACGCGGTAACGCTTCGCCTCCTCGGGCGTCAGCGCCAAAGCGCGCTCGGTCTCCTCAAAGCCGTCGGCACCCGTCGAATGCAACACATAGAGGTTCTTGCGCGAAAGCAGCTCGTTTTTGAGCGAAACCGCGCGCTCGTTGAGGTGCTGGGCGCCAAGTGAACCGCCAAAGACGAGCAGCAGCGTAGCGTCCTCGGGAACGCCAAGTGCCTTGCGGCCGCGAGCGCGATCGCCCTCGATCACCGAGCGACGTACGGGGTTGCCGGTCATGAGCACGTGGTCAGGGTCACCTTCGCGCTCAAAGACCGAGCGCGCTGCCGGCACCGAGATGCACACGCGAGCGGCGTGGGGGTTCATCATCTTGTTGGCCAGGCCCGGAACAGAGTTCTGCTCATGCAGCAGATACGGAACGCCTGCGCCCTTGCACCACCCCAGCAGCGGAACCTCGACATAGGCACCAAAACCGATGGCAGCATCGGGCTTGCCGACCTTTGAGAAATGACTGGCGAGCGCACGCTTGGCCTTGTTGACACGCCACAGCGAGGTCAGCGCCGTCCAGGGACGGGAGCGGTCGAAGCCCGTGACCGTAATGGGCACAAAATCAAACCCAGCCTCGGGGACCAGACGACCCTCGAGCTTGCGCGACTGGCCCACGAACACAACGTGGTGGCCACGGTCATGCAGCTCCTCGGCCAAAGCGAGCGCGGGGTTAATGTGTCCTGCCGTGCCGCCGGCTGCAATAGCAACGGTCATTTTATCGGTCATGGTAGTCCCTTCGTACACGCGGTCCCTGGTCGTCGGTGCGCAGACGCGCCGACGGGTCCGAGTTCAAATCGATTCGATTATATCCGCCGCCCGCGTTGCGAGGGCTGGGGCGCTGCGGACGACCTTGCGGAGCCGTTCGCGAGCGTGGACGAGCTGCCGGCTCGGATGCAGAACCATCCAGAACGGTAAAGCCGCTACGCGAAGGTCGTTCACCGCGCACATGGGCCACGCCGGCGGTGCTCTCGTCCATAACGGCAAAGCTCTCACGGCGGCGGTCATACTCATCGCGGCGGGCGCTCTCGTACGAAACGCGCAGGATCAACCCGGCAAGCATAAGCGACACAATAATCGACGAACCGCCGTAGCTAATAAACGGCAACGGTTTGCCCGTCATGGGAAACACGTTGAGGATGCCCAGCGCGTTAATCAAAAACTGCACCGCGAGAATGACCGCGGAGCCAGACGCCATAAGCGCGCCCCGACGATCGGTCGCCTGCTCGGCAATGCGAAACGCCGAGTAGATCAGCATCGCAAACACCAAGAAGAACAGCACGGTTCCGACAAAGCCGACTTCCTCGCCAATGATGGCCAGGATGTAGTCATTGTGCGCCTCGGGCAGATACGAGTACTTCATGGTTGAGTTGCCGATGCCACGGCCGAACAGACCGCCCGAGGCAAAGGCCATGATGGCAAGCGTGGCCTGATAGCCGTCACCATACTCGTCAGCCCAAGGGTTCAAGGCAACCTGAATACGCACCATACGGTACGGCTCTGCGACAAGTGCAATCACGATCACGAGAATGCCGAAGATTAGCACGCCGATGATAAATCTCGGGTCGAGACCCGCAAACAACGCCATGCACATGAGGGTCAACAGGATGATCAGGACAGTACCGAAATCGGGCTGGATAAAGATCAGAAAGAGCGAAATACCCAGGTAGATGCCCATCTTGCGAAGGAATTCGTTGATGTTGCCACCGGGCGAAAAGAAGCGATCAAGCATGATGGCCGAATACGCAATGGCAAATGGCTTTAAAAACTCGGAAGGCTGGAACTGAATACCGGCGATGTTGAGCCAGCGCGTGGCACCACGGCTGCCGCTGCCCACCAAGAACACCAGAAACAGTAGCCCTATCATGCCGATAAGGAAGATCCTAAGCACATCCTCCCCAAACCAGCTGTCCGGCAAAACGCGCACGATGGCAATCAGCGCCAGAACACCAACCACGGCAAACGCGGCCTGTCGACCCAGGAAAAACGTCGCCGAGCCATTCTCGTGCAGCGCCTCGACCGAAGACGCCGAGTACACCATCAGCAGACCAAAGCACACCAAAGTAAACAGGCAGGCCATAAATATCAGACGGGGGCGCATGATGCGGGCGGGAACGCCGGCAATATAGCGTTCGCTAAACGACTGCCCGCCGCGACCGGAACGCGGTGTGCTACGCCGCGAGGAAGCACGGTCCGAGTCGGGCCTCCTCATACCTTGTCGGGGGCTCTCCTCTCTCACCTGCAACCCCTATTCCATTTGCGATTTCGCTGCAGCGGCAAGCTGAGCCACGTAGTCCTTAAACACGCGGCCGCGCTCCTCATAGCCCGAGAACTCATCGAACGAAGAGCAGGCAGGAGAAAGTAAGATCACGTCGCCACGGCTCGACAGCGAACGGGCAACGTCCACGGCATCGCGTAGGTCATCCGCTTGGGCGATATCCACATCGCCATCGACATCGGCCTCGTCCATAGCGGCGGTAAAGCGCTCGCGCGCATCGCCAAAGCAGACGACCGAGCGCACGTTATCCATAACGACGCGCGCGAAGTCCGTGAGCGGCGTGCCCTTATCGTGGCCGCCGAGCAGCAAGATCACGTTGTCATCGGGAAATGCCGTCAGTGCCTTCTCGACCGCGTCGGTGTTGGTCGCCTTGGAATCGTTGACGTAGCGCACTCCGTCAATCTCGCCGCACGGCTCCACGCGGTGCTCGAGCGGCTGGAACGAGGCCAGACCGCGGCAAATGCCCTCGGGATTGGCACCGACGGCCAGGACAGCCGTGGCAGCGCACAGGGCATTGATAACATTGTGATGGCCCGAGATCTTGAGCTCGGATGTAGCGATGAGCGGGGTCTCGACGCCCTTCAGGCGCACGATCATCTTGCCATCGCGCACAAAGGCGACATCCTCACCCTCTGGCTCGTCAAAGGCAACCTTGCAGATGCGACGACCCGGCGTGTAGATGTACTCATCGAACTCGTGAATGCCGGCGTCTTCGACGTCGACGACCACCAGATCGTCATCGACCATATTGTCAAACAGTTTGATCTTGGCAAGCGCATAGTTCTTATGGCTCTTATGCCAGCCCAAGTGGTCGGGAGTGATGTTGAGCAGCACCGCCACGCGAGGGTGGAGCTCGGTGGTCGTAGCAATCTGATAGCTCGAGAGCTCAGCCACAAACCACTCGTTGTGGGCTCGGCCGTCAATCTCGTTGATAGGCGGCTCGCCGATGTTGCCGACAGCTACACTGGCCTCACCGGAAGCCTTGAGCAGATAATCGGTCAGCGACGTGGTGGTCGTCTTGCCGTTGGTGCCCGTGATGGCAATCCAGTTATCGGGCGACAGGCGATAGGCAAACTCGGGCTCACCCATAATCTGGGCGGCATGCTCGCGCCCGGCCTTAAAGAAGCCCGAGAACTCCGAGATGCCCGGGCACGTCACGCATACGTCATAGGCGCCCTCGACCTGTTCGGTCCCATAGACAAACGACGCACCGGCAGCCTCGAGCGCACGCGTGGCGTCATTGGGCTCAGAGGTGCCGCCGCCATACACGGTAACGGCGCTTACGCGCTCTGGATGTGCCAGCGCCCAGCGGGCGACATCGAGACCGGATTTGCCCTGACCCAAAACGAGCAGGCTAAAGACATCAGCAAGAGGCATGAAAGACCACTATCCCAACTGGAAGAACAGGGCAAGGCCAACGGCACCAAATGCCGCAGCGATAATCCAAAAACGGATGACGACCTTGGTCTCGGCCCAACCCTTCTTTTCGAAATGATGATGGATGGGCGCCATAAGGAAGACGCGCTTGTGCGTAAAGTGGAAGTAGACAACCTGAATCATGACCGACAGGGTCTCAACGATAAACAGGCCACCGATGATGAGGGAGACGACCTCGGTGTTAGTCATGATGGACGTACAGGCAAACGCGGCGCCCAGAGCAAGCGAGCCGGTATCACCCATAAAGATGCTCGCCGGATAGCAGTTGAACCACAGAAAGCCCAGGCAGGCACCGGCACACGCGGTGCAGAAGATGGACAGGTTCACGTCTCCGTGCAAAAACGCCATGGCAGCCATGGCGAGCATGGCGATCATGGAGGTGCCGCCGGCAAGACCGTCAAGGCCATCGGTCAAGTTCACGGCATTAGAAAGACCGGCAATCATCAGCCAGCAAAAGACAATATAGAGCCACGGGAACGAATAGCCGCAGATGATAGTCGAAAGCACGCCAAGGTCGATCGTCAACCCACCGGGAAAACGAATCTCGGCGGCGACGCCGCACCAGTTGACGGCAAGTACCGTAAAGGTGACACAGATAATGGTTAGGCCGATCATCTTGGCATGAGGCGTCAGACCGAGCGAGCGCCCATGCGTAACGGAGGTCAGGTCGTCGATCAGGCCCAGCACGCCGGTCGCCAGCGTGGCGAGCAGTACGAGTACGAGCTCGGTGGTGAGCTTGCCCATCAGCAGGCAGGTCAGCGAGATCGCGACGAGGATGACAACGCCACCCATGGTGGGCGTTCCCTGCTTAACCAAATGACGCTTGGGGCCGTCGGCACGAACCTGCTGGCCGATACCCTCGACCTTGAGCAGCTTGATCCACCACGGCATGAGCAGCAGCGCAATGGCTGCGGCGATGCCAAGCCCCAAAAAAGCCTGATACGTTGGATACGAGGGATTGCCGAACATGGGCTAGCACACACCTTCCACAAAGCGGTCGAGCTCAACAAAGCGGGAACCCTTGACCAGTACAACATCATGTTTTTCAAGCGCGCCGCCCATGCGGTCGAGCACCTGCTGATAATCGGAGAACACCTGGATGCGGTCCTCGTCCATGCCCATCATGCGCGCGGCATCGGCCATAAGCTGGGCCAGCTCACCACCCACGCACGCCAGCATGTCGAGCTTCTTGGCGGCGGCATAGGCGCCCACGAGCTCATGCATGCGAGGAGCCTCATCGCCCATCTCGCCCATCTCGCCCAGGATCGCCATGCGAGACCCCGTGCATGAAAGCGAGCACAGCAGATCGAGGCCGGCTGCCATCGATTCGGCGCTGGCGTTATAGGAATCGTCGATGATGCGTGCACCGCTCTTGGCGCGCTTGATCTCCTGGCGGTGCCCGGTAATCGTAAGACCCCTAAAGGCAGCATCGATCTGCTCGGGCGTCACGCCCAGGCGATAGGCAACCGCGGCGGCCTTAACGGCATTAGGAACGGACTGCACGCCGGGGATGGCAAGCATGGTATCGATTGTCTCGCCCTGACCAAAATCGAGCGTAAAGACCGGACGGCCCTCGTCATCAACGCGAACGTCGCGGGCGCGGACCTCATCATCGTCAGAGACACCGGCCAGCATCACGTCGATACCAGCAGGCTGGGCGAACGTATCGCGAATGAACGGCGTAAAATCGTCCTCGCCGCCCAAAACCAGCAGCGGCAAATAGTCGCCGGCGGCGCACATGCCCTGGACAATCTCGGCCTTAGCGCGGGCGATGTTCTCGCGGCTGCCCAAAATGCCGATATGAGAGGTGCCGATCTTGCTCACGATGGCAAGGTTGGGATTGGCGGACTGGGACAGGCGCTCGATCTCGTGGAAATGGTTCATGCCCATCTCGAGCACCAGGACCTCGGTATCGGCCGGAGCGGAAAGCACCGTGAGCGGCATGCCGATCAGGTTATTGAAATTGCCCTTGGTGGCCCAGACACGATAGCGCTTGGCGAGCACAGCGGCGAGAACGTCCTTGGTCGTCGTCTTGCCGATGGAACCGGTAATGCCAACGACCAGGCAGCCAAGCTCCAGGCGATACGCGTGCGCCAAACGCAGCAGAAACTCCTCGGGATCATCGGTCAGCAAGATGGCACAGCCCTTGTCCTGCGCCAGCGAGACCAGCTCGGCCTCGGGCTCGCGCGTCATCACGACGGCGCCGGCACCCGACTGGACGGCACGGGAAGCAAAATCATTGCCGTCGACGTTTTCACCGGGAAAGGCGACGAAAATCGTCCCTTCCTCGACCTGGCGCGAGTCGATAACGCACCCGCGGCATACCCGATCGACTTCTCCCGTCACGGTTCGGGCCCCTGTTGCGGCCGCGAGGTTGTTGACGGCGATCTCTATCATTGCAGCTCCCCTGTAAACCTAAATAATGCTATCGGCGTATTGTATCCCAGCGCCGCGCATGCGTGGTGCAGGGCATGTGAACACCCCTCATATGGGACAACAAACCACGCCCCAAAGATTGTAACCCCCTACTTCGTGTGTGGGATACCCAGCACGTCGAGCGCGTTGGCCATAATGGACTGGAACGGCACCGCAGCGGCATCTGAGCCGCTCGGCGTTCCGTCGAGCGTGATATAGCACAGCACCTTGGGCGATTGTGCCGGTGCAAAGCCCATAAAGGACGACATGTAGTTCTCCTTGAGGTAGCCGCCGTTCTCGTCGGCACGTTCGGCCGTACCGGTCTTACCCGCCACGTCATAGCCGTCAACCGCGCCGCCAACGCCCGTTCCCTCCGACACGACCGTCTGCATGCACGATGTCACCTGGGATGCGGCGTCCTCCGAAATCGCGCGCTCGCCTTCGCTCCAGTCCTTCTCGTCGCCTTTGCTGGACTTATAGAAGTGCGGGGTCATCATCACGCCGCCGTTGGCGATGCCGCCCACGGCACGTGCGATCTCAATCGGCGAGACAGACAGCGCCTGTCCAAAGCTCATCGAGCCCAGCGTGGCGCCGTCATACTGGTCACGCTCCTTGACGATGCCCAGGCTCTCGCCCGGAAAATCGACACCAGAGCTGTGACCGATGCCCCACTTGTCCACATAGGCGGCAAAGTCGTCGGCACCGATCTTGCGCCCCACCAGGACAAATCCCACGTTGGACGAACGGCGCATCATCTCGCGCACATCCATGGTCATGGCGTAGTCGCGCTTGTCGGCATCGGTGACGGTATCGTCGCCCACCTTGATGCTCGCCGGCACCTCAAACGACGTACTCGACCGCACGACACCCAAGTCGAAGCCGGCGCCCGCCACGAGCGTCTTAAAGACCGAGCCGGGCTCGTAGGCGTCGGTGACCAGGCGCAGGTTCATATCCTCGGTCTTGGCGTTTTCCAAATTGGTCTGGTCGTAGGTCGGATACGAGCAGGCTGCCAAGATCTCGCCTGTCGTAGGATCGGTGACCAGCGCCGAGCCGTTCTTGGCCTTTGTCTTCTCGACAGCCTCTGCCAGGGCATCCTCGGCCGCACGCTGGATATTGACGTCGAGCGTCGTCACGAGATCAACGCCGTCGACCGCAGCCACCTTTTTATAGGCACCGCCCGCGATATAGTTGCCGTCCCTCGCGCGCTCGCGTACGAGAGAACCGTTCGTGCCGGTCAGAAGCTTGTTGTATTGCTTTTCGAGACCCGTCAAGCCGTCGTTGTCTACATTCACTACACCCAGCACCTGCGATGCCAGATTGCCGTATGGATATACGCGCTTCATGGCCTGCTCAAAAAGCACGCCGGGCAGGTTCTTCTTCTCCAGCGCCGCAGCGTCGTCTTCGTCCACCTGGCGCTTGATATACACCCAGGTTCCATCGGACTCAACGAGCTTGCGGCAGGTCTTTTTATCGATTCCAGTTGCCTTGACCAGCGCCGACACCGTCTTGTCAACATCCTCGACAAGCTGGGGGTTCACGGCGATGTTGCGACATTCGACCGACGACGCCAGCACGTTACCGTTGCGGTCGTAGATGGTGCCACGTTTGGCATAGAGGGTCTGCGCAAGCAGGCGGCGCGCATCGGCACGCTCGCGCAGTTTATCGGCTTCGACAATTTGATAGCCGGCAAGGCGAAAGACGCCCAAGCCCAAGCCAAGCCCAATGAGGCCCATGACGGCTTTGCGGCGAGGCAGAGGCGTGCCTGTGAGCCATTCGGTCGACGAACTCTTGCGCGACCTGGTGTTATGCACTTGAGGGCCGCCCGAGCCGCGAAGTCGCGACGCCGGGTCGTTGCCACGGGACTGCCCGGCGTTGTAAGATTGCCGACCCGTTCCTTGATAACCAGAACGTCCCCGCGACGAGGGACGTCCAGAACCGCGGCCCCCATCGGAACCGCGGCGATAGTCATTTGTCATACTCAGCTACCGTCTTGCTACTGAGCGGTCGCGGTCGCGTTGGCGCCCGCGGCTGCATCCTGCGAAAAGTCAAGTGTAACGCTCTCGCTGGGCTCCACCATGCCATAAGCGCCCGCAAGGTCGCGAATGCGCGTGTCGGCGCCATAGACCGAATGCATGACCTCCAGGTCGGAGCTCTCATCGGTCGCTTTTTCGAGCGTGTTGGTAAGCTCGGCGTTGCTGTTGAGCACCTGGGCCGTAACGCCGGCGAGCGCCACGCGGGCGACGCCGATCGTCATGAAGATAGCCGCAATGATGCAAAACGTTTTAAGAACGCTCATGAAAACCGGGCTTACCGCCTGGTTTGCCTGACGGCCCGCGCCCGTGTAGACATCAAAGCGCGGCGTGCGCTGCTCACGGGGAGCAACGGGGGCCTGCGGCGTCTCACGATAGGCGGGCATGGCGTTCATATCATAGGCGAGTGCTGCGCTTGAAGTGTTGTAGCCCATGATATGCCGCCTCCCATCCCGAGTACGTTGGTAGTGTGTTTAAGCTTCGTTTATGGTGCGAGCGGGAGGTCCAATATCGCGCGGTCGCGCCTACAGACGCTGCGCCACGCGGATTTTGGCTGATCTCGCCCGAGGGTTGCGCTCAACCTCATCAGGCTGGGCAACCAAGGGTTTGCGGGTGATGACCTTGAGTATCGGCACGTTGCCGCACACGCACACCGGAATCTCCGGCGGACACGTGCACCCCTGGCTCATCTCCTTAAAGTGATTCTTTACGATACGGTCCTCAAGCGAGTGATACGAGATGACGCAGATACGTCCGCCCGGATTGAGCCACCTGGTGGCGGCATCAAGCCCTCGTTCGAGCACATCGAGCTCGTGATTGACCTCGATGCGAATGGCCTGGAAACTTTTCTTGGCCGGGTGTCCGCCATGCCGACGAGCGGCAGCCGGGATACCCGCCTTGATGATCTCGACAAATTGGCCGGTGGTTTCGATCGGTTCTTGCTCGCGGCGGCGCACGATCTCGCGCGCGATCTGCGAGGCGAACTTCTCTTCGCCGTAGACGCGTAGAATCCGGGCGAGGTCGTGTTCGTTATAGGTGTTGATGACCTCAGCTGCGTTTAAGGTGTTATTACCCGGATCCATCCGCATGTCCAATGGGGCGTCCTCGTTATACGAAAAGCCCCTGCCAGGGATATCGAGTTGCGGTGACGAAACGCCCAAATCGAACAGGAAGCCATCGACCCCGGGCACCTCGGCCGAGCAAAGCAGCTCGTCCAAGTCGCCGAAGTTGCCCTTCAGCAGCTGGTGCGGAACGCCGGGAACCTCGCGGTCCAGACGGGCGCCAGCGGCCTCGAGGGCCATGTCGTCCTGATCGACGCCGAGCAAAAGGCCCGTCTCCCCCACCTGCGCGGCCATCTTTACCGAATGGCCGGCACCGCCAAGGGTGCAATCGCAGACAACGGAGCCGCTCTTTAGCCGCAGCGATTCAAGTACTTCGCCGAGCATGACAGGTTCATGCCGATATTCTTGTGTCAAGATCCCACGCTCCATCCGTTACCCGTGCCTTGCCCTTACGAGAAGAAGAGGTCCAGCAGGGCCTCATCGTCATCGTCCTCATCGGCCGTAGCGCGGTCCCAAACCTCAAGGTGGTCGTAGTTGCCCACAACCGTGACCTCGCGGTCGAGGTTCGCCTGCTTGCGGAGAGACTCGGAAAGACCGATACGACCGGCGCTGTCCACGTCCATCGACGTGGTGCGCTTGTTGATCGCCCTCATGAGCTTCTGGTCATTAATGTCACGCGGGTTAAAACCCTCGTGGCCCTCACGACCCGCGAAGAGTCCTTCGACCCACTTATCGAAGGCCTCGGCAGAGAACACGTACAGAGCATCGACATCCAGGGCTTTGAACACGCGAACGTGCTCTCCAAGCTCCTCGCGAAGGGGTGCAGGCAGGGACAGACGACCTTTTGCATCGAGATTGCGCTCGTATGCACCAGTCATTCCCATGTGCGCCCTCCCCTCGGTTACTCAGATGGCACGTACGCGGGGAACCACCCCGCCTGTCGACGTCATTAATAATATGGGGAACC
>DXMU01000008.1 GCA_019414025.1 Collinsella sp.
TGGTCGAATCTATACCTTGTCATGCCGCGCACCCCCAGCAGCTAAATTGTGATTTACAGGCGCAGGATGTCTGAATGGGCGGCGATGCTCAGCTCATTTATCTCGGCAAATATGACGGTATAATCACAAGAGCTGTAATTTGTATTTTTAAGCTCATAGGTACCTGAATGACTGAAGAACCGATAAGTAAATCCGAGCTGGGAAACCACTTACTCGGAGCCTGCGATATCCTGCGTGGCCCCATCAACCAGGACGAGTACAAGAGCTACATCACGCCGTTGCTCTTCTTCAAGCGCATCTCAGACGTCTACGACGAGGAGACCGCCGAGGCTCTAGAGATGTCGGGCGGAGACGAAGACTACGCCGCCCTGCCTGAAAACCACAGCTTCGCGGTGCCGGACGGCTGCCATTGGCAGGATGTGCGCAACACCGGCGCGAACGTCGGCAAAGCAATCGTTGACGCCATGGTGGGTATCGAGCGCGCTAACCCCGATACCCTCAGCGGCCTCTTCAGCAGCTTCGACGACGCGAGCTGGACGGACAAGGGCAAGCTCTCCGACGAACGCCTGAAAGACCTCATCGAGCATTTCTCTGCAAAGAAGTTCGGCAACAGTAGCTATAACGCCGACATGATGGGCGACGCCTACGAGTACCTGATCAAGAAGATCGCCGACATGCAGAAGAAGAACGCCGGCGAGTTCTACACCCCGAGGGAGATCGTGAAGATGATGGTCTCCCTGCTCGAGCCAAAGCCCGGAGAGACCGTCTATGACCCCGCATGCGGCACGGGCGGCATGCTCATCGAGGCAGTACGTCAGATGGACAACTCGAGGCTCGCCTACGGCAAGCTCTACGGCCAGGAGAAGAACCTAAGCACGTCTGCCATTGCACGCATGAACCTCTACCTCCACGGTGCGAAGGACTTTCGCATCACCCAGGGGGACACCCTGCGCGACCCCGCCTTCCTTGCCGGGAATGCCCTCAGGACATTCGACTGCGTCCTCGCCAATCCGCCCTTCTCCCTTAAGAACTGGGGATCCGCAGAGTTCTCCTCGGACCCGTGGGGCCGCAACATCTGGGGCGTCCCCACGGACAAGTCGGCGGACTTCGCATGGGTGCAGCATATGGTCTGCTCCATGGACGAGAAGAGCGGTCGCTGCGCTGTAGTGCTGCCCCAGGGCGCACTGTTCCACGGCGGCAAGGAGGGCACCATCCGCAAGGAGTTGCTCAAGTCGGACAAGGTCGAGGCAGTGATCTCGCTCGCGAGCGGCGTCTTCTACAGCACCGGTGTCTCCGCCTGTGTGCTGTTTCTCAGAAACGAAAAACCCGCCGAGCACCAAGGGCATGTCTGCATCATCGACGGCAGCAAGATCTTCACTGCTCAGCGCGCGCAGAACGTGATCTCGGAAGAGAATGCGCAGGAGATGCTCTCCCTCTATCGCTCCTACGAGCCCGTCGTCGAAAAATGCGCCATAGCAACGCTCGCTGACATCGAACGCGAGGGATACGTGCTCTCGGCGAACAACTACGTCGAAAGAAAACGCGAGAAGGTCGAGCCGCCGACGGAGACAAGAAAACGCTTCTACGACCTCCTCCAGCAAACGAAGGAATCCGAGGAGAGGCTCCTCGATCTGCTAACGAAGGGAGGCTATGTCGATGGAGAGTAGAATCCCCCAGGAAGAGCTAAACAACCATCTATGGAACGCGGCCGTTCTGCTACGCACCTACATCGATGCCGGGTCGTACAAGCAGTACATCTTCCCGCTACTGTTCTTCAAGCGTCTCTCCGACGTCTACGACGAGGAGACCGCCGAAGCGTTGGAAGCCTCCGGCGGAGATGCGGAGTTCGCAGCCCTTCCCGAGAACCACAGCTTCGCAATCCCGGACGGCGCCCACTGGTGCGATATCCGTGAGGCAACGGAAAACGTCGGTAAGGCGATCGTAGGCGCCTTCCGCGCCATCGAGACCGCCAACGGCTCCAAGCTGCGTGGCATCTTCGGCGACGCCGCCTGGACTAACAAGAAACGACTTCCCGACCGCCTGCTCAAGGACCTCATCGAGCACTTCAGCGCTATAACGCTCTCCATCGCCAATTGTCCCGAGGACGAACTCGGTCAGGGCTACGAGTACCTCATCAAGAAGTTCGCAGACGACTCAGGGCACACGGCACAGGAGTTCTACACCAACCGCACGGTCGTCCATCTGATGACCGAGATCCTCCAACCCAAACCGGGCGAGTCCATCTACGACCCCACCTGCGGCAGCGCCGGCATGCTCATCTCCTCCATCGCCCACCTCAAACAGCACGGAGAGGAATGGCGCAACGTTCACGCCTACGGACAGGAGATCAACCAGCTATCCTCCGCCATCGGACGCATGAACCTATTCCTGCACGGCGTCGAGGACTTCGAGATTGCAAACGACGACACGTTGCGGCACCCAGCCTTCCTCGAGGCGGGAAAGCTGCGCACCTTCGATATGGTGCTCGCTAATCCTCCCTATTCGATCAAGCAATGGGACCGCGAGGCGTTCGCGTCGGACCCCTACGGCCGCAACTTCCTCGGCACCCCGCCGCAGGGGCGGGCCGACTATGCCTTCATACAGCATATCCTCAAGAGCATGGACCCGAGGAGTGGAAGGTGCGCCATCCTTCTTCCCCATGGCGTACTCTTCCGCAACGAGGAATCGGAGATGCGCGAAAGGCTCGTGAGAAGCGATCTCGTTGAGGCGGTCATCGGACTCGGCGCAAACCTCTTCTTCAACTCGCCCATGGAGGCCTGCATCCTCATCTGCCGCAGCGAGAAAGCGCCGAATCGAAGCAAGAAAATACTGTTCGTAGACGCCTCTGCCGAGGTAACCCGCAAGAACGCGCAAAGCTACCTTGAGCCTCAACACATCAAGAGAATCGTCGATGCCTACCGATCTGACGAGGACATCGAAGGTTTCTCATCCCACGCATCGTTTAGTGAGCTCGAGGACAACGCCTTCTCGCTCTCCATCCCTCTGTACGTGAAGCCCGCCAATGATGAAAATGCTGACGATAGAAGCATCGAGGAGACGGTAGAAAGCTGGAGAGCCGCCTCCACAGAGGCCGCGTCCCTGCTCGATAATATTGCTGCGAAATTGCATGAAAACGATGGTGAGTAACATGACCCACGTTTGCCTGGGCGATGTGGCCCGCGAAATAAAACAGAAGGTCCCTGCGGGGCAAGAGCTGCCGACGGTCGGCCTTGAGCATCTAGACCCCGGCGAGGTCGAACTCGCCCACTGGGACGAAGGTGTCAGGACCACCTTCACTAAGGCTTTCTCAAAGGGGCAGGTGCTATTCGGGCGTCGTAGGGCCTACCTACGTAAAGCAGCCATCGCCCCATTCGACGGAATCTGCTCCGGAGACATCACCGTCATCGCCCCCAAGGACAACCTCTCTCCGAGACTGCTCCCGTTCATCATCCAGAATGACGCCCTATTCGAGCACGCCGTCACCAATTCGGCAGGCTCCCTCTCGCCAAGAGTCAAGTGGCAGAGCCTTTCGCAATTTGAGTTCGAGCTCCCCAACATCGCTAAGCAAGAAGAACTTGCCGACATACTCTGGACCGCACAAGAAACGCGGTCTCACTACAAGCAGCTGCTTACAGCCTGCGACGACGTCGTCAAATCACAATTT
>DXMU01000009.1 GCA_019414025.1 Collinsella sp.
CAACAAGCGCGAACTCAACGCGCGCGAGCGTTCGGGTATCATGGAAGCGCTGGCGAGCGCGCGGACGCTCATGCGCGACGTGCTGCTGACGCTTCAGGATGAGGCGGCCGACGTCGTGAACGAGGATGTGCGCGACACGATCGGTCGGCTTGCCGCCGCGACCAATGTTGCGGGTGCCACCCAGGCGCTCGAGGCGGTTGCCACCGCTGAGCGCAACATCGCCAGAAACGTTACTCCCCAGCTGGCCATCGAGGTCATGCTGTTCGATATCAGGAAGGCACTGAAATGCCGTTAGTCGTACCCGTTAAGTTTACCTACGCCTCGCGCGACCTGTGGTTCGACCCACAGGATCTGGATATCCTCGAGGCCGATTATGCCATTTGTTCTACCGAGCGCGGAACCGAGATCGGCCTGGTCACGGCCGATCCCTTCGAGGTGCCGCAAGACGAGATCGGTCAGCCGCTCAAGCCCGTGCTGCGCGTGGCGAGCGACATCGACCTGCAGCTTGCCGACGACCTGGCTATCCAAGGTGACGAGGCCATGGTCGACTTCCGCCGCCTGGTCAAGGAGCTCGACCTCGAGATGAAGCCGGTCGGCGTCGAGTACCTGTTTGGCGGCGAGAAGGCCGTGTTCTACTTTGCTGCCGAGGAACGCGTCGATTTCCGTCAGCTCGTCAAGGACCTGTCCTCGACGCTGCACATTCGCGTCGACATGCGCCAGATTGGCGTGCGTGACGAGACCCGCCTGGTGGGCGGCTATGCCCAGTGCGGCCAGGAGCTCTGCTGCACACGCTTTGGCGGACAGTTTGAGCCGGTTTCGATCCGCATGGCAAAAGAGCAGGACCTGCCGCTCAACTCGTCCAAGATTAGCGGGGTCTGCGGTCGCCTGATGTGCTGCCTGCGCTACGAGTTCGAGGCGTACAAGGACTTTAAGAGCCGCGCGCCCAAAAAGAAGACGCTGATCGATACGCCGCTTGGCAAGGCGCGCATCCAGGAATATGACACCCCGCGTGAACAGCTGGTGTTGCGCCTGGAGAACGGCAAAGTCTTTAAGGTCAACCTGGCCGACATGACCTGCTCTGAGGGCTGCAAAAAGAAGGCCGCCGAGCAGGGCTGCAACTGCCGCCCCGACTGTGTGACGCGCGATGTGCTCGAGCGTATCGAGTCGCCCGAGATGCGCCTGGCGCTTATGGAGCTCGACCGCGAGAACGGCGTCGACGTGGGCGATGGCCTGTCGAGCGCCGACCGTCTGGCCGGTACATCGATGCCCAAGCGCCGTCGTCGCGATGCGGACGCCGATACCCGTGCCGGTCAGAGCCAGGGCGAGGGCCGTGGCCGCGGTAAGGGTCGTGGCAAGGCCGAGGCACCCGAGGCTGAGGAGGCTGCCGGTGGCCGTCGTCGTCGCAAGCGCGCGGGCTCGGGCGATTCTACCGAGGCTGCAGCCGCGGGCAAGAACGCCTCTCGCGAGCGCGAGGTTCAGCAGCCCCAGCAGCAGAATCGCGGCGGTGGCATGAACCCCACGCGTCGTCGCCGCCGTCATCTGTCGAGCGGGGAGCGCGAGGACGCCTTCCGCGCCGCAGCCGCTCGCGAAGTCGGTGCCGCCCCCAAGGGTGGTTCGGGTTCCGATACGCCTGCCGACAAGGGTGGCAAGCAGCGCAACGATGACGAGCGCGCCCCGCGTCCGCGTCGTCGCCATTCCTCGGGCACGCAGCAAAAGCCCTCGGTGCCCTCCGTGGCCGATCAGGTCTCGGATGGCGAGGTCAAGGTCACACGTCGGCGCCCTGGAGATGGCGGAGGGGCGGCTGCCAAGGCCGCGCGCGGCGCTGCTCGCGACGAACGCGAGTCGCGCGAAGATCGTGGTGGCGAGGGTTCGGCCGACCAGGGTCAGAAGCGCCGTCGCCGTCGTCGTTCCCGCAAGCCGCGTCAAGATGGTGGCGAGGGCTCGACCCCGTCTTCGTCTGCACCACAACCGCCTACCGGCGAATAACGCCCGCGAGCGGATTTAACCTGCCTGACCCCAAACGCGTCGGGGTACCATAGCGCTGAATCAACAACCCTCCCTGCGACCGAGCGTAGGGAGGGTTGTGTCGTGAAGAGACATTTGAATGTGTTGGGATGCCTGCAAGGTGTCGGCATCCTGCCGTTTGCGGACGAATTGCTACCGTTTGCCGAGCTGGCGGCGCACGAGGCGCTTGAGGCGTTGTCGCCTACGCGATGCGCCGGCTGCGAGCGCTCCAGCGCGCTAATTTGCCAAGACTGCTTGGCGGCGCTTGCACTCATCGACCCGCGTTATAGCTGCACTCGATGCGGTGCCCCGTTTGGAGACTTGCTGTGCACCGAGTGCTCGGTCGAGGGCTCGTCCTCGGCGATGGCCGAAGAACTCGACCGATGCCTGGCATGTGCCGTTTACACGCATCCGCTGCCACGGATCATTAAAGCGTACAAAGACGCGGGCGAGCGACGCCTGGCGCCGTATCTGGCAGAGCTGCTATACGACACCGCCTTACATGCCCAGGTCGCGGCGCCCGAACGCTACGGCGGCGTGTTGTCCGGCGCCGATGCAGTGGTGTTTGTGCCCGCGACGGCGGCGGCGTTTCGGCGACGCGGCTTCGATCATATGGAAGCCATCGCGCGCCCATTTTGCGAGCTGTCGGGTGTTCCGTTGCTCGATGCCCTCGTTAAGTACGGCCATGGCGACCAGCGTGAACTCGGCCGTGAAGAACGCCGCGAGCGTGCCCAAGGCATGTACGAGACCGTTGAGGACGTGCGGGGCCGCCGCCTGCTGCTTATCGACGACGTTATCACCACGGGTGCGACGATGGCGGCAGCTTCGGCGGAACTCAAGCGCGCCGGCGCTGCGGCAGTCGATGGCATTGCTATCGCACGTGTTTGGTAGGGGTGGTTTTGTGGCAGTGAAGATTGAGCGGTGTGACGAACCGACAAGCGAGCAACTGGCGGCCTCCATAATTCTGACCGGCGCCTCGGCGCTACGCACGATGCGCGTCGAGCGCCGACAAATGGGTTACATCAGCTGGAAGGACCTTAATCCCGATGAAGAGCGCCGTGTGCTGCGCACGTCGTCGCCCTCGACCGAGGACATTTATCTTCCCGACTTGGTGCGGATTGGGGCCGCAAGCGGCGAGGTACAAGAGGATTTGTGCTTGCTGGTAGGGTCTGCAGCACAGCGCCGCCGCATTCTTGGCGTGAGCTGGTCCGTATGCTCCGGGTTGCCTGCTGGCTCGATTCTAGAGGTGGAACCGGGGGTATACAGCCTATCTCCCGAGGCCCTTTGTGTTGCCATCGCCCGCGAGGTCGGCTGTATCCAGGCATTTGCCCTGGCCCAGGAGCTGTGCTCTAAGATTTCACTGAGCGACCGCGGGAAGTATCTGCCTCCCTACACCTCGCCTGTTACGAATAAACTTGCAAAGGACAAGGACCAGCCAGCAGACGTGGGCTACTTTGAAGTCGAGCCGGCGCTGACGCCCGATCGCCTGGCAGATTACCTTGCGGCATGCAAGGGGAATGTGGCCAAACAGCTGCAGCGTCTGTGTCCCTATCTTTCGGAAAACCTGCTCTCGCCCATGGAGTGCATCATGCTCGCCCTGTTTTCGCTTCCGTTTTCCTATGGCGGGTTTGCCTGCGGACCTTTTAAGACCGACTACAAGGTCGAGTTCGATGACCGTGCGCAGGCAATCTCGGGGATGTCCCATGCAGTTTGCGATGCGTATCAAGAAGCAGCCCGGTTTGACCTGGAATACAACGGTGAGCTGGGCCATTCATCCCGGAGGGGACGTATCCATGATGAAAAGCGCAACACGGGCTTGATTACTATGGGAATCGAGGTCGCGACGGTCAACAACGAAATGCTCTGTGACATGGAAGCGATGGAAGCACTCGCATGGCGCATGCACCAGCGTATGCGAAAGCGGTACCGGAATCGTGTCGATGCCCGCAGGAAGAAGCAAGAGGCGTTGCTTAACACGCTGCGGGCGTGTTTTGGGCTTAAGCCGGTCTAATACGCGTCGAAAATAGAGGGTTAATCATATGCCCTGGCCATAATATGGCAAATATGAGTACTGTCACTAAATCAGTAACAGCAAAACCAAGGGATTTAGGACTCGGAGGCGGCGTAAAGTAAGAAGATAATAAACAAATGTAGAATAACTAAGCATCAGGTTGGCGACACTGAGCGCAAAATCTGTCCGAGAGGCCAAAATTGCGTGTTACTAAATTGGTGGCAGTACTCATATTTGCCATATTTTGACCAGGGCACCCTAAGAAGGGCGCCCCGGAGCTCCCTGTAGGGGAGTTCCGGGCTTCATAGGGGCACGAATAGCCCACTCCGACCTGCAAAATCTGTGCGCACGATGCGAATGACGCCCTTAACCTTAAACTTTAGCTTGAACTTAGCTATAATGCGCTACGTTCCTACCAGGCTGTGGTTGCGGACGGACGAAATGCCCGTCCTAGTCCAAGACAGACGCGGTCAAAGGGATCCACGTAAGCGACCGCGTGCGCGCGGCGCGATCATGGCGCGTCCTAGATGTAAGCCGCACCGTCCGTTCTACTTTCTTTGGGGCAATACCGCCTCGCGGGCGAGCGGGTCAGTCGTGAAGGTGGCTGCGGCCTCCCGAGCAAACACCCCGGTGCGCAAGTGTGGGGTCAAATACCAGGTCAGCTGGTGGGAACAACCCGATATTCCGCGCAACGCACGGATCGTATACGACACAGAAGGCAGGGTAGTGGACATGGTGAGGGGCAGCTTGATGCACACGGCTCGGTTGGGTGCTGGGACCGCAGCGGTCATTGCCGTTTTGGGCCTGAGCGGATGCGCGTTCAACCCGCTGTCTACGTTCACAACTCCCACGATCGACCAGATCGAGTACGAGACTGTCACGCCGGCGGTGTCGGACGATGCCCTGGTCACTCCCGGAACCCTGACGGTCGCCCTCGATACTTCCGATGCGCCGCAGGCCATGCAGGGCGACGACGGCGAGCTCACGGGGTATGCAGTCGACGCTGCCCGCGCCCTCGCAAGCCGCATGGGCCTTAAGGTCGCCTTTGTCGATGCGTCCTCGGCAGGTTCCGCGCTCGGTGACAAAAAGGCTGATATCTTTATCGGCGAGATCAACTCCACGGATGGGGACGTTAGCTCGCTCGGCACCTGCCTGTACGATGCCGCTTCCGTGTTCGGTAAAACCAGCGATGGTGGGTCGCTGAGCGTTTCCACCGATACCCTTAACACGTCTACTCTGGGTATCCAGATGTCCTCGGCCTCGCAGGAGGCGCTTGCTAAGCAGAGCATCACCGCCAACCAAAAGACTTACTCCAACATCAACGAGTGCTTTGAGGCGCTCGAGTCCGGCGAGGTCGACTATGTGATCTGCGACTCCACGGCCGGCGGCTACCTTGCACGCCTGATGAGCGAGGTCTCCTATGTCGGTGCGCTCGAGGCGCCCTCGACGCTTGGTGTTGCGGGCCTCTCGTCCAATGACGAACTGTGCCGTGCCGTGAGTGATGCCCTCGACGACATCACGGTCGACGGTACGCTCGAGGCGGTTCACTGCGTCTGGTACGGTCAGATTCCCTACGACCTCACCACTAAGACGGTTTCGGGCGCTAACGTGCAACCGGGCGACTCTGAGTCCAGTGAGACCACGTCCTCCGGCAGCGAGTCTTTCGATTCCAACAATGAGACCGCATCCTCCGAGGACAAATCGTCCAGTCGGGAGGGCGCTATCACCGACGACGACATTAACAAGCTTAATAGCTAGTTATTGCTAGGGGTGGCGTCTCCTATGCGCTAGGAGAGATGCCTCTTCACGGTTTCAACACGCACTGCCGGGCTTCCCCAATAGGGGAGCCCGGCTTTTTCATCTCTATAAAACCAGCAGGTCAAAGCCAATTTTCGGGACCAAATACAAAGTCGCCGGCTCCCTCCTATAGCGCACTTTGCCACAGAAAAGTGCGAGACTTCGGTATGCGGTATCAAGCAATCGTTATTCGGGTCTTTGGGAATCCGCGTGATTAAATGCACGGCAATGGGTACATAGCCAGTACAGTAAGTCCCCGAGGCAGATTGGAGCCACGTATGGATATCAAGGTTTCTGGACGCAAGACGACGGTAACCGATGCTCTGCGTGCGCATGTGGATGAGAAGATCGGCGAGGCGCTCAAGGTTTTCGATATCGAGCCCATGACGGTCGACGTTGTACTTCGCTATGAGAAGAACCCCTCGAACCCCAACCCGGCAATCGTCGAGGTTACGGTTCGCGCCCGCGGTTCGGTGATTCGCGTTGCCGAGCACGGTGCAGATATGTACGCCGCCATCGACCTCTCCGCCGATAAGGTCACCCGCCAGCTGCGCAAGTTCAAGACCAAGGTCGTGGACAACCGCCAGGGTGGTGCCAGCGCAGCGGATGTTGCACCGGTCGAGCGTGTCGAGGATCTGGCCGACCTGCTGCTGCCCGAGGAAGAGGACGACCTGCTCGTCCGCGAGAAGGTCATCGATGTCACCCCGATGACTGAGGAGCAGGCGCTGGTGCAGACCGATCTGCTGGGCCACGACTTCTACGTGTTCGAGAACGCGACGACTGGCCTCATCAATGTGGTGTATCACCGTAAGAATGGTGGATATGGCATCATCAAGCCCCGTATCGAAACACTTGACGAGTAAAATACGTTAACTTGCATGAGTTAACGGTTGGCGGCCATCCCATGCGGGTGGCCGCCTTTTTACGTAAGGAGTCGCTTTGATGGACAAGGCTGCATCTACCGGCCATTCTGACCGTTGCCGCATCGTCGTCGATACCTGCTGCGACTTTAGCCCCGAGGTCGCTGCGAATCTCGATGTCGATATCTTGGGTTTTCCCTTCATTATCGATGGCGAGGAGCGCACGGATGACATCTGGTCGAGCATCACACCCAAGGAGTTCTACGACCGCATGCGCGCCGGCGCCCGCGTGTCTACCTCGGCGGTGTCGCTCGGTCGCTATATCGAGTTCTTTACCGAGTGTGCTAAAGAGGGCACGCCCACGGTCTACCTGTGCTTTACCTCGGCGCTGTCGTCGAGCTACAACTCCGCGTGCCAGGCGGCAGATGCCGTGCGTGCCGAGTATCCCGACTTTGAGCTCTATGTGGTCGACAACGCTCTGCCCTGCGCGACCGGCGCGCTCTTGGCGCTCGAGGCCGTGCGCCAGCGCTCGGCGGGACTGACCGCCAAGCAGCTGGTCGATTGGGCAAACGAGGCTAAGACCTATGTGCACGGCTACTTTACGCTCGAGAGCTTCGATGCGCTGGCTGCCGGCGGCCGCATTCCGCCCGCGGCGGCGCAGCTCACGGCAAAGCTCGACGTCAAACCCGAGCTGTCCTACGACCTGGCCGGCTCGCTGTCGCTGATCGGCGTCAACCGCGGTCGCAAGAAGGCGCTCAAGTCCATTCTCAAGTCGTTCCGCGAGAACTATGTGCCCGATCGCACCATGCCCATCGCCATTATGACGGCCGATGCCGAAAAGGACGGCGACTGGCTCGAAGCCGCCATCCGCAAGGAGGAGGGCTGCGCCGACGTCACGATCATTCGCAGCTCCGTGGGTCCCACCATCGGCTCGCACGTGGGCCCCGGCATGGTGGCCTGCGCGTTTTGGGGCAAGAACCGCGCCGACAAGGCGTCGCTTTCCGACCGCATCGCCCGCCGCGTGCGCGGTCAGTAGGCAAGTAACGCGGCCGTAATCGATCCCAACTCACAGCCCAAACGCTGGCACCGAGTATTCAACCTGGTAACAACACCCAACCCAAAAGGAAAGGTTTCATGGCAAACAAGCTCTCTGTCGCATTTATAGGCACCGGAATCATGGGTGCCCCCATCGCCGACCACATTCTGGACGCCGGCTATCCCGTCACGGTCAACAACCGCACCAAGTCCAAGGCCGCAGCGCTTATCGAGCGCGGTGCCGTCTGGGCCGATACGCCGGCCGATGCCGCGGCGAACGCCGATGTCGTCTTTACCATGGTGGGCTATCCCTCCGAGGTCGAGGAACTCTACCTGGCGGGCGACGGCCTGCTCGCGTGCACCAAGCCGGGCGCGGTCTTGATCGACCTCACCACGAGCTCGCCCGAGCTCGCCCGTGACATTGCCGAGGCCGCCCAGGTTTCTGGTCGCATGGCGTTTGACTGCCCCGTCACCGGCGGCGAGTCGGGCGCTATCGCCGGTACGCTCACGGCTATCGTGGGCGCTACCGAGAACGACATCGCGCCGGTCCGCGACATCCTTGCCACCTTTGCGGCCAACATCTGCTGCTTCGACGGCGCCGGCAAGGGCCAGGCTGCCAAGCTCGCCAACCAGGTGTCGCTGGGCGCCTGCATGGTCGGCATGGCAGACGCCATGGCATTTGCCGAGCTGAGCGGCCTTGACCTGGAGAAGACCCGCCAGATGATCCTGGGCGGTACCGGTAAGTCCGGCGCCATGGAGAGCCTGGCTCCCAAGGCGCTCGACGGCGACTACAAGCCCGGCTTTATGGTCGAGCACTTCATTAAGGACCTGCGTCTGGCGCTCGCCTACGCCGATGACCGCGAGCTCGCGCTGCCCGGCGCCGACGTGGCCTTTACGCTCTACGACATGCTCGACGCCATCGGTGGTGCCAAGCTGGGCACCCAGGCCATCACGGTCCTCTACAAGGAGGAGGCCGACGCCATCGCCGCCGGTCTGGACTGGTCGCAGTATCGCCCCGAGGAGCACGGTGCCCACGAGGACGGCTGCGGTTGCGGCGAGCACGGCGACGAGCATGAGTGCGGTTGCGGCCACCATCACGGCGAGGACCACGAGTGCTGCGGCGGCCACGGCCATGATGACGGCCACGAGTGCTGCTGCGGCCACCATCACGGGGAGTAGCGCCCATGAGCTGGACGTTCGTGGTGCTTGCGCTGGTGCTCTTTCTCTTTGCGATCTACATCGGCTTTTTGTGCGGCCAGTGGGCTTGCGAAAAGCGCGTCATCAGCAAGCGCGACTACTGGATCGCCAACTTTGCAGGAGCGGCGGCAGTCGTCCTGCTGACCTGGGTGTTCTCGCTGTTCCCGCTGGTGCAGTTTGCACCGATCGGCTGGCTCGGCGGCTTTATCGCCGGTCTTAAGATGAGCTTTGGCGAGTCCGTCGGCCCGTGGCGCAAGCACGACGAGGTTTTTAACGTCAACAAGGCCCATCGCGCCGCCGCCGATGCGGGCGACGCCGAGGAACGCCGCCGTGCGCGTCGCAATGGTGCGGCCGACCGACAGCTCATCTCGGTCACCGATGACAGCAAGGGTGCTGGCAAGCACGCTAAGAAAAAGTAAGAAGAGGTAACTATGGCAGAAAACAAAGACGAACAGCTCACCGACGAGGAGCTGGCACAGCTTCAGCTGGCAGAGGAGAACGAGAACGCCGTCGACCGCCTGGTCCAAGAGCTCGGCTGTCCCACGCGCCGCATCCGCCAGTTTGCCGCCCGCGTGCTGCATCTGCTTGCCGAGCGCGATCCCCAGCGCGTCGTGCCCTGCGTGCCCGCGCTGATCGAAGCGCTCGACTGCCCCGAGGCGCAGACCCGCTGGGAGGCCCTCGATGCCCTGGCGGCACTCGCCACCACCTGCCCCGAGCAGCTGGGCGATGCCTTTGAGGGCGCCGAGACCGCGCTGTTCGACGAGATTTCCTCCACGCTGCGCTATGCCGCCTTCCGCCTGCTGTGCGTGTGGGGTGCCACGAGCATCGAGCGTTCGCGCGAGGCTTGGCCCATCCTGGACGAGGCCATCCAGTGCTACCACGGTGACCTTGAGTATCGTGACATGCTCGGTTGCCTGTACGAGTTTGGTCAGGGCGAGATCGACGCCGAGGTTGCCGAGAAGCTTGCGCTGCGCCTTAAGTTCGATGCCGAGAACGGTAAGGGCAGCTATCTCAAGGCCCGTTCGAGCGAGATTTGCGAAATGCTTGTTAAACGTTTTGGCCTGGATCTTTCCAAAAAGAAGAAGCGTGCTAGCGTTAAAAAATCTGACGACGCCGAAGACGAGGAGTAACAGATTATGGCGCACGATGTAGTCCTGATTCCCGGTGACGGTATCGGTCCCGAGATTACGCAGGCCATGCGCCGCGTGGTCGAGGCCACCGGTGTCCAGATCAATTGGAACGTCCAGGAGGCCGGCGCCGGCGTCATGGACGAGTTTGGCACGCCGCTGCCCCAGCATGTGCTCGATGCGGTTGCCGAGACTAAGGTTGCCATCAAGGGCCCCATCACCACGCCGGTCGGCACGGGTTTCCGCAGCGTTAACGTCGCCCTGCGCAAGCACTTCGACCTGTACGCCTGCGTGCGCCCCTGCCTGTCGCAGCCGGGCGACGGCTCGCGCTTCCGCGACGTCGACCTGGTTATTGTGCGTGAGAACACCGAGGACCTCTATGCCGGTATCGAGTTCGATGAGGGCGCTGCCGAGGTCGAGGAGCTCTCGCAGCTCGTCGAGCGCTCGGGTCAGAAGACCTTCGCCGCGGATTCTGCTATCTCGATCAAGCCCATCTCCATCGCCAAGAGCCGCCGCATTGTGGAGTACGCCTTTGAGTACGCCCGCCGCTGCGGCCGCAAAAAGGTGACGGCCGTGCACAAGGCCAACATCATGAAGGCGACCGACGGCCTGTTCCTGCGTGTTGCGCGCGAGGTGGCCGCGGGCTATCCCGACATTGAGTTCAACGACAAGATCGTCGACGCCACCTGCATGGGCCTGGTCCAGAACCCCAACGACTTCGATGTCCTGGTGCTGCCAAACCTGTATGGCGACATTGTGAGCGACCTGTGCGCCGGCCTGGTTGGTGGCCTGGGTATGGCTCCGGGTTCCAACATCGGTGCCGATTGCGCCATCTTTGAGGCAACGCACGGCTCCGCGCCCGATATCGCCGGTCAGGATATCGCCAACCCCACGGCCGAGATCCTCTCTGCTGCGATGATGCTCGATCACCTGGGCGAGAACGATGCTGCCAATCGCATTCGTGCCGCCGTCTCTGCCACGCTCGACGAGGGCGAGCAGGTTACCGGCGACGTGCGTCGTGCCCAGACCGGCTCCGTTGAGGGTGCCGTGGGCACGCAGGCCTTTGCCGATGCCGTTATCGCGCACCTGGTCTAAGGCATGCAGGCTGCAAACGCCTAAATAGTACTTAAGTGTTTGCGTATAACCTAAGAATCAATACGCCCGGCGCTCCGTCGGGCGTATTCTATTGAGGACTATGTTTCCTAACAAGGAGTAACTGATATGGGTCTGATTCAAAAGAAGGACGAGAAGGACGAGATCGACGGCATCCAGATCATCGAGCGCGGCGAAGGCCCCGACGGTGACGAGACCGAGAAGATCGATCTGGTCGCCGGTACGTCTGCCGAGCACATCGCTGCTGGCACGACGGCCGAGGAAGAGGACGCTCGCCTGGAGGCTCAGATTGCCGCGGATGCCGCTGACGAGAATCTGATGCCCGAGGCCCAGGATGAGGACGAAACTGACGCCGACGCGGACGACCATGCATCCAAGCACAAGAAGACGATGATTGCCGCCTTTGTGGTCGCTGTCGTGATCGCTGCTGTGGTCGGCTTTTTTATCGGCAACGGCGGCTTTGGCGGCAAGGGCGTCGGCTCGGCGATCCTCACCGAGGACCAGCTCGATTCGACCGTGGCAAGCTATAGCTACAACGGCAAGAAGAGCGACATCACCGCGCGCGAGGCCATCGAGAGCCAGTACAGCCTCGATACCGTCAAGGATAGCGATGGCAACTACACCGCTCCTTCTGCCGACGTCATCCTGTCCTATGTGCGCAACCAGATTCTGCTGGACGCTGCCGAGGACGAGGGCATTACCGTCTCTTCTAAGGAGATGAAGAAGTACGCCGAGGATTCCATCGGCACCTCCGACTACAAGACCATGGCAAAACAGTACGGCGTGTCCAAGGACCAGGCCAAGCAGATCGTCCGCCAGTCCGCGACGCTGCAGAAGCTCTACAAGAAGAAGGTTGGCGATAGCTCCGCAAGCATGCCAACCGCCCCGACCGAGCCTGCTGACGGCAACGAGGAGACCGCGAGCAAGGACTACGCCGACTACATCATCAACCTTGCCGGCGACGAGTGGGATAGCGAGAAGGGCACCTGGAAGGACGCCGATAGCACCTATGCCAAGGCCTTCGCTGACGATGCCTTTACGGCCGATAGCGCTACCTATAAGCAGGCCATGACCGCCTATTACACCGCCTACCAGCAGTATTCCTCGCAGGCCTCAAGCGCTAGCTCCAAGTGGACCGAGTATGCTAACGGCCTCTACGCCAAGGCCAACATCAGTATCTACGGCCTGTTTGCGTAAGGTTTTCCTGCACTACTGCGCGCTAACCGATCTGCCTGATTAAGCCCGCTAGAACGGACAACGTTCTAGCGGGCTTTCTGCGTTGAGGGCGTGATTGGCGGCTTAATTATGGCTATTCGTCTTTAAGTCCAAAAAGGCTATCGGCTTCATCGTCGGATATATATTCCAGTACATCGCCCGGTTGGCAGTCGAGTGCCCGGCATATCGCGTCAAGAGTTGAAAAACGTATGGCAGAAACCTTGCCCGTCTTAATGCGTGACATATTGACCTGGGAGATGCCTACGCGTTCCGCAAGCTCTTTGGATGAGATCTTACGTTCGGCGAGCATGCGGTCAAGCCGCAGGATAATCATGGATTCCCCCTAGAGCAACTCGTCATCTTGTTTTTGCAGGATATACCCGTAGCGGAAGATGCTGGCAATCAGGCAAATAATCAGGCCTGCAAAGAGCATGGAGGGCTCGAATAGCTGGCCGACGAACGCATCCGTAAAGCTGCCGCCAAATCCTGAGAGTATCATTCCCGTGATTACGGCACCAAGAAGCCTCACGGCAACGCCGCCGATAAGGAATAAATGTCCTACTCGACGAAGTGTCTGGTTACATTCAAGGTCAAAGGGCCTGCCTTCCTTTTCAATGTTGAAGAAAAGCCTGCGCACGCTTATCGCGATGGTAAGCGCGAGACATGTCATCAAGAGGCTCCCTATGGCAGTGTGACCATCGTGTGCAACGAGCATAAGTGGGGCCTGCGCATCGGTACCGATGATGGCAAGGCACGGCCCTTCGCCGGCTTGAAGTTCTACGGATTGGAGACACGAGCCTTGGGAGAGGCCAGGCAATATGAGTAGAAGGTCAATCGCAATGACTGCGAGAAGTCCCAGAGCGAGCGCGGTGGTAATGCAGATCGTGGCCCATTTGCAGATGCGAGCGAGCTTCCTCAGTTTGGCTATCGTCTGTTCGCGGCTGATGGTTTCATTCGATATAGATGCGTTTCGATGGACCATAACCCCTCCAACCGGCGTTTTGGATGATACTTGTATCATATCAGAATTAACGACAAACGATAAATAATTACGGAACTGAGTAAGTAATGATTGAAAACGATTAGCGTGAGCTATTAGCTCATTTTGGGTGCCGGAGTTTGGCGCGTGGGGGATGAGGACAAATGCCAAAACTTCCCGTGATCGCACAAGCGCTTCATCGGCCTCCCCAATTCATCTGGGAAAACAACTGCAAACGATTGCAAGTAACCGGTGAACGGTTGAAAACTACCGTTCACCGATAATCTCAAAACTGGTTCAAACTGGTATTAAGTCAAAAAGACCAATTCACATATCTTCACAATGACCTGCAATTTTTCTACACGCTATTTTTAGCCGACCTGCGTTGTTTAGACATAAAAATAGTTCCGATCTTTTGCCAAAGCATTTCGAAACGGTTTCAAAACCGCAGGTAGAAGTGTTAACGAGCGGTAAACGGTCGATTTATCACCGTGATCGGTGCAAAAACGTTTTACTGTTTGAATCAACGAAAGCGACCTCTTCTGTGGTGATATAGTGACAACAACACGTCACGTGGTTATTACCAGTTTAGAAACCACTGGTCTTCAAAGAACGCTTTCCAAGAAGCTTTAAGGGCGATTGCCCGCTGGCTTCTGAAAATCATCGGACTCAGATAGTACACACCTTCGGAAGGGAAATTTGAATGGTTGGCTTTATTCTTACCGGTCATGGACAGTTCGCACCCGGCCTCGCAAGCGCTATTGCTATGGTTGCCGGCGACCAGCCCGCTTTTACCGTCGTTCCTTTTGAGGGCGACCAGGCTGCTTCCTACGGTGAGGATCTCCGCGCCGCTATTACCGCCATGCGCGAGGAGTGCGATGGCGTGCTCGTCTTTACCGATCTGCTCGGTGGTACCCCGTTCAACCAGTCGATGATGATTGCCCAGGATGTCGACAACGTCGAAGTTCTGACTGGCACTAACCTCCCCATGGTTATTGAGCTTCTGTTCCTCCGCGGCAATGCCACGCTCGCTGAGCTTGGCGAGCAGGCCGTGACCGTTGGTCAGACGGGCATCACCGCCCAGACGGTCGCATCCGTTGCCGGCTCCGAGGAAGAGGATATCTTCGGCGACGAGGACGGCATCTAATGGCCGATTTCGGAGCCAACGTCCTGAGCTCCTCGGTTGCCCTTTTAGGCCTGCTTGTCATCATGGGCTTGATTTACACCATCTGGTCGCAAGTCAACATGAAGAAGAAGCAGAAGTACTTCAAGGAGCTGCACACGGAGCTCAAACCGGGTCAGGAGGTTCTTTTCGCCGGCGGTATCTACGGAACCGTCAAAGGCATCGAAGGCGAAAAGGTCCAGATCAAAGTCCGATCCGGAGCCGTCGTAGATGTTTCGCGTTACGCGATTCAGGAGATCAAGTAACTGTCGTCAGCAAATAACGAAAGGAAGCTGATCAACATGGCAGAACCCAACATTCTTCTTACCCGCATCGATAACCGACTGGTCCATGGTCAGGTCGCTACCCAGTGGAACTCCACCCTGGGTTCCAACCTCATCCTCGTCGCCAACGACGACGTGTCGACCAACACCATGCGTCAGAACCTCATGAAGATGGCCGCTCCCGCCGGCGTCGCTACGCGTTTCTTCTCCCTGCAGAAGACCATCGACGTCATTGGCAAGGCGAGCCCGCGCCAGAAGATCTTCATCGTGGCCGAAACACCGGAAGACGTGCTTACGCTCGTCAAGGGCGGTGTGCCTATAAAGAAGGTAAACATCGGCAACATGCACATGTCGGAAGGAAAGCGCCAGGTCGCCACCTCCGTCGCAGTTAACGACGAGGATGTCGCTGCGTTTAAAGAGCTGCAGGAATTGGGGGTGGAGTTGGAGATCAGGCGTGTTCCGAGCACGCCTGTTGAGGACACGAGCAAGCTCTTCTCGTAATCCTCGTGATCCACGTTGTCAGGAGTGAAACCCTGACATTCTGTACGTGAAATCCAAAGTGCGTACATACATTTTGAAAGGAGGAGCAAGATGGAATTCTCGATCATTCAGGTCGCCCTGGTCTTCGTTGTTACGTTCATCGCGGCAATCGACCAGTTTGACTTCCTCGAGTCTCTCTATCAGCCCATCGTCACCGGCGCCGTCATCGGTCTTATCCTTGGCGACCTCAACACCGGTCTTCTCGTGGGTGGTACCTATCAGCTCATGACGATCGGCAACATGCCGATCGGAGGCGCTCAGCCGCCTAACGCCGTCATTGGCGGCATCATGGCAGCCATTCTCGCTATCGCTACGGACCTCGAGCCCAACGCGGCAGTCGGCCTTGCCATTCCGTTCGCTCTGCTTGGTCAGCTCGGCGTTACCCTGGTCTTCACGCTTATGTCCCCGCTTATGTCCACGGCCGATAACATGGCTCATAACGCGGACATCAAGGGCATCGAGCGCCTGAACTACTTCGCCATGGCTCTGCTCGGCCTGGTCTTCGCTGTCGTCGTCACCCTGTTCTTCATCGCTGGCGCTACCATCGGTCAGACCATTGCTTCCGCCATCCCGACTTGGCTGCAGACCGGTCTGTCCGCTGCAGGCGGCATGATGCGCTTCGTTGGCTTCGCCGTCCTGCTCAAGGTTATGATGAACCGCGATATGTGGGGCTTCTTCCTCATGGGCTTTGGCCTCGCGCTTATCACCGTTGCCAACGAATCTCTGGCAACCCCTGCTCTGCTCATCCTCGCTCTCATCGGCTTCGGCATCGCTTTCTGGGACTTCCAGCAGCAGACCGAGCTGAAGGGTGCAGCTGTTTCTGACGGAGGTGACTTCGAAGATGGCATCTAATGAGTATGTGATCCCGGAGCACTATGAGGATCTCACTCCTGCTCCGCAGCTCGACCAGAAGACCCTCAACAAGATGGCTTGGCGCTCCTGCTTCTTGCAGGCATCGTTCAACTACGAGCGTATGCAGGCCGCTGGCTGGCTCTACTCCATCATCCCAGGTCTGGAGAAGATCCACACCAACAAGAACGACCTCGCGGCTTCTATGAGCCACAACCTGGAGTTCTTCAACACCCACCCGTTCCTTGTCACCTTTGTTATGGGCATCGTGCTTTCGCTCGAACAGAACAAGGTTGACATCCCCACGATCCGCGCCGTCCGCGTCGCCGCAATGGGCCCGCTCGGTGGTATCGGTGACGCCCTGTTCTGGCTGACGCTCGTGCCTATCACGGCCGGCATCACTTCCAACATGGCCATCAACGGCAACGCCGCTGCGCCGATCATCTTCCTGGTGATCTTCAACGTCGTCCAGTTCGCTCTGCGCTTCTGGCTCATGAACTGGTCCTACAAGCTTGGCACCAGCGCTATTGACGCTCTGACCGCCAACATGCAGGCCTTCACGCGTGCCGCTTCCATCATGGGCGTCTTCGTCGTCGGTTGCCTGGTCGTCACCATGGGTGGCACCCAGATCAACCTCCAGATCCCCAACGGCACCACCCGTGGCCTCTCTCCTACTACCGTGATCGTCTCCGAGAAGGAGGCCGAGAACTTCACCGGTATGGAGGGCATCGATACCGAGACCGCTGAGGCCGGTACCATCGCCATGACCGATGAGGACGGCAACGCCCTCACTGCCACCGATGCCGACGGCAACGAGGTCAAGTGCGGCGTCGCCGATCTGGGTAACGGCATGGAGTCCGTGACCTACGCTACCGTTACCGAGGATCCGGTCAACTTTTCTGTTGCCGACACCCTCAACACCATCGTCCCGAAGCTCGTCCCGCTTATGCTTACGCTGCTGCTTTACTACATGTTCGCTAAGCACAGCTGGACCCCGACCAAGGGCATTCTGCTGCTCTTCGTCCTGGGCATCCTGGGCGCTGGCCCGCTTGGTCTCTGGCCGAGCATCTGGTAAGGCTCTAGCTTGAGGGGTGTGTCCCTACGCGGCTCACACCCCGACCCCTTAAGCCATGTGTATGTTAAAAGCCGCGTGCTCGAAAGAGCGCGCGGCTTTTGTTTTCTTGATGATTCGGGTGTTGCGGACTGATAATGCTTAACACCCTAGGTAGTTAGCCGAATTCGAGCAAAAGGGAGGATAGGATGGCGATCGGAGCGCGTAAGCAACCGCTGTACGATCAGCTGGTCGATATTCTGACCGAAAAGATTGACCATGAATATCGCGCCGGTGACATGATTCCTTCCGAGCGCGAACTTTCGGAGCGCTATGGTCTCTCGCGCACTACGGTACGCCTGGCTCTGCAGGAACTGGAGCGTTTAGGACTGGTGGTTCGGCAGCACGGTCGCGGTACCTTTGTGACCGACCGTTCGGCAAAGGCAACCAATCTTATGCAGTCTTACAGCTTTACCGAGCAGATGCGCGCGATGGGTCGCGACCCCGAGACCACGATTCTCGAGTTTTGCGAGATGGAGGCCGATAAGAATCTGGCCGAGCATATGGGATTGCGTATCGGTGATCGCATTTTTAAGCTCAAGCGCCTTCGTTCTGCCGACAACATGCCCATGATGGTCGAACGCAGTTATCTACCGGTTCGTCAATTTCTGTCCCTAAAGCGACCGCTGCTGGAACGCAAGCCGCTTTACGATGTGATTGAGCAAGACTTTCAGCAAAAAATACGCGTGGCCGAAGAGGAGTTCTATGCGAGCATAGCCCGTCCCACCGATGCCCACCTTTTGGAAATCGTCGAGGGCTCGCCTGTGCTCGATTTGGTTAGGACTACGTATAACGAGTCAAACGAGGTTGTGGAGTATACGCTCTCGGTTGCTCGTGCCGATCAGTTTAAATACAAGGTTTACCACCAGCGTAGCGACTAGTGTTCGCACCGTTTCCATATGATGATTCTTTGTATTTAACTGGTTACTACCAGATAACCAACCGAAGTGTATAATTGCACGTCAGAGGATTGCTTCTAGAGAGAGGTATTAGAAATGTTCGAGAAGAGTGTCGAGGAGCTTACCGAGCTCGGCGCCCAGATCACCACGGCCGAGATTGCTCAGCAGCCCGAGCTTTGGCGTGATACGCTCAACATCTATCGCGAGAACAAGGAGGCCATCGAGGCCTTTCTGGCCGAGGCTCGCGCTATGGGCGAGGGTCGTCTGTCCGTTGTCTTCACCGGTGCCGGTACGTCCGACTACGTTGGCGATACCTGCGCCCCGTACCTGCGTCACGCTGGCAACACTGATCTCTACGACTTTAAGCCCATCGCCACGACCGACATCGTGAGCGCCCCGCGCGACTTCCTGCGCGCCGAGGATCCCACGCTCGTGGTTTCCTTTGCCCGCTCTGGCAACAGCCCCGAGAGCCTTGCCGCCGTTGCCGTTGCCAAGGAGCTCGTCCACAACGTTAAGTTCCTCAACATCACCTGCGCTCCCGAGGGCAAGCTCGCCGTCGAGTCTGCCGATGATCCCAACGCGCTGACGCTGCTCATTCCGCGCGCCAACGACAAGGGCTTCGCCATGACCGGTTCTTACACCTGCATGACCCTGCTCTCCACCCTTATCTTTGACGAGGCTTCCGATGAGCAGAAGGCTGAATGGGTCGAGACCATCGCCAAGATGGGCGAGGAGGTCATCTCCCGTGAGCCTGAGATCGCCGATTACCTGGCTGGCGACTTCAACCGCGTGACCTACTTGGGTTCTGGCTCCTTCGGTGGCCTTGCCCAGGAGAGCCAGCTCAAGATCCTCGAGCTCGCTCACGGTCTGGTCGCTACTTCCTACGACACCTCCATGGGCTATCGTCACGGACCTAAGTCCTTCGTCGACGATAAGACACTCGTCTTCGTGTTCGTCAACAATGACGCCTACACCCGTCAGTACGACATCGACATCCTCAACGAGATCGGTGGCGACGATATTGCTCAGCACACCGTTGCCGTTCAGCAGGATGGCGCTACTGTCTACGAGGGTGAGTCCTTCATCTTTAAGGGCTATGAGGCACTCCCCGAGGGTTACCTTGCTCTGCCGTTCGTGATGTTTGCCCAGGCAATCAGCCTGCTCAACTCCGTGCGCGTGGGTAACACGCCCGATACGCCGAGCCCCACCGGCACGGTCAACCGCGTGGTCAAGGGCGTGACGATTCACCCCTTCACCGCTTAATCGCGTCCCCCTGTAAGGGCGCCCGTCCGCTCATAACGGCGGGCGGGCGCTTTTTGTTTTACGTGAGCTGGGTATAAGCATCACCACAGTCAACTGCTTTAGAAGCGAGGAGTGCATATGAGCACGTACGCAATTAAGGCTGACAAGTTCTTCTTGCCGGCAGGCCCGCAACTGGGCGGCTATCTTATGGTCGAGGATGGCGTCTTTGGCGCCTGGCAGGCCGACGAGCCCTCTTGCGAGATTAAGGACTACACGGGATCGTGGATCGCGCCGGGCATGGTCGACACCCACATCCATGGCTTCTATAACCACTCGACTACCGATAACGACCCCGAGGGTATCGATATCAGCTCGACCGAGCTCGCCCGTCGCGGCACCACCAGCTGGCTGCCTACGACGTTCACCGATGGCGTCGAGCAGATTAAGGACGCCTGCGCCGCCATCGCCCAGGCGGACGAGGGTCGCGGCCCCGACTTCTGCGGTGCTCGCATTCAGGGCATCTACCTGGAAGGCCCCTTCTTTACCATGAAGCACGTGGGCGCGCAGAACCCTGCTTACCTTATCGATCCCTCCGAAGAGATCTTCGACCAGTGGCAGGAGGCTGCGGGTGGTCGCATCGTTAAGAGCGCCATGGCGGCCGAGCGCGACGGTGCCGCTGCTTATGCGGCTGCTCTGAACGCCAAGGGTGTGGTGACCAGCATCGGTCACTCCGACGCCACCTACGATGAGTGTATCGCCGCCATCAACGCCGGCGCCAGCTGCTTTACGCATACCTATAACGGTCAGCGCGGGCTGCATCACCGTGAGCCCGGTGTCGTGGGCGCTGCCATGTCCACGCCCGAGACCTACGCCGAGATCATCTGTGACGGCAAGCACGTGAACCCTGCCGCCATCAAGGCGCTGCTGCAGGCAAAGGGCTGGCAGCATACGGTGCTCATCACCGACTGCCTGGGTTGCGGCGGCATGCCCGAGGGCAGCTACACCAGCGGTGGCATGGACGTCATCATGAAGGACAACCTGTGCTGGCTCGCCGACGGCAAGAGCATTGCCGGCTCGGTGCTCACGCTTGCCCAGGGTGTCAAGAACATTGTCGATTGGGGCATCGCCAGCGCTGATATCGCCATTCGCATGGCAACCGAGGTGCCGGCTCGCTCTGCGCACATCGAGGATAAGTGCGGCAGCATCATGCCGGGCCGTGACGCCGACTTTGTCGTGTTCGACCACGAGCTCACCCTCGTCGAGACGTATGTTGGCGGCCAGAGCGTCGGCAACGCCTTTACCGAGTAACGATACAAAAAGACGGCGGGCCCGAATTTGCTCGGACCCGCCGTATGAGTTAAACGCTCAAAAGCACCTTCACAGTTACAGCTTGTTAGCGATCTTCTTTGCCGTGCGCTTAACGCCGGCCACCAAGCCTCCTGCAGGATGCTCCTTCTCGTATGCTAGGCGCTTCTCGCGCTTGGCGTACTCTTCGACGATGATGTCGCCATACTCGTTTTCGATCTTGTCGAAGAAATCGACGGCGCCCTTAATTTCCTCAGCGGTCGGGTGTCCCTTTTGGACACCGCCGGTGAGTTTGAACGGCCCCCACGTATCAAAGCCGGGGCAGCCGTAGACACCCATAAAGATGGCCTGCCTCATACGGCAGATGCCATCGATGTCCTTGCCGTACCACTTGTTTTTGCCACCGTAGGTCATAAGGCCAAACACCTTGTCCTGCGGCTGCAGCACGTTAGTGAGCACGCGTGCCATGTCCTTGTCGATCTCGGAGTAATAGATGCCCGTGGCGACACCGATTAGATGATATTCGTGCAGGTCGGGATACTCGTTTTTGCCGAGCGTCTTTACATCGAGGGTATCGATCTCGGGGTGCGCCTCAACGATGGCGTCCACGAGCTTTTTCGTATTGCCGTGGTGGCGTGAGGCGTAGAGGATGATGGTTCGCATAAGAAGGCCTTTCAGCTGTAATGACGTCAATGTCTGTATGGTACCCCGTTGCATGGCTGGGATACCGGACGCATCGATGAACGTGCGGGTTTGTCCTTTGGTCAGGGCCGAGACGGGTACTTGCGAGCAAAACGCAGTTGTTCGAAAGGATGGGCAATGGAATACGCTCTCTCCAACGATTCGATTTCTATTAAGGTGTCTACGGCCGGCGGCTCGTTTACCTCGATTGAGGCCGACGGTCGCGAGTATTTGTGGCAGGGCGATCCCGCAGTGTGGTCCGGCCAGGCGCCGATTTGCTTCCCGATTTGCGGAGGCTTGCGCGACAACAGCGCCATGACGTTTGCCGGGCATCATGTAAAGCTCGCTCGCCACGGGTTTGCGCGCAAGCAGGAGTGGAAGCTGCAGAGCCAAGGCGAGAACGAGCTGGCGATGTGCCTGGCTTCGGAGGATAACGCCGCGCTGCTGAGCGATTATCCCTACCCGTTTAAGCTTGTCGCTCGTTATACGCTCGAGGACGCCGCCGTGCGCGTCTCCTATGAGGTGACCAACGAGGGCACCGAGGACATGCCGTTCTTTATCGGTGGACACCCCGGCTTTAGGTGCCCGCTCGACGAGGGCGAGGCCTATAGGGACTACGAGTTGCGCTTCGAGAAAGACGAGGCTGCGGAGCTTTGCACCGCTGTCCCCTCGACCGGATTGATTGATGTAGCTAACCGCTCCAAGAACCCCATGGTGGGAAAGACGCTGCCTCTGTCGCATGAGCTCTTCGATTGTGCGGAGACCATCTTTGACGTGCTCGAGAGCCGTCAGGTCACGCTTTCCAAGAAGGGCGAGGACAAGGGCGTTCGCTTGAGCTTTGGGGGCTTCCCATATCTCATTGTGTGGAGCAAGCCCGAGGGCGATTTTGTGGCGGTTGAGCCTTGGGGCGGTCTTTCGACCTGTTCCGATGAGGACGACGTGCTTGAGCATAAGCGTGGCTGCCTTGTCGCCAAGCCCAAGGAGACCGTCGTTCGCTCGTTCACGATTGAGATTCTGTAATTCCGTTTTGTCGACTCGTATCGCGAGGCACAAGGAGCCTGCGAGATAAGGAGCTAAAAATGATCCTCACCGTTACGATGAACCCGTCCGTCGATACACGCTATCAGCTCGATGAGCTCATTATCGACGACGTTAACCGTGTGACGCCCGAAAAGACTGCCGGCGGCAAGGGCCTCAACGTGGCCCGTGTACTGGGTCAGCTGGGCGACGACGTTGTGGCAACCGGTCTGCTCGGCGGCCACATGGGCGCCTACATGGCCGAGCTCATGGATGCCAACGGCATTAAGAATGATTTTGTACCCATCAAGGGCGAGACTCGCATTTGCCTCAACATCCTCCACGCCGGCAATCAGACCGAGCTACTCGAGAGCGGCCCGACGATTGCCCCCGAGGAGCTTGATGCCTTTACCGCCAAGTTCGCCGAGCTTGCGAGCAAGGCCGATGTCGTCACCATCTCGGGTTCGCTGCCCCGTGGTGTCGAGGCGGACTACTACGCCAAGATCACGGGCATTGCCGAGAACGCCGGCGCCAAGGTGCTGCTCGATACCTCGGGTGCTTCGCTCGAGGCCGCCCTTAAGTCCAAAATTAAGCCCGAGCTGGTCAAGCCTAACCTGACCGAGATTAACGGCCTTTTGGGCACGAGCTTTACCACCGACGATGTGGACGAACTCCGCGCCTCGCTCGCCTCTGATGCCCGCTTCTCCGATATCCCCTGGGTCGTCGTGTCCATGGGCGCTGCCGGCTCCGTGGGCTTCCATAATGGCCGTGCATTCCGCGCCAAGACGCCCGATATCCCCGCCGTTAACGCGACGGGCTCTGGCGATTCGACCATTGCCGGCTTTGCGCACGCCATCGCAGCCGGCGCGGATGATGAGACGGTGCTGCGTACCGCCAACACCTGCGGCAAGCTCAACGCCATGGATCCCATGACCGGCCATCTGGTCATGGATCGTTGGGACGAGGTCTACAACGGCGTTGTCGTGACCGAGCTGTAAGAGCTTGGGCGTCGGCCCCGGCATCGCTTGCTAGCTCATGTCGACGACAAGTGCAGTAACATTATGCTGGGGCGCGATGCCGACTTTGTCGTGTTCAGTCCCGACCTTACCTTGGTCGAGACGTATGTGGGTGGCAACAGCGTCGGTAACGCGTTTGCCGAGTAGCCGCCAAAGAAACGATCCGAGAGGGGATTTAGATGATTTACGGTGCACTGGGCGATATCGAGGAATACCGCGGAATGCTCAAGGGCCTCGACGTGCTGATCGACTGGCTCGAGGAGAACGACCCGGCGGAGCTCGAGGTCGGCAGCCATCCGATTCTGGGCGACAAGGTCTTTGCGAACGTCATGGCTCCCACGACGCGTCCCGAGACCGAGGCTCACTATGAGACGCATCAGCGCTATCACGACCTGCAGATCGATGTCGAGGGTCGCGAGGCCTTTAAGGTCGCCACGGGCAGCCTGACGCTGGTTCAGGAGTTTGACGAGAAGGACGACTACGACCTGGTTGATTCCGACGCCTCGATCGCCGGCGATCTTGCCGACGACAAATTCGCGCTGTTCGTTGCCGGCGAGCCCCACATGCCCACGCTCGAGTTCCCGGGCGATGGCGCACAGCCGGTCAAGAAGATCTGCTTTAAGTTGCTTGCCGACGCCTACTGGGAGGAGTAGCGAGCTGCTCGGCTGAGCTGTTCGTCTGATGGCGTGATTCCCCTAGGGAAATCACGCTAGGACCCCGCCAAACGGGTTTTCCCTAGGGAAATCACGTTTGGCGGGGTTTTCTGTTTTGAATAGGGAAGCCTCATTTATTTGCGAAGAACATCGGCTAGCCGCAGGATTGAAATCATCGACCGATAAGTGAGTTCCACTTTTTCGCCCGCAAGCAGTCGTTTCGAGCCAATCTCATCTAGCCCCACAAGCCGAGAAAACAGCGGGCCGCTCATCGTGCCCTCGTCAATTGATTCCCTTATGGTCTTCAAAACGTCCGTATCATGAAGCGATGCCGAGCTGTAGGGGGCAACACGAGCGGAACTCTCAATTAACGACGAGACAAAAGGATGGAGATGCTTTGGACATAGTCCATCAAACACCACATCCCCATTGTCGTTCGAGCCGACCAGGCGCCAAGTATAATGATCGACCCAGTCATCCCCGTCGTATATGGCGTTCATGAGCAACTTCCCGTCTAGAGAGAGAAACCTATTTGGACATCGGGGCGCAAGACCGCAATCCATATCGGGCCTGCAGCAGCTCCAACCCAACGCACCACATAGGTTCCCTTTCGTACATGTGTATCAATCTGCCCCGAAATGCCGGTGAATGCAATTCCAGACCCGTTTGTCGGATAGCAATCGACGTATTTTTGTTTTCCGCTCACAACCTTGTATAGATATATCGTTCCAGCAAAAGAGAAGGGATCGTTCGCAATTTTGTCCGGAAGAACTTGCCACCTCAAAATCCCGCTACCAATATGGTCAAGCTTGACCGTTCCGCCGTCCCCCTCAAAAGTGGCAAGGGGATTTACCCAAGACTGAGAGTCGGCATCGCCCTCCTTAGCAGTTATCAGCAGACTGCCCGTATAAGACTGCTGAGGCTCACCTTCAGGACAGACAGCCTTGGCCCAAGAAGGGCCACTCAGGCAGAACAGTCCGAGCAGCATCAATACCAACAAAAGAAAACCCTTAGTTCTTTTCATCTATATCCCCAACGTCTCTCGACATTTGTATATCGTGACTATTTTAGATCTATATGGCCAATTCGAGCCCTCACCATGGCAATTGTTGCAGCTGGGTTTCTTTTCATTAAGATTTCACTTTGGTAAATCCCCGCCCCTAAGCATTAAACCCGAAGTCCACCGAGTGGGCCGCTGTTGACGTGGCGATGCTTGGATTGGCGCGCACGCACTCAAAATCGGCAACAAAAAAGCCGCCCGAAGGCGGCTATCTTGAACAATGGAGCCAGCGACCGGGCTCGAACCGGTGACCCCCGCTTTACGAGTACGTGAATTCGGCATTTGACGAGATGAGGCCAATTTCACTGAATTAAAAGGAAGCGCAGGTAGAAATAGGTAACTAACAATTATTGAGCTAGCTATTAGAATCATATTTCCCACTATTTTCACACTTAGAGAGACTTGAAAGTGTGAAAAGTTTCGATTAGGCTTGCTGGCAAAGCTTTAAAGGCTTTGCCAGCAAGCCTAATCGAAAATCTAACGAGGGATATGATTGCAGGGATTGATAAAAAAGACCGCTCGCGGCACATCGGAATGCATCGATAAGAGCAAAGGCGTCTATCGGATTTATTTTTCCCTGGGAAAAGATCCGGAGACAGGACGGTACCGCCGTAGTCCGTCACGCAGGGTTCACTGCAGAAGCAAGAACCCGAAAAACTGGCCGAGTGAAGTCGCCAAGGCGCTGGAGGCCTATAGAGCTGAACTTGAGGGCGCTTCCAACCGTGGCAATGGTCCTCTGGGCCTATCAGATTATGCGGACAGGTTTCACGCGAACAGGGAGTCGACCATGGGATCACCTCTTGCTTATGAGCGTGAAGGTTTGGACATTCGTCACATACGCGAGCTGTTCGGCAATCCCGATCTCACTCGGCTTAAATCGGATGACGTTCGCACTGCTTATGCCAAGGCTAGAAAAGAAGGCCGATTCAGCGAAAGTGAAATTCGCCGCATCCACATCAAGCTCAAACAGGTAATGGAGGATGCCGTCGATAACGACCTCGTGGGCAAAAACCCTTGTAGGGGAGTGAAACTGCCCAAGCAGAATGTCGAGGCTCGTAAGGCGCTGAGCGCCGATGAGGCGGCAAGGCTTCTTGCGGTCCTTTTGGAGGAGAAGCCATCTTCCTTTATGACATGCACAATGCTTCTACTTCTCTGCGGTTTGAGGAAGGGGGAGGCCCTTGGTCTCTCATGGGAGGATTATGACCCCGACGCCAAGACTCTGAGGATAGTAAAGCAATATACGAACGACAGGACATTGAGGCCGCCTAAATCAAAGATGAGCAGGCGTAAGATTTCGGTTGGAAATGAACTTGCCGACTATCTGGACAGGTGGAAAGCCATTCAGCGGAGTGAGTTCGATTCCTTTGCAGTGGGGCAGACTGGAGAAACGCCCATTGTCCATTCCATTGGGATCGTTGACGCCGCCAACGGCAAACGGGCTCTTGTGACCCGGATGGATGGACATAACTATTCAAGGGCGTTTAGGCTGTTTGCGGCGAAAAACGGCTTCGGTACTTTTAAGGAGAGCAGGGAAGTCATTGGGAGTGACGGCGTCAAACGTACCCGCTATACGGGTTATAGCGGGCTGAAGCCTCATGAGCTTAGACATACGCAAGCGACTTTGCTCGTTGGTGCCAATGCGGACATTAAGACGATCCAGGCGCGTTTGGGCCATGCTAGCCCATCGACGACGCTGTCTATCTATAGCCACTTTATCGAGGCAAATGACCAGAAGGCAGCATCAGTGCTGGATGATCTGCTGAAGGGCTAAAAAGGGCTAAAAAAGAGGCCCCTTTGGGGCCTCCTTTTTAAGCGACATTGTTTCGGTAGATCATTGCGCCATATGGCGGCTCCAGCTCCATAGACTGATAGTAGCTGGCATCTAGAAGGTTGAAATAACAAATGATGGGGGCGGCTAGGTGCTCGTCCATATTTAGGTAATGTCCCTCATCATCTGTGACCAGTTTGACCTCGTCGCGCATCACGTCGGTCATGCGGGGCCAGAGTTTGGTTGCGCGCTGCAATTTGTCCTTTTGACTGTACTCTCCGTTATGGAAGAAGGCAAAATGAGGCGCATCGTATTTTGCGCCGCCGCGAATTTCGATAATTCCGACCTGGCTGCAAGACTTCGCGCATTCCTCTGTTTCCAATAAAGTCCAAGAGGAGGGGAGGACAGCGTAATCGCCGCCGAGGAGATCGACCCGTCTCATTCCCTGGGGCCTCTCCTCTTTCTCGCAATATAAAGAGAAATGGTCGTGGAGCCTCTGGAATTGCTCTCGATAAAGTTCCAATTGACTAAAACTCATTTCTTCTGATCCGTCAACGGGAAGGGCCTTCATTTCATTGGTGATTTGCCGAGCTTCCCTGAGGCACGCCTCATCGAGGGCCCTGGCGACCCTCGGCTGCAACCCCGTGAGCAGGTTGCATAGATAGTCGATAGCCTCGCCGGTGCTTCTGACTGATTCGGGGTTCTTGAGGCGTAGCTCTTCGATTTTCTCCGGGGTCGTCGCCTGAACAGTTGTTCCGAACTTAATTTTCCGCATCTTACTTCCGGATAATGGTAAACGTCCCATAACCACTCCAATCATCGTTGTATATATATTAAATCAGTCAGACAATAAAGTCTATACAGTCAGAAAGTGAATTAGAAATTAGAACTGTAACTAGATATGATTGTGCAACAGACAGTGTTACAATATAAACAGTAAGCGCCTGACCAGCTTGTTTGAAAGGAGTTATTTTATTTTCGGTCATTGATTAAAAAGCCGCCCGCCCTTCCCTATCTAAGTTTGGCGACGAAGGGGGAGGGGCGAGCTAGCCTGAAAGGATTCTACCATGATTGTAGAGCCTGAACCGTACGCTGCCGTACAAGCATCAACTGCGGTTTCTTCTGATTCCAACTTGGGCCACGAGCGCCTTCTTGGCATCGCTGAAGTGTGCAAGATAACCGGCTTGAGTCCGGTTACGGCCTCGAAGATGATGAAGGAGAGCGGGCGCGCGATTGCGTTGCACCGCCGCATTTACATCCTTGAATCGAGCTTCTTTGCATACCTCCATGAATTGGAGGCGAGCGAACCGTGCCGGCTTTAAATCCCATGAGCGTCGGCCTCGACGAGACCGCCTTGCGTATCTTAAAGAATAGGCCGCTTGGGCATATCGAACACGGTGCGCTGGATACTATCCTCGGAGGTCTTCGTCAATACCTGTGCATCGTCCCCGGCGGACCCGGTACGGGTAAAACAACGTTTATGCAGCAAATCGCCGACGGATGGGCCATTGCTGGCCATCCGGTGGTCATCTTTGAGGGCGAGCTCGGGCGAGACAGCATGCTCGCGAAGAGCCTCACCCGCATCTCGGGCGGCGAGCTCACGCACGATGATATGAACGGCGATGGCATGTCTGAGGACAAACGCGGGCTCTTCGAGAAGGTTCTCGACATTTACGCCCGCAGCATCGCCGAGCGAATGTATATCATTCCTGGTGAAATTAAATATGCCGGGATGCGAAAGGCAATCGAAGAGGTTGCCGATAAACATGGCGAACCGCCACTGGTTATTGTTGATTACGCGCAAATCGTCTCTTTGCCGCAGGAACTGCGCATTGCCGACGAGCGTATCGGTCTCAAGCTCGTCGCTTCCGAGCTCCGCCGAATCGTGGATGAGGCCCATTGTCCGCTCTTCGCTATCTCATCAATTAACCGCGTTAATTACGACAAGCAGACCACCGGGCTTCAGGCGATAGGCGGGTGCAACATGTTCGAGTATTCGGCAGATCTCGTTATGTCGCTTTCTATTAAGGGCGATAAGCCCGAAGAGCGTAATGCCAATATGTTGCTTAAAAAACGGCCCGTCATTGCTTCAATCACAAAGAACCGTTACGGTTCCTGCGGTATTGTCGAGTTTGAGTTCAACGCACCAGCAGCGATGTTTACCGAAATCGGCTAATTATGGAGCCCGGACCCTACATTGGTGGATACCGGGCTCCCAATCCATGCTTGTCGTCCGATGAGCTCGCGCGCGCCGAGAACAGGGATCTTCCTCTGCTCTCGGCCGATGAGCTCATTTGGGAATGGAAGCGCCTGCTCGATGCTCTCGATATCTATAGAGAACAATGGCGACCATACCGTATATATCTCGGCAGCTTGCCGGGAGTCCCCTTCGATGTCTGGGCGAGGGTGAGGATTGGGCGCATCGGTCAGATGCTCCAAACAATTTCAACTTAATAAAAGGGGCGGGGCCGATGCGTCGGCCCCGCTCGGATTGGATGGTTATGACTTCCATGAATACGCATATCAACGTACGGATGAGTGAGTCGCAGCGTAAGGCTATCGAGGAGAAGGCGGCGGCCATGAACATGCCGGCGTCCTCCTTCATGCGCGATGCCGCCCTGCTCTGCGGCGAGAAGCCGGTCAGGGTCGCCGACGCGGGGGAACTTGCCGGTATCAGGACTGAGTTGAAGAAGATCGGCACGAACCTCAACCAGGCGGTCCGCGCCCTCAACACCTACGGGTCCGATCCGGTCGTCCTCAATAATCTCAACCGGGCGACATCAATCGTCTCGACGGCGGTGGGCTGGGTCAACGACCTACTCGCCCGTGCGAGAGAGTAGGTGGTTCTCGTGAAGGAGAAGCTGGTCATGGCGCTGGTTTTCGCAGCGCTGCTTACCGCGGGGTTTGCGCCACTTATCGCCATTCCCCTCGATTGCATGATCCTCGGATTTCCAATCGAGCTGAGCTCGATCGGATTCACCCTGAGCGTGGATAACACCATTTGGTGGTGGATTAACGTGGGGCCTCATTGCGTCCCTGGCTGTCTCGCCTCGTTCGCGCTGTTCCTGTCGGTATTCGTGCTCATGCAGCTATCGGCTTCCTCGAAGGAGCGAGCCGCCGACGGAGGTGTACTTGGGGAGGCGCGGGTGAAAACGGGGCCGGAGACCATCCGGGGCTCGGAGATTTGGGACGGGCACGGACAGCCGAAAAGCAGAGGATTCGTGTACGGGTTTGAGAAGACGCTGTTCGGCTCCAAGTATCTGTTCGAACCGAGGCGGCACATGTTCCTCGACGGCTCAACGGGTGCCGGAAAATCAAGATCGCTGCTGATCCCGACAATTGATCTGCTGACGTATGGGGCGGATGACGGGGAATCGAGGCCGCAGACCATTATCGTGTCCGATGTGAAGAGTGAGCTCATCGAGTTGACGGGCGACGAGCTGGAGCGTCGCGGGTACCGGGTGCTTCTGCTGGACGCCCAGCATCCCGAGAAGAGCGACACGTTCAATCCACTGGAAATGGTCGATAGGCTCGCGAACGGGGGGAATCTGCCGGGGGCTGAGCAGGCCGCGGATGCCGTCGCCCGTACGCTCATCGCCGGGGAGGGCGATGCGAAGGCGAGCCACTGGACGGAATCCGCGCGGTCGCTGCTCGCCGCGACGATCCTTCTGGTCGTGCTGGACGAGGGCTGCCCGCGGGGCTGCAAGCACCTCGCGACGGTCTACCACATCATGTGCCTGGGGACGGAGGGGGCCGGCGAGGATCCGTGTGAGCCGCTGAAGGGCCTGTTCCGTTCCCTGCCGCAGGGGCATCCGGCCCGCTCGCGTGCCTCACAGTTCATCTCGAGCGGCGGCAACGAGCTGAGGAGCATCGTTTCCACGCTAAAGGTCAACCTGAGGATCTACGCTTCGGCGCCGATTGCGCGAATGGTCTCGGGCGATGATATCGATCCGAGTAGGATCCTGAGCGAGAAGACCGCGCTGTTCCTCCACGTGATGGACGAGGGCTCCCCCTACAACGCGATCGCGGCGGTCCTGTTCGAGCAGCTCTACGCTGCCGTGTATTCCATCGCGGACGCAGCTGGTGGAAAGCTGCCGCGGCCGGTGTCCATCCTCGGCGACGAATGGGGGAACCTGCCGAAGGTCGAGTGCCTGCCTAGCCTTCTCAGCCTTGGGCGCTCGTACGACCTGTTCTGGATGGGCGCAGTCCAGAACATCTCTCAGCTGAACAAGTACGGCGAGCGCGACGGACGGAAGAAGATCCTGGCAAACTGCGGCGTCAAGGTCGCCATGAAACTGGGCGAGGCCGAGGACCGCCAGTATTTCACCGAGCTAGTCGGGAAGACGACGCGGCACACCATGGGAACCAGCTCGAGCAGGGGGCCTTCGGGCGGTACGGGGTCGACATCCTACAGCGAGCACGCCGACGACCTGATTCATCCTTGGGAGTGGACGGAGATGTCCCCCGACAAGGACGGCGTCATCGTGGTGAAGACCGCGGAGAACGGCGTGGGCAGGGAACATGCGGGGTGCTTCCGGGCCCCTGTCTGCGATTGCACGCGGATGCCGACGAAGGAGCACTTCGATCTGGGGACGCGCGAGCACGAGGCGGCCAAGAGGATGGAATACCAGGCCAGGCTGATATCAAGGCAAATGGGTCGGGAGGACGGCGTCGATCTCTGGACTCCCGAATTCGAGGAAGAGGCCGCGGAGCCGCCTGTTGCCGACGGATGGTCCGGCCTCTTCGTCGACTGACGGCGGTTTTTGAAGGGAGTTGGAAAATGACCGCAATCAAGCAGGCGAGCGTCATGAGCGGGGAGCACCTCCAAAACCTCAAGCGGTATTTCGATTGGGACAGGGAGAAAGTCCTGGACCACGATACCCAGCACATCATCGATGAGGATCGATGGTTCGAGGAAATGGACGCCACCCGGGAGGCGGCCGGGCACAACCGGCCCGGGAAGCAGGGCTCAAGGTGCACGTACATGCAGCATCAGGTGATCGGCTTCAACCCGGACGAGTGCTCCTGCAACGGCGGGCCGATGACGCCCTCGCGTTGCATGGAGTACGCGAGGGACTACATCGCCAAGCGCTATCCCAACCAGGAGATCGTGATTGTGCTGCATGAGGAGAGGTGCAGGTCGGATGGATCGGCCCGATTCGCCGCTCACCTCGCCATCAATAGGACGGACCTCGAGACTGGGCGGCGTCTGAACGACGGGCCGGCGAGGGCGGCGGCGAAATCCCGCGTGAGAACGGTGAAGGAGCTCGATACGAAGTACGGCCTGAGCCAGCTCGAAAGGGGCCTCTCGAACTCGAAGGTGCACGCGCGCCAGCCCGGTCGCGAGGAGCGCGAGATGGCAAAGAAGGGGAGATCCGACAAATCCGAGAACGCAAGGGTCCGAGCGATTGTCGCCCAGAGGGCAGAGGAGGTCGGGAGGCTCAAGAGCTGCCCCGACCGCTTCGGAGAGTTTGCAAGGCGGTTGGAATCGGATGGGATCGAGATCGCCCGATCCAAGCGGGGGGCGCTGCAATACCGCTATCACTCGGAGTCCCTCGGCAAGACGAGGAAGATCAACGGCGCGAGGCTCGGCTACGCCGTCAACCGCTCGACCGGGCGGATTATGAGGTTCACGGCAAGGGGAATCGACCTTGCCATACGGGCCGCGTGGGAGCTGGCTCGCGAGGGTGTGGATGACGAAAGAGGCCGGGACTGACTTTCATATCTGAGGTCCGTGCAACAGCCGGTAAGCCTGTTGCACGGTTCTGCGGGAGCGACTTTGGAGCGGTTCGCACATCCCGGCTTCGGCCGGGCAAGATATTCCGTTGCACGGAATACATATCTTGCATGCCCCGAGAAGCGTAGGCCGAATCGACCGGAGTGCAACGGGACAGGTGAGCGGAGGCGCAGTGATGGCGACCCAGGGGAGCCATCGAACGGAGCCGGAGCGAGAGCCGGCGGGGCGATCGCGAGTTGAAGCCGAGTGATTGTCCCGCCGTTCACGGCCCGCCGGCGGCGGCCCGGGGTTCCAAGGGGACTCGTCCCTTTGGCGCGAAGGGGTCCGGGGATGGCGCGAGACATCCCCGTGAAACGCCGCGACGGGCACGCCCCTGTTAGCGTCAATCTAATTTTCACCAGTTTCACTAATCAAACGCGCCGTTCGCGCAAAGGCGGCTTCACCGCTTGCGCTAACGTATTTTCACCGATTCCGGTCACGCCTTGACGGGTCCGTCCCTCGGCAGGTCCTTCAGCCTGTAGGACCTGCCGGCTATCTTGACCAGGTGGCAGTGGTGGCAGTGGTGGCACACCCTGTCCGCGATCGCGCTCGCCGCCACGTCGTCCCCGAACACCCTGCCCCAGCCGCCGATCCCCACGTCGGCGGTGATGATCGTCGAGCGCTGCTCGTAGCGCGTCAATATCAGCTGGAACAACAGGTCCGCGCCCACGCTGCCGACGTCGAGGTAGCCGAGCTCGTCGATGATCAGCAGCCTCGAGTGGGC